>JAQVIX010000018.1 GCA_028695495.1 Candidatus Cloacimonadota bacterium | reverse complement strand
GGCATAATCTATGGCAAAACCACGGCGGATAATGCCGGCACCGCAATGATTACCCTGGCTCCCCTGCCTGCCGAGCCGATGGACCTTACCCTTACCATCGTGGCTTTCAATAAGATCACCCATTTGGGCACAGTTCAGGTTTTGCCCGCCGATGGCGCTTACCTCATCGTAACCGGTGTGGAAGTAAATAATGGCAACCCCATAAATTATGGCGAAATTGTAAACGTTCAGGTGGATATGGAAAACGTGGGCAATGACCCCGCCGAAATGGTATCCGTTACTATCACCAGCGAGGATCCTTTCCTTACGGTGGTGGGCAATCCGGATCTTATCCCCCTCATCTCTGCCAATGCCACAGGCAGCACCATCGAAGGCGTAAACCTGCAAATCGCTGCCAGTACACCGGATCAACACGAAGCCTTTTTCACGATTCGGATCGAGCTGGAAGATGGCGAAATCTTTACAAAAGAACACAGCCTGCTCATCAATGCCCCGCAGATTACCTTTGGCTATATGGCTGTGGATGATAGCATGGGCAATGGCAATAACCGCATTGATCCCGGCGAAACCTTTATCCTCAGCATCCCCTTTAGCAATACGGGACATGCTGCCAGCCCCGAAATAAATCTCACCCTGCTTATCAGCGGCGGAGATTATGTATTAAATCCTATTTTGAACGATTTCCCCGCTCTGGAAATAGATGGCTATCAAAGCGCCATGAATGAGATTACCTTCTCTTCCATGATCGAGCCGGGCGCCGAAGTGGAAATAATAGCCATGATCAGCATGGGCGAATATACCATACTGCATACCTATAACGTGGTAATCGGGGTATTGCTGGAAAACTTTGAAAACGGTTTTGGCAATTTCCCCTGGACCTTCTTTGGCGGCGGCTGGACTACTACCAGCGGCGGCTATTTGGGCACCACGGCAGCCAAAAGCGCAAATATCGGGAACTATCAATCCACCAGCATGGCTATTACTATGCACAACCCCGCCAATGGCTTCATCTCCTTCTGGAAAAAAGTATCCAGCGAAGCCGGACGCGATTATTTTAAGTTTTACATCAACGACGTGCTCAAAAATCAATGGAGCGGCGAAGATGAAAACTGGACTCAGGCAAGCTTTATGGTAAATGCCGGTACCAATATCTATCGCTGGGAATATGTAAAAGATGGCTCGGTAGCCAGCGGCAACGATTGCGTTTTGATAGACGACGTAATCTTCCCCGCCGAAGATGAACAAACGGGTAGCCCCACCTTGGTAATCGACCAAAGTAATCTGGATTTTGGTGATATAGGAGCCGGAACCGAAGCATATCTGCCTTTTACCATCTCCAATACCGGCACTAACTCCATGATAGGCACTCTGGAAATCCCCACACCTTATTACCTGGAAAGAACGGATCAGCAGGATATTCGCTTTATGAATTATGTATTGCAGCCGGAACAAAGTTTGGCGCTTTCCGTTGGCTTTGCCCCCACCGAAGAGGGTATCTTTACCGGATTTTTGGTGATCACTTCGGATGATCCCAATGCGCAGCAGGTAAATATCCCGCTCATGGGCAGCGCCTCGCCAGTAAGCAATGAAGATTTGGTAAGCGTAGTAAATACCGCACTAAAGGGGAATTATCCAAATCCCTTCAATCCGGAAACCACCATTAGCTTTGCGCTGCAATCTGCCGGAAATGTAAAAATAGAGATATACAATATGCTGGGGCAAAAAGTAAATACCCTGGTAAATGGCAAGATGAATGCCGGCAACCATAGCCTGATCTGGAAGGGGATAGACGATAAAGGACGCCCCGTAGCCAGTGGCATCTATTTCTACAAGATGCAGGCGGGTAGCTATAGCGCCACGCGCAAGATGATAATGATGAAATGATAAAAACCCCGCTTCGGCGGGGCTTTTTTTTAGGTGTTAGGTGTTAGGGCTTAGGTGTTAGGCGCTGCGCTCGGGGTGGCACTTGGTCTGCAAAACTCCGATTGGGTAGAAAGCGCAGCGTCCAGCCTCTTGAAGTTTATGCCGCTTATCCGCCTTTTAGTGCTGCCAACGCCTTTCACAAGCGGCATAGACTTCAAGAAGCCTTGTCCACAAAAGATTGCAATCAATGCCATCATTGGAACAAATATTGCATAAGTATATGGCAAATACAATTCAAGCCGGGAGGTTCCCATGAAACGCGGATTAGTCATAGTCTTGCTGCTTTTTGTTACAGTGTTTTTGGCAGCTGAAGACTTTGCCGTGCGCAAAGCCTGGAAGCTGGATATGCACAGACAATCCTTAGAGTGTTCCGATGGTTCCATTATCGTGATCTACACGGATACCGATGCAGGAAATGCAGATATTTACGCTCAGAAACTCAGCCCCACCGGAGAGATAATCTGGGCGCAGCCAAAAGTAATTGCCAGCGATGCGGGCGAACCGTATATCTATAAATGCATCAAAACAAATGATGGTAGTTTCGTGATCCTCTATATAAGCGAAGGTGAGGAACCTGAATCTCGTTATCTCCTACAAAAGTTTGATGCAAATGGTCAATTGCTCTGGGGAGAGGAAGGTTGTGAACTGCAATCCGGCACCAGATTTTTGCTTAAGTATGATCTGGTGCCCAATCAATCGGGTGGGGTTTTTTTGATTTATCAACCCTTTCATGATAACAATGTATATTGCTACAATATAGATACTTATGGCAATATCTTAAACCAGGCTCCCGGACAAATCTTGCTGGATAACGAAAGATCCTTTTGGTCTTGTGAAGCTTTTGAGGATGGTGAAGGTGGCTTTATATTAGCCATAAACAACAGTTATTATTACCCGTCTTCTTACCACGATATCACACTTTACCGCTTCACGGAAGCGCTCGAACCCATTGGCTCGGCGCCGCTTCTTCCGCCCACTGCTTTCCCTAGTACGGATTACCGGATTTTGCCTGATAAAGATGGTAAATTCATTTTGTGGAAAACGCAGCAGAACCAGCTTTATTTGCAGCGTATGGATAAAAATGGAAACCTGGATTTTCCTCAAGCCATCACTCTTAGTTTTGATTTTGAACTAAATGGTTACTATGTTTCTGCCCGCGATCAGGTGCTGGCGCTGGCAGATGGTGGCATGGCGTTTTGCCTTTTTCATCGCGATATTGTGGATTTTAACCTACATCATACCCAGGCGCGCATCATCCGGCTGAATAGTGAGTTTCAGCATTTATGGGATGAAAACGGCGTCTTGGCAGCCGAGCAGCTTTCATTTTATGATAATGACTGGGCTCGATTTCAGGGCACAGATGCGGGCGGCTTTTGGTTAAGCTGGAACGAGAAACCAAGCTATGATGCAGAAAGCTCTTTGAAAATCCAACGCATCGATGCGAATGGAAATCTAAACTGGGGCGTACCCGGTAACACGCTGTGTAGCGGAAACTTGAATTATGAAAACACTTTTTTACAGGCAAATACCGATGGTGCGCTCTGTGTGTTTCATGATTTGAATAACGGTTTTACAGCATTGAAGCGGGAATATATTTCAAATACCAGCTCGCAATCCTTCAATGGTGGCGAAGCTTTCATATCTCACCTTGGCGGCACTGCTTTTTCTACTGATGTAGCCGCTATGGATACCGGCTACTTTGTACATTGGGTTGATACACGCAGCGGGCGAGACCAAATCTACTATCAGATTTACGATCTGAACATGAATGCCCTTTGCGAGCCGAACGGACGCTCGCTTGGAGCCACAGATTATGAATCTATTACAATCCAGAAAAGCCCGCTCATGCAGGATGCTAGCCTGCCTTTGCTCATTACTATCAGGGAAAGCTGGGGTGCTGGATACTCACTTTATTTGCAGCAAGTTTTGCCTACCGGTGAATTGCTCTTCCCAAAGCCGGGCTTACTTTTGGCATCAAGCGCTTTTTACTCTCAGGCTTTAATCTCCAACGACGGGAATGATATTTATGTTGCTTGGTTAACTGGTGATGTCATGGGGCAAAAGATCACAAATGGGATTATCCAATGGGAAGAAGGCGGAAAAATATTGGTAGCAAATGAACCGGACTTTCCCATATATGATCTACATCACTTTCAGGATGGATACATCATACTCAAATATGCGAGTCCGGGTGCGGAAGGACACAGATTATTTAAAATAAACGCTGCGGGAGAAATGGATGCCGCTTGGCCAGAAAGTGGTGTAGAGCTATTTGAACCGTATTTATCACAAGCAGACCCTTGGTATGTGTTTAGATCTGCAGTGCATAGCGGTGAGGATATTATCGTATATGCCTATCAAGGTTCGGGACGCACTTTTGTAATGCAAAAAGTATATGCGGATGCCACCAAAAAGTGGGACGATCCGGGGCTTTTCCTGCCTTACGGATGGCTAAATTACATTAAAAAAGATGCAGGTGATTTTTGGCTATTATTTGAACGCGGAGATAGCCCAAATGACATATATCTATATAAGATGGATGCGGAAGGGGAAATGCTGATTTCCGGCACAAAAATCCTTGAAAACGGCTTAAGAATCTATTCAGACCTGGAATTAATCAAATATGATAATGGGGCAATCTACTTTGTATGGATGGCCACACCGAATACAGATACCTGGCTTAGAAATATTTACTGTCGCAAAATAGGGCAGGATGGCGAGATAGCAGGAGCGGTAGAAGTATTTTGCGATGCCTGGCTGGACAGATACGATTTAAACGCAGCCAGAGTAGGAAACAATGCGCTCGTAGTGTGGACAGACGCCCGGCATGGAGTTTTGGACAGCGAGAATTATTTATTCTCGAGTTATGCCCGCAAACTGGATGCCTTCCCTATGTCTATAGAAAACGAGTATCTGCCTGTGCCCAAGATTACGCAGCTCAAGCAAAACTACCCCAATCCCTTCAATCCTGAAACCACTATTTCCTTTGACCTGGCATGCGCGGGAGAAGTGAGCTTAAATATATTTAACATAAAAGGTCAGCTTGTAAAACGCCTGGCGCAGGATCAGAAATTACCCGCCGGTTCGCACAGCTTTGTGTGGGATGGCAAAGATGATAGCGGCAAAAACCTAAGCAGCGGCATTTATCTGTACAGATTGCAAAACGGGCGCTATAGCGCTACGCGAAAGATGATAATGATGAAATAAAAAAGGCTGCCTCGGCAGCCTTTTTTTAGGTGTTAGGTTTTAGGGCTTAGGTGATAGGGCGCTGCGCCGGGGGATAAAAAAGATTCATCCAAACCGCATCCATTACCCAGGGTTTATCTTGCCAAAAACTCGCAAGCTCATTTTTGGCTGAGAACACCCTAGGCTACCTGAACTGTCGAGGCTGTCCAGTAATACGAAAAACAATATAACAACAAGAAATGTCCACACCTGAAATGTAGGGGTTCAAGGCATTGAACCCGCCGAAATTAGCACGCAACCGGTAATCATTACGGATTGTGTTTCAATTTATAATGGTGTGCGCTGCGCGCACGTTTTATTAAAAGCGGGCGCAAAGCCCTCAAGCCCCTACATTCTCGTTTCGTTGGATATCGTGCATGTTTTGGCATTTCGGGACAGCCTCAAGCTGGTCGGGCATGCAAGCCCTTGGAGTTAATGGCGCTTATCCGCCTTTTACCCGATCAACGCCTTTCACAAGCGGCATTGACTTCAAGTGGCGGAAATGCTCGCAAATGAACAATGAAGGCTGCGCAAGCGCAGGTTGATCATTGCTTTTGGTGTTTTTGTGGAAGCAGTTTCGCTTCGCTACACTGCTTGTGCCAAATCGGAGGCAAGGCACCCCAGGAAATATTTTGCCGCTATGAACTCCATGGCGCATGACTCTTTTTTGCAATAGAATTAGCATTGTTTAATGGGTGTTTTTGAGGGTTTTCTTAGGCATTGCCAAAATGATGAGCTGGACTCATGCTATTTGAGATCAATAAACGAGCTTGAGGCTGTCCAGTAATACGAAAAACAATATAACAACAAGAAATGTCCACACCTGAAATGTAGGGGTTCAAGGCCTTGAACCCGCCGAAATTAGCACGCAACCGGTAATCATTACGGATTGTGTTTCAATTTATAATGGTGTGCGCTGCGCGCACGTTTTATTAAAAGCGGGCGCAAAGCCCTCAAGCCCCTACATTCTCGTTTCGTTAGATATCGTGCATGTTTTGGCATTTCGGGACAGCCTCTATAGTTTGGGTAGCCTAGGGTGTTCTTGCCCAAAAATGAGCTTGCGATATTTGGGCAAGATAAACCCTGGGTAATTGATGTGTTTTGATGGTTGTCTTTTATCCTCCAGCCCTATGCCCTTTGATGGCAGAAAACCTCATGAGTTTTCTGCCATCAAAGGGCATAGGGCTGGGGTTTATTTATCATATTGCTATATAACGCGATTGCTATCTAAAATATCACCCCTAACGGGGTTCCGCTCGGCAGCCATGCATGATATTCCCTGTTTAAACTTCCATCTTTTATGAGCTTTTGAACCTGGAAAAGCTTTGAGCTTATAAGATTATTTATACACGACATATTTTTTAATCGTTTGCCTAGTATAAATCATCTCATTTGGCTCAATTATTGGTCAACCAATTTCAGTATGAGACACTCTTACTCTATTGCTGCCCTCGCAATGCCCTCACCTCGACCGGCAAATTCTGGGTAGAGGTGAGGGCATTGTGAGGGAGGCAAACGAGCAAGCTTGCTTCGCTGCGCTCAGCTAATGAATAATGAAAAATGAATAATGGCGGCTGCGCAAGCGCAGGTTGATTATAGCTGCGCTCGTAGTAGTGGCATTCGCGATAATTCGCTTCAATTCGCGTATATTAGCGGTGGTTTATTTTCACTTACAGATAACCCATAACTCAAAACACGACTACCAAAAGTCCATGCCGCTTTCAAAAGGCGTTGATAGGGTAAAAGGCGGATAAGCGTCATGAACTCCTGGAAACCTCCTTGCGCAGCGCCTGCCACCTGCCACCTGCCACCTTCCCAAACGAAGCCTTCGAGCTATCTAAAAAAAGAAGAAGCCCGACCGGAGCCGGGCTTCTTTCACATTGAGAGTTTATTGCATTAACATCATCTTCCGGGTCTTATGATATTCGCCGGCGCTAAAGCGGTAGAGATACACTCCGCTGGGCAGAGCTTGTTTTCTATCGTCCTTACCGTCAAATACAATGCGGTAGCGTCCGGAAGCCTGAGCTTTATTTATCAGGCTGCGGACTAACTGACCCTTCAGGTTATATACTTCCAGGCTTACCTGGGCAGCATCCTTTAGCTCGTAGCTAATGGTGGTTTCCGGGTTGAAGGGGTTCGGGTAGTTGCCCTTCAGTGCCGTTACGGTAACCGGCACCACCTCGTCTTCGTTGCTTGTGGGGATCAGTACGAAATTCAACGTGGTATTTTGGTTTGGTACCACGTTGATCTCATCCTGGGTAAGCGGGTGGTAGCCATTGGCAACAGCGGTAAAGCTATATATGCCTACGGGGAGTACCATGCTATAAGCACCGGCGGTATTGGTGGTGGCAGTACTGCCATCGGAGGCAGTAACCACGGCGCCGGGGATGCCTTGGTTGTTCGTGCGGCGCACAAAGCCTACCACGGTGCCATTGAGCTGTTCCTTTACCAGGCTATTGGAGATGGAAGGTGCGGAAAGCACGTTTGCCGTGTAAACCGCTTTTACCGCCCATTTGTAGTTGCCGTTATTGAGGTCTGGCCAGGCAGTATCTACATGGTTCAGGGTGGTGATTACTTCCGGGGTAATGGAAACCCAGCTGCTTTCATTAGCTTCCTGACCGGCGGTTAAGCGCCATATCTTGTAGCCTATCAGAGCACGGGTATTTACTTTGGCAGGGGCTGCGCTTTGAGTAGCCATATCCAGGCTCTGCTGGCGATAGCTGGGTGCACGGCTCAGATCCGTATTCGGGCTGCTATTTGTGCTTAAGCCAGCATTTACGCTTATTCTGCCAGGGATAAGCTCATTGGCATTGAAGCTAATGGTTTGCATCATATTACCGATATAGATATTATCGATAAACCATACGTACCAAAGCCCGTCGTTTGAAGGCGGATCCTCGGCGTGGAAGGCGAGTATTACCTCGCTGCCGGCAAAGCCGGAGAGGTCTATTTGGATCGGGGTTTGATAATGATTTGTGCCTTCGGGCAATACACTGGCATCCCAGAGGGCTGTCCAGGTGTTGCCGCCGTTGGTGGAGATTTTTACGTAGTAGTGGTCGCCATTGGGGGAGCCAAAATTAGCGTGAGTATCAAACACCATGTAGGCATCTGGCGGGCAATTGAAGGCGGGGGTCTTGAGCCATTCATCCTGATGCTCGGTTACCCACCAGAGGCCAGCTTGTTTGGTGCCTTCGGAGGGAGCTACCAAACCGCTGCCGGTATTGATGGCGCCAAAGCTGCACCAGGTGGGATATACGCCCAGGCTATTGGTGGGTCCCGTATTGGTAATTACCTGGCTCCAGCCTGAGGGCGGGAACTCGGCGTCTTCAAAGCCTTCGGTAATTTCCACTGCGTTTGGATCGGGGGCAATCCACGTTAGGTTTACCGCATCGTAGGTGTCATTCAAGGTGGCGCTTACGGCGCGCGGAGCATACGCCACTTCGGATAATGTGATATTACCCATATTGTGGTTTGTGGCGCCCACGTCTATTATGCCGGTAGTGGTGGTATAGCCCGCGGCAGAGATTACGTATTCGTAGCTTTGATTTGCAAATACGTTTTGGATAGTGAAGCCGCCATTGGCTACGGAAGCGCCGGTATAATTTTCATATCCGTTAAGGCGGATATTGGCTCCGGCTATTCCGGCTCCGGTATCGCTGGCAAGGATGGTGCCGCTTACGTTTACCTGCGGCATCAGGTTCATGGTGATATTCAGCGTGGTGGTTTCATCTTCTTCTATTTCGATGGGGATTTCCTGCGTAATATAGCCATGTCTGCTAAATCTGGCGGTGTAATCTTCGGGCAGGATATATTGGATATAATATTCGCCCTGAGCATTGGTAATAGCTTGATAGCCGGCATTTACCAGCTCTACCAGTACGCCTGCCAAAGGCTGAAGATTCGCGCCCTGTACCACACCTTCAAAATCTCCCACACCGCCGGGGATGCCCAGGAAGGTAGTCTTGGGGAATATTCCCGATAAGGTAGTAGTAGCAGGCGGATTGGCAGCATCGTAATCTATACTATCGCTTTGGGTGATGCGATTGCGGTTGCTGCCAATAGTTTGACAATCGAAGTTATCCGTAGTGGCAAAGTATGCGGTATCCAGAGGTCTTACCACCGTTACCAGCAGGTTTTCGCCATTCATATACATATAGGGGTTATTGAAGGGAATGGTAATGGTGTTTACGCCCGTGGGGAAATCCACCGTGCCATCAAAGACCAGGGTGTGGGTATTATCGGCAGGGATAAAGCCAGCACTGAGGTCTGCCAGAGTGGTGGTGCCCAGATAGATCTTGATGGGCTTATTGGGCAGGTTTGTAGTGAAGCTATTGTAATACTGAATCCCGTGCAGGAAGCCGTAGAAATTGCCCAGCTCTTGCGGGTAATACATGGTTTGCGAGATGCTTGCCTTGTAGTACATATTGATGGGATTGCGGGCAGCTGTACCTCCATTACCCACGGTGTAGTCAAATTGACCGGCAGGCATTACCAGAACGTTCATGGGATCGGTATTATCATTTTCCGGGCTGAGGTCGCCGGGCAGTACCACCTTGCCAAAGATCTGCATGGTGCCGGCGGAACCGGGAGTCCATACTACCTGTACATCCAGGCTTTGACCGGGGGTAATGGTAGGACCGGGCACGGAAACCAATTCATTGGCGCCGCTCATGAGCTTTACCGTATAGGCGCCTACAGTTTGGGTGGAAGAACCGGTATTCTTGATTCTTACGATATAGGTGGAAGCCGTTGCCACGGTGGGGGTGGTATTTCCCTGAATGCTAAGGGCGCTAATATCGTTTGGCCACTTCCTGAGACCATTGGAGAAGCCGGGGTCAGAGAGCACACCGCCAGTATATACGGTTTTTACCGCCCATTTGTGCACGCCATTCTCCAGAGTAGTCCAGGAAGGATCCACAAAGGCAGTATCCGTAATGGCGGTGGTGGTAAGCTGAGTCCAGAGCTGTTGCTGTTGCTCTTGTCCATTCATCAGTTTATATACGTGGTAGCCCACGGGGATGCGGTTGGGGGCTTGCGCTATGCTTTGGCTTAGCACGGGGGCGGGATTGCTGCGGGGTAGGCTTTCCGCAATCCGGGCAGCTTCTTCCTCGCTAAGCCCGCGCAGGATAGCCGGCACTTGCGGCATGGGGCTGTAAGCCATTACGCTGCGGGGTCCTTGGGTAATCTCTACGTCGTCTATATACCATCCGGCGTAGTTTACCACGGTGGTGGCATACATCTCGAAGGTGATTTCCACTTCGGCATTTCCATCGTAGGCAGAGAGATCGATCTCGCGCAATCTCCACTGAGTTCCAGTGTAATCCCAGGAGGGACCCCAGATAAGATTGCCATTTACCTTTACCTGGCAATAGTCAAAATCGCCAAATACGTTTTCCCAGCTATACCAACTGAGGTGGGCGTCTGTAAGTCCGGTAAAGTTAAAGGTTTTGCTAAGGTAGTTTGAACCACCGGAGTTTGTGTAGTTTGTATTGATCTTGGTACCCCACATTCCGGTGCCCGAATGTGCCGAAGTGGGAGGTATTACCGAGGTGGAGCCATAGGAATCTACGAAGTTTGCTACATTGTAATCCGAGGTGTGTTCCCAGTCGCCAATGCCATCTCCCCAGCTTGCACTGGGTTCCCAGCCACCGTCATCATCTTCAAAATCGAAGCTGAGGGCGCTGCCACCTTGTCCCGGAGGTCGCCAAGTGATATTGATGGCGGTTTCCGTGGCGTTTAGCTCGGCAGTTACACCGCCCGGAGGCAGGGTAAGCTCATTTAAGGTGATATTGCCCATACTGTAATCCGAAGAACCCACTACGATGGTACCGGCTTCAAATTGGTAGCCGGCGCGGGTGATCAGATAGTTATAGGTATTGCCGGAAAGCACGTTTGGAATGCTAAATTGACCGGAGGCGTTTGATGTGCCTTCATAGCTAAGCGGACCGCTTAAGGCAATGGTAGCTTCGGAAAGCCCCACGCCGGGGTTATCGCTGCCATAGATGGTGCCAGATACCGTAACCGTAGTGGAGGCAGGCATATTGATATTGAGGGTAGTAGTTTCGTCATCGCTAATGCTAAAAGGCAGGGTGGTGTCTTCATAGCCTATCTTGTGGGCGGTAATGGTATAATCATCCACCAAAAGGAAGGGGAAGAGATAGATGCCGTTAGCATTTGTGGTGGCATTGAAGTTTGTACCGTTTATGTGCAGCTGCACGCCTTCGAGGGGTGTGCCGGAAGAGCTTACTACACCGGTAAGCGAGCCGGAATCTCCCGCGATATAGGAAATGCTAATCTTGGGATACACTCCGGTAAGGGTGGTGCCGCTGGGGTTTTCTGGATCATGAACCACGGAATCGCTAAAGGCATTACGCGCTCTATTGGCAGTACCGGTTTGGGTTTTAAAGTAATCCGTAGAAGCGTGGTATTCAGTAGCGGTAGGACGCTTGAAGATCATTACCATATTACCGCCGGTAAAGAGGTAAGGATTCGGGAATTCGATATTGATAGTATTGGTACCACTGGGGAAATCCACCGTTCCATCAAACACCTGAGTAAGCTGAGAAGCAGGTATCCAGCCGGCGCTGAGGTCGTTTTGCGTGGTGGTACCCATCCAAATCTGCACGGGCTTATTCGGCAGGTTTGTGGCAAACTGGTTATAGAGCTTGATTCCGGTAATTATGCCGGCAAAGTTATTGATTTCATTTGCCGTAAGGATCATCTGATAAATGGAATTCTTATAGAAGAAATCCAGGGGCATTCTGCCGGTTTGGCTGCCATCGCCGATGGTAAGCTCATATACGCCGTTGCCGTTTACTTCCACACTGTGGGTGCTGCGCATGCCACGGTTATCTGTAATGATAACGGTTGCGGAATGGGCACCGGTGGTAGTAGGGGTATAGGTAACCCCAAATACCGCGCTTTCGCCTGTAGCCAGGCTGGCAGGCAGGGTGGGCATGGTGCTAAGCGTAAAGGCAGGGCTGCCGGTTATCAATATATTGTTTATACCCAGGTTTCCGCCGCCGGCATTGATGATGCTGAAGTTTTTGCTCGTGAATCCGCCGATATTTACATCGCCATAGTCCCAGCTTTCCGGATTCACTATAAATAAGGGGTCTCCCGTCATGGGCGTAAGGGTAAGGCTAATCTTGGGATACACCCCTGTAGCGGCTCCGGCAGTGGGATTGTAAGGATCATATTCCACGGTGTCGCTAAAGACATTGCGTGCTCTGCCCACCACACCGGTTTGGGTTTTGAAGTAATCCGTAGAGGAGTGGTAACCCGCATCCATGGGGCGGTTGAAGGTAATTACCAGGTTGCCGCCGGTGTAGATAAAAGGAGTGCTAAAGGGGAAGGTAATGGTATTTTCACCGCTGGGGAAGTTCATTGTACCATTAAATACTTCCACCATATTGGTGCCCGTTGCCCAGTTGCTACTCAGGTCGGTTGCATCCGTAGTAGCCATTACTATCTTTACCGGCTTATCAGATAAATTGCTGGTAAAGTTTGTATATAAGGTAAGGCTGGTGATATTGCCTACCATACCGATCTCATCTGGGAACCACAAGCCCTGATACAGGCTATTCTTATAGTAGAAGTCCAGGGGCATGCGTCCGGTTTGGCTGCCATCGCCGATGGTAACGCTGATCACCCCTTCCGGCTGCACTGCCAATTGCATTAACGGTGTGGTATCGTTTCCGGGATTTATATCGCCATCCAGGATCACTTTGCCGTAAATGCTCATGGGGCCTTCCACAGTGGGAGTCCAGGATATGGGAATCTGCACGATATCGTTGGGATTCACCGTAGTGCCGGTAGCGCTGGCTAATTCGCTGTGGTCTGCACTATAGAGCTTTACCGTATAGTTGCTTTGTACGGCGGTGCCGTTATTTAATACGTGAATGGTATAGGGGCTGGCGGCGTTTACACTGGGCGTGCTATTTCCGGTAATGCTTACCCCTGCCAGGTCGTTTTCGCCCATCAGCTCAAACTCTATATCATCTACATACAGGGTTTGGGTAGCGGCATTACAGGCGTGTTTGAGGGCGATAAATTGCCCATTGCCGGTATAGGCTGCCAGAGATTGCTGATACTCCGTCCAGGTGGCAGTAAAGGTATGGGTACCCAGCTCGGTGAAGGTAGTGGGATCGCTAGGATCCGTCATTATGCCCACCTTGATGGCGTAGTTTGTAGAGCCTTTACCCCAGAACTTTACACGAACGGTATTCGTAGGGATACTATTTGCCAAAGGTGGGGCTATCAGCATGGCGATGGTATTGATATCCGTGGGGTTATAGATGGTTACGCAATTTGGTGCGCTATGCGGAGTGGTGGTAACCGTCTTTACATAGCCGGTAGCCACCGATGCCTGATAGATGCTGGTCCAGCCTAAAGGTAGGTTTGGAATCGCCACACTGTCGAAGTTTTCCAAATGGCTCATCTCGTAGATGGTAGCATCTATACTGGTGCCGCTTAGTTGGATAGTGTGCGTTTGGCGGATATCATCCACGATGGTGATGGTTCCGGTATGGGTGCCTGCCTCGGTGGGTGCATACTTTACGGTAAAGATGGCATTTTGCCCCAAGGTAAGCGCTACGGGAGCGGGGTTATCCAAAATGCTGAAGTATTCCCCCGTAATGCTGATGCTTTGCACGTTTACCGTGCCTTGTCCGCCATTGGATAGGAAGATATCCCTGGTTTTATTGGAGTTCATCAGGGTATCACCAAAGTTCCAGCTTTCGGGGCTGTAATATAGTACCGGCACATCCGAAGGCGGGCTGAGGTGGAGCATGAGATTAGGGCGACTGGCGTTATTCGTGCCGTTTGTAGCGGGCGGATTGGTATCCGTATTGTAGTAAAGGTGGGTACCCGTGGTGCCAGAAGTATAATAGAAGGAAGGATACATCCCGCTGGCGCCGCTGCCGCCATAGTTCGTTTCCACCAATACCATCAGATTGCCACCGGTATAGAGGAAGGGAGTATCCAGACTGAAGCCATGCCAACCCAAAGTATTGAAAATGTGGCTGCCTTCTTTTACCAATTGGGCATCGGCTATCAGGTCGTTCCAGGGAGTGGGGGTAATGGTGCCCTCGGTAACGGTTTTGAGGTAGATTTTGTAAGGCAGAGAGGCAGAGCCGGAAGTGCCGGTATTGGAGCAATCCCAGCCTACAAGATTCACATTACCAAAGGCGCCAATCTCGGCAGGAGTGTAAATGGAAGCGGAGCGTTCATAACCGTATAGGGCGCCAAAGGGTTGCCTTTGACCGGTAGTTCCCGTGCCGATATATACCAAGCCTTGCGGTACGGTGCCAAAGCTCCATACCGGGCAGTTCGTAGCTTCGCCAATGGCGTTGTAAGGCACTATCTGCCAATAGTAGGTGTTGCTATAATCCAAAACCGGATCGTAAGTAAGCACATTACCCACATCCTCTACAAAAGGCGGAGGATTGGTGGTGCCCAGATACAGCTTGTAGCCTGTGGGAAGTCCGGTGCCGGGCGCCCAGTTCAGAGTAGAAGTAAGCGAATTATTCTCCGAAGCATTGCCGGGAGATACCAGTATTGCCGGATTGGGCGGGTCTGTAACCACCACTGCCGTCATATTGAAGCGGATATTTGCCCTAAAGGTAGATACTGTGCCGGTAGCCGTACTGCTTTCGGCATCTATACTATCGCTCTGATAGCGCAGACAGGTATTTACCGGCGCGGTTGTAGTATAAAATACGGAAGCATTTTGGGTATAAGTTCCGGGGATAAGGGTGGTAACCACATCTACGATGATGATTGAAGAACCATCCCAATTGAAAGGTGTAGTAAATTCATGCGTGTTCCAGCCGGCTATGGGAACGAAATCGTTCTGCTGAAATACCGTGGTATAGGTTCCAGCTTCAAAGGTAGTAGTAAGCGCAGCTTGATTTGTGCTTTTCATGCGAATCTTAAAGCCGGGCATAGGTGAACAGGTATTCGGATTTTCCACATTAAATGCCAGAGAAGTAATGGGCCTGCCCCACCTCCGGCGGTTTCAATCTCCGCGGCGGTATAAAGATACTGCTGACGAAAGTTTTTGTAAAATGTACCGTAAGGCGAGGGATTACCAGTAGTGGTATTCGCAGTGGTATCGTAGCCTATGGTAATAAGGGCTTGAGCGTGAAGCGCTATTCCCATTAGCATAAGTAGGAATAGTATGACTACAAGTGGTTTTTTCATGGTCTTTCTCCATTCTTGAGCTTGTCTTGTGAGTTATTTGATAATCTGAGGCAAAGGTATTGCCTGTTTCTTTTAATACGAATTGATATCTGAATGTAAGGTCTCATGCGGCGCTCCCCAGATAATCCGGCATGGCGCCATGATACATAATCAAAGCCAATCTGCGATAGTAAGGATGCAATTCTCCTTTTACTATGGCAATAGTAAATATTCCAAAACCCGAAGAGCAATCCGAGCAGGCAAGTTTCTTCGTTTTCATCTATAACGCTCCATTAAAGCTTATTTTATTGCTTATGCTAGATAAGTTCTATAATCTCTGTCCTTATATTAGATCCTCTATTATCCTTTATTTAGAACCGTAAAAGCTCCTAATGCCAAAAAAACAAAACTAATAAAGTTGTAAAGTAAAATCTTTTGCGCATCTGCCCGATACCCGCCGTTTTTCCACAAATAAAGCTTTACCGCGATAGGCTGCTCCTTGATATAAAAGTAAAAGGCAGAGTGCGAGACTCTGCCAATTCTTTGGTCAAGTAAATAACGGGGGGGGGTTATTTCTTGACTGCGTCTTTGAGTTTCTTTCCAGCTTTGAATACGGGTACTTTGCGAGCCGGAATCTTGAGAGGTTCTCTGGTTTTGGGATTGATGCCTTTGCGGGCTTTGCGTTTTGCTACGCTGAAAGAACCAAAACCTACCAACGATACCTTATCACCCTTTTTAAGCGCTTGGGTGATGCCTTCAAGAACGGATGCGAGTGCCTGACCGGCAACTTTCTGAGATATGCCGGCATCCGCCGCGATCTTCTTAATCAATTCGTCTCTGCTCATTTTACCTCCTATGGTTGCTTTAATAAGCACTGAGAGCTTTATGAGGTGAAAGAAAAGTGCATTCAGATATTCTGTCAACATAAAAATTACGCTTGATACAATTTTTTCCTTATTTTGCCCTCATCAAATCAGGATCGCAATCTCGCTATCCACTGAAAATAAACATCTTAGCACATACATAAAAAGAATTGAAAAAATCTTGTATTTATTTTGCTTTTGCCGCACTCCGGCTTTTTCAGTTGACAAAAAAACCCGTCTCATAACTATGTAAACAGATAAAGATCAGGAGGATTTAATGCTGAATCAAAGATATTTAGTTTTCGCAGCGCTCGCGGTTTTGCTGCTTTTGGGTGCCTGCACCTCGAACAAGGTGGCGGAAGCGCAGGTAGAAATTACGCCCGTGCGCGACCCCTTAAAATTGGCTATTGAAGCCCACAATACTGCCGTGCAAAACATCACCGACCATCAATATGAGCTTGCCATCGAAGAAAGTGAAAAGGCTTATGAGCTATATCATGAAGTTTTGGCTACTGCTGCCCCGGAAGATTCTGTAGCTTACAAGATGGAAACAATGAAGATGAACATTGCTGCCAGCCATATTGAATTGGCTTATGATAGTAGCGAGCTTACCCTTTATGATGAAGCCTTAAGCCACTACGAACAAGCTTTACAGATTTACAAAAAGCACATCCCCCTCAGGAAAAGCCGGGAAGAGCTGGATAGAGACATCCTGAGCCTCTATAGCAATATGGCGCTTGTAGCCCGTGATGCCGGCAAATATGAAAAGAGCCTGGAATACTACGATGCAATTTTGGAAATAGAACCAGCTAATGACCAGGTTTTAAATAACAAATTCCGCATCTTAAGCGATAACATCAAAGACGATGAACGCGCCTTTCAAGTACTCAAAACCTACGCCGAGGTAGCAAATACGGATACAGCTTATCTACTTATGGCAGATAGCTATGCCGACAAGCGCAATTTCGTAGCCGCCGAAGAAGCCTATATGAAAGCGCTCAGCCTGCGCGAAGATGCGGATATGTATGCCCGCCTGGGTAATTTCTTCCGCGCCAGTAATCAATGGACCAAGGCAAATACCTATCTGGAAAAACTGGCTGCCACCAAGCCGGATAACCAAACCTTAGCTTTGGTTTACAAACAGATTGGGCAAAACTACCAACAGCTTGGCAATAGCGCCAAGATGGCAGAATTCCTGGAAAAAGCCGTAGCCATCGATAAAGACCCCAATACCGCTTTGAGCCTGGCGAGCTATTACAACGGGCAGAAGAACTGGGCAAAAGTGATAAGCCACAGCAGCACCGTGCTGGGTTCCGATGCCAACAACGCCACCGCCAGAATGCTGCGCGGTGTAGCTTATGTACAGCAAAAGAATTACGCCAGCGCCCGCACGGATTTGGAAAGAATCCAAAACGACGCCACTTACGGCGCTCAGGCGCAGGGCATCCTGAAAAACTTACCCAAATAACCCATTTCAAATATGCAGGCGGGCTATTATGCCCGCCTTTTTTGTATGAAAAAAGAACACTTAAAGACCGATGGTTCCATTAGCGCCATCTACCAATACAAAGAGCTAATGAAGCTGGAGCGCCCTTTGATAGGCAGCAGCATTCCCGCTGGCTTCCCCTCCCCCGCCCAGGATTATATAGAAGGTGTCCTTGATCTGAATACCCACCTCATCCGCCACCCTTCCGCCACCTTCTTTATGCAGGCAGATGGCTATTCCATGCAAAATGCCGGCATCTTCCCCGGCGACCTGCTTATCGTAGATCGCGCTTTGGAAGCTACCAATAACAAGATAGTGGTGGCGATATTGGATGGCGAGCTTACCCTCAAACGCCTGAAGATCGAGGCAGGCAAATACTATTTGGTGCCCGAAAACGACGACTTTAACCCTATCCCCATTACCGAAGACATAGATTTTGCCATCTGGGGAGTGGTTACCTACGTGATCCATGCCCTCTAATGCAAAAAGCTTGCTTTATTCTTCTTTTTACTCTGCTGCTTCCCCTGCTGCTCTTTGCCAGCGAATACATTGTAAACGAAGAATATCAGCTTAGCCTGGGGCAAACTCAGCTTAGAGTAAAGCACCAAAAGCTCATCCACCATAGCGAAAGCGTATTTGCAGATAGCCTGCTCTTAAATCCGCTTACGGATTACCGCATAGATTATCAGGCAGGCATTCTTTATTTTCCCCAGCCGCCCCCTTCTGCAAATCTCAAAATCTCTTACCTTATCACCCCGCCAGAACTAAGCAAGCCCCGTTTTAGCTACCAGCATCAAAGCCTGGCAGATAGCCTAAAGAGCTTTGCCCCGCCCCGCAATACCTGGGAGCTGGATAGCAAGCTAAATATCTCGGGCAGCAAAACCTTTGCCCTCAGCTTTTCCGAGACTGGCGAAACAGACCTGATGCAATCGCTATATGTAAATCTCGATGGCGAACTGAGTGCGGGCATAAACATCCAGGCGCAGCTTAGCGATAGCCAAAGCAAGCTAAGTCCGGAAGGGGATTCCAAAGAGCTTTCCTCGCTGGATCAAGTTTTTATCCGCGTATATTCCCGATATTGGGAGCTGGGTATGGGAGATTTGGATTTGAAGTTTTTGCCAAACCGTTATTTGCCCTACCAAAGCAAGCTGGAAGGCATCTCAGCGCGTTATGATAAGCAGCATATTGTAAGTGCAGCCTATAGCGCCGGCGGCGGCAAGAGCGCCTCGCTTACTCTGCCCATTGTCGAGGGCAAGCAGGGTCCCTACTATCTGGTGGCAAACGACTATCAGCGCAGCTTTATGGTGGTAGCAGCCTCGGAACTATTGTATCTGAATGGCAGGCTCTTAGAGCGTGGGCAGGATTACTACATCGATTATTCCGAAGGCTCCGTCACCTTCCACCGCCTGCTTAGCACTCAGGATATCATCACCATCTATTTCCAATATACCGAGGAAAACTACCGCCAAAACAGCTACTTTAGCGAAGCCAAGCTCCATCTGGCTCCGCATCTTTCCCTTAGCCATCAGCTTATCCATCAGATAGATGATAAAAGCTCTCCCCTGCTCTTTAGCTTTTCGGATAGCGATCTGGATAGCCTGCGCCTTGCCGGAGATAACGAAGTATATGTAAGCGGAGTAATTAGCTCGGATAGCGGCTCTTACCGCCTTATTAGCAGCCCCGAAGGAATGGATTACTATGAATATGCCCCCGCAGATAGCAGCGCTATTTACGACATCATCTTTAGCTATGTGGGTGCCGGCAAGGGAGATTACGAAGAGTACTCCATCAATAAATACCGCTGGGTAGGCGCCGGATTGGGCAGCTATTTGCCCTTAAAGAGATTAGTTCCCGCCACCAAACGCAGCAATTTTGCTTTGGGATTGAACTACACACATAGCGGCTGGCAGGCGGCAATTGATGCGCTTTATACGGCAAACGATCGCAATACCTTTTCCGCCATTGATGATGACGACAATCAGGGCGGTCTCTTTGCGCTAAACCTGGGCTATAAAGAAGCGGAAAGCGCTTACTTTTTTGATGTCTTGGGCGAACACCGTCTGCCAAATAGCTACCGCTTTAGCCTGGAAAGCCTGCCTGAGCATGATTTTGCCCTCTTAAACAAGGCGGATTCGCTGGCGCAAAGCACCGTGGATATCAAAGGCGGATTCAAAAGCCGCTACTGGAATCCGGAGCTGCTTTTGCGCTATCGAGATTTAGATAAACACTACCACCAAAAAGCCCTGCGCTTTGGCTCCCTTTCCCCCCAAATAGGCGTGATCTTCCCCGCCACCAATCTCCAGAGCAGCTTCTCGCTACAAGAGGGCGAAGATGCCGGCTTTTTACAATACCACAATCTCAATCTTGCTTGGGATTACCGTTCTTACTTCTGGCAATTTGCCGCACTTTTGAACCAATTGGAAGAGGAATCCTTCAGCAGCACCCGCTACTATCAATTTGAGCCTGCCCTGGGCATCAAGGGCAACAGCCACTTTAGCCGCCTTAGCTACAAACAAGAGCAAAGCGAACTCAAAAGCGGCAAATGGGAAAATCTCTTAAGCTCCAATACTTACAACCTTCTCCACAATAGCAATTTAGCAAATCATAGCATCGAGCTGGATTACAGCCACAAAGAAACGCTAAAGCCCCAGGAAACTGAGCCTAAACACAATTACGACCTCCTCAAATTCCGCTCCTCTCATAATTTCCTCAAAAACGCCTTCAATTTCCATAACAATTTTCAGCTCAATCAAACGGAATTCTATCCCAAAATCCGCGATCTTGTTTATATCGGCAGCGGCATGGGTATATACGATAGCACCGGAGTGGAAATCCCCAATGGCGATTATATTTACGAATACATCAGCGCTTCCGTGGGCAGCCTTTCCAGCGAAATAAATGCCATTAGCAGCTTTTATTACAAACCCGGCTTGCTCTTTAAACAGCCCTTTTGGCAAAAACTTCAGGGAGATATCAGCGCCAGTATAAACCACCAAAGCGAACAGCAGAAATCCTTTAGCGATGCCCTGCTGAAGCCCCTTTTCGATTTTGGGAGCGAACACAGCATTTACGCCCGGCAAAGCCTCTTGCAACACCTTTGGCTGGATATTTACCAAAGCCGCATCCTCAGCAATTTAGGATTGGAATACAGCCGCGATTTGGATAAACGCTATCAAACGCCCGAACGCAGCGAAGAGCGCCTTGCCAGCCTGAAGCTGGATTTTAGGGGCTACTATGGCATCAACGAAGGAATAGAAATACAGGACGAATGGCGCAAAGAAAGCCGCTACAATTCATTGGTGCGCTATCAGGCGCTAAAAAGCATTAGTGAAAAGTATTTCAGCACTTCACATAGCGCACAATTGGGCATTAGCGCGGCGCGGGAACGGGGCAGCCAACAAAGCGATGCAAACCAGAGCTATGAATTGCTCTATCTGGGCATGGCGCCTGCCTTCAAAAGCGTTTTGATGCAAAAATACCGCATAACAGCCAGCGGTAGCCTGGGTTACAACCTGCGCAGCGGCACAGACTTCCTGAACTTCCTGCCCCAAAAGCGTGCCGGCTGGCAAAGCGAAGCACAATTACTTACTATCTATCGTCTAAATAGTTTTAGCAGTTTCAGCTTGGAATACCGCTTCAATAAATACCCCAAAGATAAGAGCAAACACAATCTCAAACTGGAGTTCAAAGCAGAATTATGACCCTTATTTCTTTAAACATCTGGGATTACCTGATAGTATTGCCCCTCATCTTTTTGGCGGGTTTGATCGATTCTGTGGCAGGCGGCGGCGGGCTTATCTCGCTGCCGGCATATTGGGGCATTGGGCTTCCGGCACACCTCGCTTTGGGTACAAATAAGTTTTCTTCCTGCCTGGGCACCAGTTTTTCTACCCTGCGCTATTTCAAAGCGGGGCTTATCGATCTGCCGGTTGCCCTACTAAGTGCCGCCTGTGCCCTTATCGGCTCGCACTTGGGCGCCAAAACGGTGCTCTATGTATCAAACGACTTCTTGAACTATCTGCTCATCATCCTCATCCCCCTCATAGCTTTTATTACTTTGTTCAATAAAAAACTGGGTTTAGAGGATAATTCCCAGCAGCTAAAAATTGCTTACAAATTACTTTGGGCAGCGCTCGCTGGCGGGATTATTGGCTTTTATGATGGCTTTTTTGGTCCCGGTACCGGCACCTTTTTGATCCTAATCTTTGCCTACTTTTTGCGTTATAGTTTTGATCGTGCCAATGCCATTACCAAAGTGGTAAATCTCGCTTCCAATATCGCTGCGCTTATTACCTTTGCCCTCGCCGGCAAGGTGTTTTATCCAGTTGCCATCCCCGCAGCATGTTGCGGCATAGCCGGCAACCTCATAGGCGCACGCCTGGTAATCCAAAAAGGCAATCTCTTTATCCGCCGCATCTTCATCTTGGCGCTGGCGCTACTCATGCTGCGCATTATCTGGAATCTCTTCTTTTAGAAATTATCCCCCGAAACAAGAAAAGGACAACATAATCAGGAATATCTATCCCAAACTGTAGGGGTTAAATGCGTTGAACCCGCCGAAATTTAATCACAATAGGTAATCGTTACGGTAAGTATATCCATTTATTACTGTGAGGCTGTCCAGAAATACGCAAACAACACCACATCAAGAAATGTCCACCCCTGAAATGTAGGGGTTCAAGGCACCCAAACCCGCCGAAATATACCCGCAACAGGTAATCATTACGGATTCAATATCAATTTATTACGGTGTGCGCACGCTTTGTAAAAAGCGGGCGCAAAGCATTGCGCCCCTACATTCTCGTTTCGGTATATATAGTGCTTGGTTTTGGCATTTTGGGACAGCCTCTCTGCTCGGTGTGCATGTTTTGGACTTCTTGCCGCTTATCCGCCTTCAAACGCTACCAAGGCCCTATGCAGGCGGCAAGGAGTCCAAAAGGCTTTCCAAATTCCACACATCATGCGACAGCTTCTAATAAACCATTGCGAGCCTGCGAGCAATACCTTCATTATTCATCATTCATCATTCATCATTCATTTGCTGAGCGCAGCGAAGCCAAAAATAAGGCTCTCTTTCAAATATAGTGGGTAAAGAAAAAAGACAATGAACCAATACGGAAAAAAATGAAGCCTAAGATGGCTTCAAATTCAAGCTGTGTAAAGGTCTTGTCCCGTCAGGGACAGTGGTTTAGCTAGCCCAGGGTGTTAGTGTCCCAATATGAGCTTGCGAAAATTGGGGCACGATCACCCTGGGTGACAGGTATGTTTTGATGAAATCTTTTTTATCCCCCAGCCCCCCCCCCCTTGTAATTTACCGCACAAAACCCCCGGGTTTTGTGCCGTAAATTACAAGGGGGGGGCTGGGGGTTTTTTTTCTTTTTTAAACGCGTTTCTTTACCCAGGGTGATCTTGCCTAAAACTCGCAAGCTCGTTTTTGACAAGCACACCCTGGGCTAGCTAAACCACTGTCCCTGACGGGACAAGACAGATAGGATGCCATCATTTCGGGAAATAATCGCATCCAATATATTCGATGGCTACCCACCAAGTTTGATAGTGAGCCTTCTAATAAACCATTGCGAGCCTGCGAGCAATACCGCCAGAACCTGACACCTGACTTCCTGACACCTGCGAAGCGAAGCATCATTCACCCTCTCCACGGCAGCATATACGCCTTTACTTCCTCATTGTAATAGCGATCCGTCATGGTGGCAATAAAATCGCGCACCTGCTCCGCTGGCTGGAAGGCTTCCAGATATTCCGGATTCTTATGATTGAGGAAATGCTTGTAAATCTTGGAATCGCGCCGTTCTTTGGTAATATCTTCCAGATATTTATCGAACATAATGCGCATGGTGCGATAGATGATGGCGTTCGATTTTTTTACATTCTCATCCGTATAGATGCGGGCATAATTGAACTTCTTTAGCGCCAAAAGCTGTGCCGAAGTTTCATCGTCAAAGGCTACATAATCATTTTCATAACTATTTACGATTACACTTTTTACCAGAGTTTCGATAATCTGCGAATTCTTATTACCCAAGTACTCCGTTTGCTCTTTGGGTAGCTCCTCGCGCCTTAGCAGATTGTAGCGAATGGCATCCTCGATATCCTGCCCAATATAGGCGATGGTATCTGTAATGCGCACCACGCAGCCTTCCAAAGTGGCAGGCATCCAGCTAAAATGTTCCCCCGCCTTTTTGATCTTGATATAGCGGTCAATATCCGCCTGGCTCTTATTGCTATAGGGCACCAGCCGGGTATTGTGCACCTCACCGTCATGGGATATAATGCCATCCCGCACCTGAAAAGTAAGGTTCAAACCGCTGCCGCGCCGCGAGATATGATCCACTATATGCAGGCTTTCGATATTGTGATGAAAATGCCCGATTCCCGCCGCTTCGCAACTTTCGCTTAGCGCCTTTTCACCATCGTGTCCAAAGGGACAATGCCCCAAATCGTGCCCCAGCGCAATCGCTTCAATCAATTCGGTATTTAGCCCCAAATATTTGCCGATGGTGCGCGCAATCTGCGATACATAAGCAATATGCAGATTACGGTTCGTCATCTCTTCATCAATGAGATTGGTAAAGGAAAAAACCTGGGTTTTGCCATGATAACGCCGGTAAGCACCGCTATACAGGATGCGATCCCTATCCACCGCAAAGCGCGAGCGCATTACATCCTCATTTTCCGGCTTCATGCGCCAGGCATTTTGATCCCGAAACGCGCGGTTGCTTAGCCAGGAATCGTGCCGGCACTTTATCTCTTTGAAAACAGTATCGAATCTATCGTTCATTCATATCTCCCAAAAGCGTTATGTTTAGATATTTTAATGCGATTTGATGATAAAACAAGATGGATTACGGAATGCCCGTGGAGTTAATGGCGGCAAGAAATTTATACCGATACCGAAACTACCAGCCGACATTGACTTATAGTAAGGTCGCAGGTGGCAGGTGGCAGGGCTGCGCACGCACTGAAATTGTGTTTGCCCAATAGTTACACGGATTGAACGGATTTTGACGGATACAACGGATTTTAACCGCGAATGAACGCAAATTGATACGCTAATTTACGCGAATAGCAGCCTGAAAACTAAGCACTAAATAACTAAACAACTAAAAACTAAACAACAAGGTAATTCCACCCTGAACGCAGCCCTAAAACCTAACACCTAAAACCTAACACCTGGTTTGCCTCCCTCACAATGCCCTCACCTCGACCCACAAATTACCGGTCGAGGCGAGGGCATTGCGAGGGCGAGAAAGGAGCAAAGCTCCTGAAATTTCCGCTACGCTTTGCAAAAATATATTTTGGGAAAATATTCTCATTTGAAATTGCCATTACGCCTCTGCTGCCCTTTATCTCTGGTTCAAAGCCCATAAAGCAGCGCCCATCTCCAAACCCCTTATCCTGCGCAAAATCAAAAAATCATTTGCCTTGGGCACAGATTTTGCATATAATGTATTGGAGATATACTAAATAAAATCCTAATGAGGAAGGAAACAATGAAAAAGAACGTTCTGGTCTTATTGCTCATCGTAGCGGCAGCTTTTCTTTTCGCTCTGCCACGTGAACTGGTAGTGGTGGAAATAGCCACCGGTACCTGGTGCGGCTACTGTCCGGGTGCAGCCATGGGCGCCCACGATCTTGTGGCAAATGGTCATGCCGTTGCCATCATAAAGAATCATAATGGCGATAATTTCGCCAATACCTATTCCAACGCTCGTAATAGTTATTACAATCCCAGCGGCTTTCCTACCGCCTATTTTGACGGTAGAAATGCCAGCGTGGGTGGAAGTGCCTCTTCTTCTATGTATAGCAACTATCTACCCAAAGTAAATTACCGTTTGGGTGTGCCTTCGCATTATAGCATCATGGCAATGGGCTTACTGGACGGCAATACTTTGACCGTAACCGTAAACGTTGCCAAGCCGGAAGAGGATACCAATACTGGCGTGGTTCTCCATTCTTCGCTTACCCAAAGCAACATTCCGTTTAACTGGGGAAATCAAACCACGGTGGATAACGTAAACCGCCTGATGGCTCCGAGCCAAAGCGGTACTCCCATCGATCTCGCCACTGGTGAGGATACGAACGTAACCCTTACTTTTACTCTAAATAGTGGCTGGAATACGACGGATTTGGAACTGGTGCTTTGGCTGCAAAACGTAAGCACCAAGGAAATCCTGCAAGGTAAGAAGTATTCCATTTCGGAACTTACCAGCGGCTACCCGATTTCCACGGATGTTATCAATTTTGACCCCATGTTTGTAAATGGTACGGCTACCCGCAATCTCGTGTTTAGCAATTGCAGCCAGGAATTGGTAAATGCCACCCTTAGTGTGGATAACCCCATATTTGCCGTAAGTGCTGGCACCATTACTATCCCTGCCATGCAGTTCCAAACCGTGCAGGTTACTTTTTCGCCCACTGCCGCTCAAACCTATAACGGCAACCTCAGCATTAGCGGAAACTTTGCAAATCACCCCAATCTTTCCATAACGCTAAGCGGCACCGGCTTTGCAAACGTTCCGCCAGTAGCTACAAACGTGCAATTGATGGGCGCTCCGGTTGTTTTTCAAAACCTTTTGGGCAGCTACGTCTTTAGCGATGGCGATGGCAATACCGAAGGGGATAGCATCCGCAAATGGTATCGCAAACTGGGCGATGGCACTCCACAATTGATCAATGGAGCCAATGAAGATGGTTACAGCATTACCGAAGAAGACCTGGGCTATCAGATTGCATACGAGATTACTCCGGTGGACGAACACGGCGCTGCCGGCGCTTCGGTAATGAGCGAATACACCATTCCCATCGAGGAATTGCCCGCTCCGCAAAATCTTGCAGCCGAAATCTTGCCTCCAAGCAATGTAAAACTTACCTGGGAACGCCCTGCACACTTTGGCGGCGCCAAGGCTTTTGTGGGCTACCGCATCTTCCGTAATGGTCTCAATATCTCCACCATTACCAATCCCGGTACCCTGCAATTTGTAGATACTTACGTGCCCGATGGCACCCATGAGTATTGGGTTTGCTCGCTATTTAATAACCCCATGGTGCTCTCCGACCCCAGCCCCTCGGTAACTGTAGTGGTTGGCGAAAATGCCAATGAAGACCCGGTGCAAAGCCCCGTCTTCTTTGCCAACGCCTATCCCAATCCCTTCGGCGCCTTTACCGAAATCCGCATGAAGAGCCTGGCAAATAGCGAAATCAAACTGAGCGTGTACAACGTAAAAGGTCAATTGATCGAAAGCTGGAGCGGTATTACCGATTCCAGTGGCTCTGCCAACCATATCCTGGAAAAGAGCGATCTGGAAAGCGGCATCTACTTCTACAGAGTAGAAAGCGCTGGAAAGAGCAGCACCGGCAAAATGATCAAAATGAAATAGTATAGTAAAAAAAAATAATAGATGGGCAGAATGCGGTTCTGCCCATTTTTTTTGCAAGGTGGCGGGTGGCAGGTCGCAGGTGGCAGGGCTGCGCTTCGCCAGGTTGCAGGTGGCAGGTAGCAGGTGGCAGGGCTGCGCCCGGGCGGTAATTCGTCTGCCAAGCTCCACGCACCATGCGCCAGCTTCTAATAAACCATTGCGAGCCTGCGAGCAATACCTTCATCATTCATCATTCATCATTCATTGTTCATCATTCACCATTCATCATTCATCATTCATTGTTCATCATTCACCATTCATCATTCATCATTCATTGTTCACCATTCATTTGCTGAGCGCAGCGAAGCCAAAAATAAGGCTCTCTTTCAAATCTAGTGGGTAAAGAAAAAAGACAATGAGCCAATACGGAAAAAAATGAAGCCTAAGATGGCTTCATATTCAAGCTGTGTAAAGGTCTTGTCCCGTTAGGGACAATGGTTTAGCTAGCCCAGACCTTAGTGCCCCAATATGAGTTTGCGAAAATTGGGGCACGATCACCCTAGGCTACCTGAACCGCTAAGAGGATGTCCAGTAATACGCAAATAACACAACAACAAGAAATATCCACACCTGATATGTAGGGGTTCAATGCCTTGAACCCGCCGAAATATTCCCACAACAGGTAAGCATTACGGATTATGTATCAATTTATTACGGTGTGCGCTGCGCGCACGCTTTGTTAAAAGCGGGCGCAAAACCTTGCGCCCCTACACTCCCGTTTCGTTAGATATCGTGTTTGGTTTTGGCATTTATGGACAGTCTCAAGACTGGTAGGATGCCATCATTTCGAGAAATAATCGCATCCAATATATTCGATGGCTACCCGCCAAGTTTTAAAGTGAGCCAAAAATAATCCTTGACGATTAAAAAGCAAATTTCAAAGCTGGTTCCAGATGCAAAATGGCGTGCCTTACACACTTTGAACCCAGCGCAACACCTTTGCATTCAAACAAATAAATAAACTTTGGAGCGAAGATGATAACCTTATTGAACTGGCGTTTTGTAGCGCAATAACCCTATAAAACACCCGCTCACTAAAAAGCCGAGGTATTATTATGCAAAAAGAAGCAAATGCCCGCATCAAGATAAACGAGCTACTCAAAGAAGCCGGATGGAGATTCTTTGATGAAGGCGCCCTCAAAGCCAATATTGTATTGGAAAACCACATCAAGCTAAGCCAAACTCAGATAAACGAGTATGGCAACGATTTTGAAAAGACCAAGAGTGGTTTTATAGATTTTTTACTTATTGATGAGCGTTCTCACCCCCTCATTGTATTGGAAGCCAAAAGCGAAAAACACGACCCCCTCTTTGGCAAAGAACAAGCCCGCACTTATGCCAAAGCCCAAAATTGTCGCTTTATCATCCTCTCCAACGGCAATTTACATTATTTTTGGGATACCTTGCAGGGCAACCCCTACATTATTACCAGCTTTCCCAGCCCTTTGTCCATGGAGAGTTATGTAAATTACCAGCCCAATCCCCAGGCTTTGGTCAATGAGATAATCTGTTCCGGCTATATCGCCAGCAGTCAAAGAAGCGATTACGACCTTGATCCGGATTTTCATGACCCCCTGCTTAGAGACGATTATCTTAAAAAATACGGCCTCAGCCTTTTGAGAAATTATCAGGTGCAAGCTGTAGAATCCATCCAAAACGCGGTAAGAAAAAAGCAAAACCGCTTTTTGTTTGAGATGGCAACCGGCACCGGCAAGACCTTAGTTTCGGCGGCAATTATCAAGCTATTTCTCAGAACCGGCAATGCCCACCGCGTGCTATTTTTGGTGGACCGCTTAGAGCTGGAAAATCAAGCCTATAAAAACATGGTAAAGTATCTGAGCAACGATTATACAGCCATGATTTACAAAGATAATCGGACTGACTGGCACAAAGCTCAAATCCTGATCTCCACTGTGCAAAGCCTGATCATCGCAGATAAATATAAAGAGCTGTTTAGCCCCACAGATTTTGATTTGGTGATCTCAGACGAAGCGCATCGCAGCATTGGCGGAAATGCACGCGCCGTATTTGAATATTTTGTGGGCTACAAGCTGGGGCTTACCGCCACGCCCAAAGATTATTTGAAAAATAGAGACCCCGAAGCGCACAGCCCCCGCGATATAGAACGCAGATTACTGATGGATACTTACGAAACCTTTGGCTGTAAAAGCGGGGAACCTACTTTCCGCTATTCCCTGGTAGATGGCGTAAGGGATGGCTATCTGGTAAATCCCATTGTAGTAGATGCCCGTACGGATGTATCCACAAAGCTGCTTTCGGATGAAGGCTTTGAATATATTGTAAAAGATCAGGAACACGATTTTGACACAGTATATTTTCGCGAACGGGATTATGAAAAACGCTTCTTTTCGCATCGCACCAATATCACCATTTGCAAGGTCTTTTTGGAAAACGCCTTGCGAGACCCCATTAGCAGCGAAATAGGCAAAAGCATCATCTTTGCCGTTAGCCAAAAACACGCCGCCAAAATCACCCAAATCCTGAACAAAATGGCAGATGAAATGTATCCGGATAAATACAATTCGGATTTTGCCATTCAGGTGACCTCATTAGTGCCGGATGCCCAGCAAATGACCATCAATTTTTCCAATAACAATCTTTCCGGACGTGGAAACTTTATAGAAGATTACCGTAGCTCCAAAACCCGCGTATGCGTAACCGTAGGCATGATGACCACCGGCTACGATTGTACAGACCTCTTAAATATCTGCCTGATGCGTCCCATCTTTTCCCCTTCGGAATTTGTGCAGATCAAAGGTAGAGGCACCCGTCGCCACAATTTTAGCCAGGAGATCATAGACCCTGCCCTCAAAGCCCGGCATCTGGACAAAGTAAAAGAGCATTACATGATTTTCGATTTCTTTGCCGTGTGCGAATACTTTGAAGAGAAATACGATTACGACCGGGTGCTGACGCTGCCGGCAGAGCCTTCCGGCGAATCCAGCGCAGCCGACCGCCCACAGGAAGTGAAAATAGACGGCGCCGAAATATATACTCCAGACCCCTTAAAAACAATGGAGCAAAGGCAAATACCCGAAAACGGTATGCGCGTGGATAGAATGCTGTTTCAAAGATTTGAAGAGCAGGTGAAAAACGACCGCATCATCCAAAAAGGCGTTCAGGAAGGCAATTGGGATTTTGTGGAAGATTATATCAATGGCACTCTCATCAATCGCCCCGAAGATTATTTTACACTGGATAAACTCCGCAAAGCCATCCCCTTGGATCGGCGCGTGAGCCTTAGGGAAATTGTGGAAAAAATCTTTGGCTTCATCCCCGGCTTCAAAAGCAAAGAAGAGCTTTTGGAAGGGGAATTCAAGAAGTTCATCACCATTATGCGCCCCACCGGAAACGACAATATCCCTGCGCTAAAATACTATTTCAAAGCCTATATTACAGATAAGGATTTGCAAAATATCATAGACGACAAAAGCTACGCCAAGCTAAACACCTATCCCAAATTTGGCATGCAAGACCTCCGCGCAGTGGCAGCAGATTGGCGGGAAAGCATCCCCGAATACATCAAAGACTATGTAAATATAAATACTTACAGATAAGGAAATACCTGTGTTAGATAAAGAAACCAAAAAGAAAATAGATGATGCCCGCGACATCCTGGTGGGCAAGGTGCCCGTGCCCAGCTCGCAGGTGGAGCAAATCACCGTGGCGCTCATCTATAAATTCATGTACGACATGGATAGCGAAAGCGTGGAAATGGGCGGGAATCCCCAGTATTTTACCGGAGAATATGCCAAATATGCCTGGAACAAACTCTTTGCGCCAGAGCTAAGCGGCGAAGGGCGCGTGATTCTTTATCAGGAAGCACTTGGCAAAATTCCCACCAATACCGAAATCCCCACCCTCTTTCGCGATATCTTCAAAAACGCCTTTTTGCCCTATCGCGATCCCGCCACCCTGCGGCTCTTCCTCTCGGCAATCAATGAGTTTACTTACGACCATAGCGAAAAATTGGGAGATGCCTTTGAGTATCTATTGGCAATCTTAGGTTCGCAGGGGGATGCCGGGCAATTTCGCACCCCCCGCCATATTATAGATTTTATCGTAGCGCTTGTGGACCCCCAAAAGGATGATAGCATCCTGGACCCCGCCTGCGGCACCGCTGGCTTTTTGATCTCTGCCTATAAACACATCCTCAAAAACAATAGCGCAAACTATAATCCCCAAAAAGAACCACATAGCTTTGCTATAAGTGGCAAGGATTTGGATGAACTGGTAATCAATGGTAAAAACTACCGCGGCGAAAAAATGAACCCCAACCAGCGGGAATATCTGCATCAAAACATCGTAGGCTACGATATCGCCTTTGAAATGGTACGCCTTTCCTTGGTAAATATGTATCTGCATGGCTTTAGCACGCCCAAAATCCATGAATATGATACCTTGACCCGCGATGACCGCTGGAGCGAACACGCAAGTGTAATCTTAGCAAATCCCCCCTTTATGACGCCCAAAGGTGGCATCGTGCCGCATAATCGCTTTACCATCAAATCCAAACGCAGCGAAGTGCTTTTTGTGGATTATATCTTAGAGCACCTGACGGCAAATGGCAAAGCGGGGGTGATCGTGCCCGAAGGGATTATCTTCCAAAGCGGAAAGGCATATAAAGAACTGAGAAAAACCTTGGTGGAAGGAAACTATTTGGTAGGCGTAATCTCCCTGCCCAATGGCGTATTCAATCCCTATAGCGGCGTAAAAACTTCCATCCTCTGGCTGGATAAATCCATAGCTCGCAAAACGGATAAGATCATCTTTTGCAAGGTAAATAACGATGGCTATAACCTGGGTGCCCAACGCAAAGCGATTGCTGAAAATGACCTGCCGGATATCTTTGCCATTGCACAAGCCTACAAAAAAGCGGTGCAGAGAAATGAAGATTTCACCTGCAAGGATGAGAGAATAAGCCTGGTGGAAAAGAGCAGGCTGGCGGAGAGTGGGGATTATAATTTGAGTGCGGGGAGGTATGAGGAAAAGGGAAAAAATAGCACTGTATTTGAAATGGTGAACTTGGGCGAGGTTGCGGAGATTGTGTCAGGCGGTACACCAGACACAAAAAACGAATCATTCTGGAACGGAGAAATTGATTGGGTCACTTTAGTTGATTTGCCAGCTACAGAGTATGTAAGTGAAATAAATAGCACTGAAAGACAGATTACTAAAGAAGGCTTGAAATCATCCTCAGCTAAGCTATTACCTGTAAACACTGTTCTTGTTTCATCAAGAGCATCCATTGGAAGAGTTGCTATAAACATTAAACCTGTTGCAACAAACCAAGGGTTCAAAAACCTAATTGTTAAGAATCCCGAAATCTTGAATTATAGATATTTGGCATATATGATGCGTGGAATGAAAAGATTATTAGAATCTCTTGGAACTGGCGGCACATATAAAGAGGTATCAAAAACAAGTTTTGAATCAATCAAAATCCCGCTCCCACCCCTTTCCGCCCAAGAAGAAATCGTAGCAGAATTAGATTCATACCAAAAAATCATTGATGGCGCCCGCATGGTAATTGATAACTGGAAACCCAAGATTGAGATTGATCCAAAGTGGGAGATAGTGAAACTTGGAGACATAGTAGAGTTTAATCCGATGTTTAAAGCCTTGGAGATGATAGAAGATGAGACTGTTGTTGGTTTCTTACCAATGACTGATTTAGAAATAAATTGTATTTATGCTACTCCACAGAATACGATTACAATAGGTGATGTAAAGAGAAAAGGATATACTCAATTTACTAATGAGGATGTGTTATTAGCGAAGATCACACCTTGCTTTGAAAATGGGAAGATCGGCATAATCAAAAACCTGACAAACAACATGGGATTTGGATCTACAGAATACCATGTTTTAAGGTGTAGGGATGTAGTTTTACCCGAAATAATCTATCTTTACCTGTCATCTGTAGATTTTCATAAGCATACAACTCCTTTAATGACTGGGTCTGCGGGTCAAAAACGAGTTCCCAAAGAAATAGTTAAGGATTATAAGATTTATCTTCCCCCTATGAACGAGCAAAAAAAGATAGTAGCCGGATTGATAAAGGAATTAGATAGCATAATGACCATAAAAGAAATAGAAAAGACTTATAAGCAAAAGATAAATGACAAAATGGAGAAAATGTGGACTTAATTCTAAGAACATATAATAATACGTGTTTGGATAGTTACGCTTCTTCCAAGCATCCTGTTATGCATAATAAAAACGTGGAGAATGGTTTGAATGAATAATCTCAGACAACCCAAGATTAGAACAGCCAGTTATTCGATTAAGGGATTCTTATATCAGTTTCTTAAAACGTTATTAGTAGTGTTAAATTCTAATGATGGTACCACTATAACTATCGAGGGCATAATCGAAGATATTGATGTTACCACAAATGATAGAATTACCGCTATTCAGTGTAAATACCATGAATCTGCCAGAAAAGTAACACTTAGCGGCATATACAGTCCTTTATTACAAATGATGAAACATTATCAAGAACACAATGATAAAACAATAGAATACATTCTATTCATCCATGACCCTGGTTATAAATCTGCTACGTTGTTCATAACTGAAAATGACGTGAAAACAATACTTAATTCTCAGGATAAGTCTTTAAAAAATCTCATTAATGACATTCCTGATTGTTTTGATCTTAATGGCTTTTTGTCAAAATTTAGGATTGAATATGGTCCATCATTTGATCAATTAGAAATGCAAATCATTTCTTCGTTTGAAAATAATGGAGTTATAAAAAGTGATGCGAAAGATTTATTCTATCCCAATTCTATTCAGTTAATCGCCTCACTAAGCACAAAACATATAACAAAAGAAAGAACTATAACCAAAACGATGCTACTGGATAAACTTAAGAATATGAAAGCAGTGTTGCTAACGCGATGGACACAAGAGTTGATATCAAGGAAAAAACTCTTAGATACATTAAACAAACAGTTAAAAACAAATCTTAGTTTTAATGTAAGGGAAAGATGGTTTTTAATCAATTCTGATGGCTACGAAGATTTTGAGCAGAATGTGATTAAATTCATTAAAGGTTATATATACAAATATCATCACAAACCGCTCCATAAGAAAACCCCTCTTTTTTGCATAAGAACAGATATGGATACGTTTTACACAATACAAGAGCGACTCAGAAAAGCAGGCATTAAAATGGCTGATGGATATACTGGAAGGTATTTTAGTAAGGACGATCTTTTCAGAGATCCGCTGATTATTGGCAAGAAAAGTGACAGAAAAGTCGAATTTGACATCAGAATAATGAACTGGGGATTTAACAAAGACTGCTTTGAGGATAAAACACCTGATGATATTTATATAGTTGGGAAAGATTGTTTTAATATCAAAAAATTAGATGCATCTGTTTTTTTGCTGGATGGCGTATCGTTTAAAGAGTTAAATTATGTTTTAGGAGTAAACAATGAAAGATAGTGAAGAAAGAATTGGTTCAGTTTTGTCTTGTTCACCACAATCAATAATTGTGGAAATTGAAGATGTGAAAACGTTTGAAGGCTCCAAAGATTTCCTTCAGATAGGTAAATACTTAAAAATTGCAACGGGAAACTGTGACTATACACTCGCAGTAATAAGGAATGTAAAAAGCGCAATACTTAACGCGGATGATCCTCAAAATCTGCAATTTATAATTGAGTGTCAGCCGATTGGCACATTGATTGAGGAGTTGGAAAGCAAGTATAGATTTAAACGAGGAAGCGTTTTGTTGCCATTGCCGACTGAACTTGTATATAAACCATCACAAGAAGATATTGATTCAATATTTATTTCATCTGAAATGTATGATTTCCCCATGGGGAAATTGTCTGTAAATAAAGAAGTGAGCCTTATGGTAAATGGAGATTATCTGTTTAGCAAGCATTTAGCAATTGTAGGCTCTACAGGATCAGGGAAATCATGCACTGTGGCAAGAATATTGCAGGATATTGTAGGGATTGAACACAAAGCTTATAAGAATAGAGGAAATCAAAATAACTC
>JAQVIX010000104.1 GCA_028695495.1 Candidatus Cloacimonadota bacterium | reverse complement strand
ATTAGTCTAATCTTACAATCTTAAGCAATAGAGTTCATTTTGTATCAGTGTACCAATTTCGAGTGCCAAAGTGTAGCAATTTTAAATGCCATCTACACTTTCTTTTATTTTTTCTGGATGTTTTAGGAGGTGGATCAAAAACAGGATATTGGGTGGCTCTATTTTAGGGTGATGATGGCTCTAATCGAAGGGAACGGGTGGTCTTTTTGACAATAATATGCAATAATATTACACTTTGTCGATTAAGCTTAAAATATGTCTTGACATCAGGTAAATTTGCTTTATTATGTGGAAAGAGGTTAATTGTAATGAAACCAAAGATAATTGTATTTCGCACGCCCACTTGTTCGTGGTGCCGCAAAATAAAGGATTATTTGAAACAAAACGGCTTTAGTTTCAAAGAAATAGATGTATCCAGAGATAGCCGTGCTTTGGCAGACATGGTGCGCAAAACCGGTCAGCAAGGCGTTCCCCAAACCTGGATCAATAACCAAGCTGTGGTTGGATTTGATAAAGCCAAGCTGGATAAACTTTTAAACATCAAGAAATGATAAACGGAGAAGAAAAATGAAAGATTACGCACCCAAATTCCATGACCTTATTACCCGTTTGCAGGTAGTGCAAACCGAGATTGAGTACATCCAAAAAGCTTGCTTACAAGCCGGTAGAATGGAATGTATGCTGCTGAACCACCTGTATCAGACTGGTGTACCTGCAAATATGAACGAATTAGCGCGTGTTTTGAATGTATCGCACAGCCGCGTTACCCGCATTATGGACAATCTGGTAAATAAGCAGCTTGTTACCCGCAAACCTTCCGAGGGCGACCGCCGTTGCTGGTTTGCCATGATTACGGATAAGGGTATCAAACTGGCGCAAAACAGCCAAAAAACAGTACTCGACCAGCAGGAATGCTTGCTCAAAATGCTGGATGAAAATCAGGTGGAGGATATTTACAAGGCTCTGGAAACCTACGTAAAGAAGTACGAAGAGGTTCTCAAGGAGAGCTACGTAGAATTATAAATATGAAAACCAGTGTAAATACCAAATGGAGCAAAGATATGGGCTTCGACGCCCTGGTTACCGGGCATCTGCTCAAGATGGATGCCGGTGTGGAATCGGGCGGGAAAGATCAGGGTCCGCGCCCTAAACCCCTGCTTTTGGCTGCCTTAAGCGGCTGCTCCGGCATGGATATCGTTTCCATCCTGAAAAAAATGAAGGTAGTGGATTACGATTTTGAGATCCAGATCGATGCTGATACTGCGGATGAACATCCCATGGTTTACAATGAAATCGATCTTGTTTTCCGCTTTTCCGGAAACGATTTACCCGAAGAAAAAGTAAAGAAGGCGGTGAGCCTTTCCACCGAGAAATACTGTGCGGTAAATGCCATGCTGGGCAAAACTGCCAAGATAAACGTAAAAATCTATATTAACGATAGCGAGGTAATGCTATGAAATACTTACTGATAGTGCTAATGATAATGGCTGTGGCGATTTTGGGTTGCAAAGCCGCGCCGCAAAACCAGGAAAACCTGCCACTGGCGGATAATACTGCCTCCGCAGAAGAAAGTTCTGAAGAATATGAACCCGGCATCTGGATTGATAATTGGGAATTTGCTCTTGAAACCGCTAATAAGCTGAAGCGCCCGATCTTGATCAACTTTACTGGTTCGGACTGGTGCCCCTGGTGTTTCCGCTTGCGTGATGAAGTTTTTGTGCAAAAAGAATTTATCGATTATGCTAAAGAAAACTTGGTTTTGGTAGTCCTGGATTTCCCTCGCGCGATCAAGCAAAGTGAAGAATTAAGAGCGCAAAACCTTAGCCTGCAAAAGAAATATGATATTCAGGGTTATCCCACCATCTTGCTTGTAGATGCCGATGCCAAAGAAATTGCCCGCACCGGCTATCAGCAAGGCGGAGCGCAAGGATATGTATTGCATTTGAAGGAATTGTTGGCGCAATAAGGTCATAATAAAAGAATAAATATAGCCGGTGTAATGCCGGCTTTTTTTGTGTTTTTAGGGGTGTTTTTTACAGGGTTTTGCCAATCAGGTTTCAGGATAAAACCGCTTGCTGCACTGTTTTTTGTCTGCTAAACTCCATTTTTAGCAAATTGTCCTTGACGGAAATAGCCAGCAATTCAGATATGAAAACAAAGAATAATATTTTGGAGCTATCAATGAGCAGTCCCCGCGGAGAACGCAGCGTAATTGCTTTGGTGGGCAAGCGTAATGTAGGCAAATCCAGCCTTATCAATGCTTTGGTGGGGCAGAAGATTGCCATCGTGTCTGAGATTCCGGGCACCACTACCGACCCCGTAGATAAACATTATGAGCTGGTGCCCATTGGTCCCGTCACCTTCTTTGATACCGCCGGTATAGACGATATTGGTGAATTGGGCGAGATGCGCATTGCCTTTACCCAAAAGATTCTCTATCGTGCAGACATCGTGCTATTTATCAACGAAGGTAGTCCCTTTTTGGATATCGAAAAGGAGATGATAAGCAAGATAATAGAGATGAAAATCCCCATGCTGATGGTCTTTAACAAGAGCGATCTACAAGCGCCGGATAAAGCCAACATCGCATTTTGCGAAGCGCAAAAGCTGAAGTATCAGATCGTTTCTGCAAAAAATATAGAGGGGATTAGCGAACTAAAAGAAAAGCTGATTGCCTTGATTCCCCCCAAAACTACGGATGATAAGATAATTGTGGGAGATATTCTGAAACCGCAGGCGCGGGTGCTTTTGGTAGCGCCCATCGATGCTGCTGCTCCCAAAGGCAGGCTTATCCTCCCGCAGGTGCAAACCATCCGTGATATCTTGGATCATAATGCGATTTGCAGCGTGGTAAAAGATACTGAATTGGCGGTTGCGCTTGATATGTATAAAGAGCAGCCGGATCTGGTAATTACGGATTCGCAGGCAATAAGCATGGTAGCAAAAATCACTCCGCCAGAGATCGCCATCACTACCTTTTCCATCCTTTTTGCCCGCTATAAAGGCGAGCTGGACATCCTGATATCGGGCATCTCAGCGATTGATAATTTGCAAAACGGAGACCGCATTCTAATAGCCGAAGCCTGCTCGCATCATGCGCAGGAAGACGACATCGGCAGAGCCAAGATTCCGCGCTGGATATCCGACTTCTTGCAAAAAGAGCTTATCTTCGACGTCTATGCCGGGCACGATTTCCCCAAAGATTTAGAGAAGTATGCGCTCTGCATCCATTGTGGCGGTTGCATGATAAACGCCATGGAGATGAACCGCCGCATTTTGGAATGTTATCGCCGTGGCGTGCCGATTACAAACTATGGCATTGCCATTACCAAGGTGCATGGTGCCTTCGAGCGCTGCATTGCCCCGCTATTGAGGGATAAAGCATGAGCTACCGCGTATCCGTATTACAATATCAGCCCCAGTTTCTCCAGCCGGATGCTAATTTCCAGGCAATCAAAGAGCTGCTGCTGCCGGTAAAGAGCGACTTGGTGGTACTTCCAGAATTAGCCCTTAGCGGCTATGTATTTTGCACTCAGGATGAAGTTGCCAAAATAGCCGAGGAAATCCCATCAGGCAGCATCTTTACGCAGTTTCTTAAGCTAAGCCGGCAGCTTGATCTCAGTATCGTTTACGGTTTTGCCGAAAAAGCAGGAGATCGATACTTCAATAGCTGCGCCCTGGTGAATCCCGATGGCAGCTACTATATTTATCGCAAAATCCATCTTTTCTATCGCGAGAAGCTTTTCTTTAGCCCTGGCGAGCAGCCTTTTGCCGTTCATCCCGGCAAGCATGGCGTAAAGCTGGGCTTGATGATCTGCTTCGATTGGCAATTTCCCGAATCCGCCCGCAGTTTAGGGCTTTTGGGGGCGCAAATCATCTGCCATCCCTCGAATCTGGTTTTACCCTGGTGTCAGGAAGCGATGAAAACCCGTAGCCTGGAAAACCGCTGTTTTAGCATTACTTCCAATCGTACCGGTACCGAAATTAACCAAGAGCAAAAGCAGTATTTTACCGGAATGAGCCAGATATTGGGCACCAAAGGCGAAATCCTGATACGGATGAACGATCATGAAGCGGCGGTTTACACCGTGGAGATTGATCCCAAGCTGGCGCTGGATAAGGCGGTAACAAAACTCAATAGCGTATATGGCGATCGCCGCCCCGAGCTGTACTCGTTATGAATAAAGACAAACGCATCAAAGAATTAACTGAAGAGATAAAGAAGCATAACGAGCTTTATTATCGCCAAAACAATCCCGAAATCTCAGACTTTGAATATGACCTTTTGGTGCGGGAACTGAGAGATTTGGAAGGCACCCCGGCAGAATCCATCCTGAATGTGGTGGGAAATGACCTGGCGCCAGATGGCAAAAATATCCCGCACAAAGAGCGCATGATTAGCCTGGATAATGCCTTGGATTTGGAAGAATTGGCAAGCTGGTGCAATAAGCTACAGCAAGATTTGGGCTATCTTCCGCAGCTTTGTTTGGAGCTTAAAATCGATGGCTTTGGCATCAACCTCTTTTACGAGCAAGGCGCTCTGCAATATGCCAGCACCCGTGGCGATGGCAATGTGGGAGAAGACGTTAGCGAAAACTTCCTGCTGATAGCCGGCATCCCGCGGCAGATACCGTATCAATCTGGCTTAGAAGTCCGGGGTGAGATTTATATTGCAAAAGACGACTTTGCGCGGCTGAATAAAGCGCGTGAGGAGGAAGGTGAAAAGCTCTTTGCCAATCCGCGCAATGCCGCAGCAGGCTCTATCAAGCTCAAGAATCCTTTAGAAGCGGCAAAACGCAAGCTCAAAGCCTTTTTCTATAGCATCGGTTTTGCTGCTGCCGAACCACCTGCCAAAAGCCAGAGTGAGCTTCTGGACTTCTTGGCTGCTGCTGGTTTTCCGGTATCGGATTTCCGCACGGTAGTGAATGATACTGAAGCGCTATATGCCTTTTGCCAAAAAGCTGGCGAAGAGCGGGCAAAGCTCAATTTTGAGATCGACGGCGTGGTGGTAAAGGTAAATGACTTTGCCCTGCAAAAGCGCCTTGGCTTTACCGCCAAGAGTCCGAAATGGGCAATTGCCTATAAATTCAAACCGGAAGAAAGGGAAACCCAGCTTTTAAGTGTGGAGTTTAACGTGGGCAGAACTGGCGCCATTACTCCAGTTGCCATCCTGGAACCCGTTTATATATCCGGTTCTACCGTATCCCGCGCCACCCTTCACAATCAGGACGAAATCCGGCGTTTGGATTTGCACGAGCATGATACGGTGCGCATTATCAAATCTGGTGAGATCATTCCCAAAATACTTGCGGTAAATCTAATGAAGCGTATGCCCGAAGCGGCGCCCATTACTTTCCCCGAAAACTGTCCGGTTTGCCAAAGCCCGATTATCCTGGAGCCGGATGCTGCCATTAGCTATTGCAGCTCCAGCTCCTGCCCAGCTCAGCTTTTGCGCAGCCTTGTCCACTTTGCTTCCCGCGAGGCAATGGATATTGGCGGCTTGGGCGTGGCGCTTATTACGCGTTTGGTGGAGTTGGGCTGGCTTAAACGCTTTAGCGATATCTATCATCTGGATTATGCCAAACTGGCGGAATTGGAGGGCTTGGGTGCAAAATCCGCCCAAAACCTACAACTGGCGATCGAGGAATCCAAAACGCGCAATTTCGACCGCAGCTTATTTGCCCTGGGTATCAAGTTTATCGGTAGCGTTACCGCCCGCAATTTGGCACAGCACTACGGCAATAGCGATGCCTTGGCAGAGGCGGATATAGAAAGCCTGAAGCAGGTTCCGGAAGTGGGAGATAAGATAGCGCTTTCGCTAAGAAGCTTCTTTGAAAACCCGCAAAACCTTGAAGAAATAGCAGTCCTCAAACAAGCGGGCATCCCTTTTGTATATCAGCAAAAGATAGAGTCCAACGCCCTATCTGGAAAGAGCTTCCTGATTACCGGCACTTTGGTAAATTACGGACGTAAAGAGATGGAAGAGCTTATCAAAAGCCACGGCGGCAAGATACTTTCCACCGTGAGCAAAAATCTGGATTACCTTATCGTGGGTGAGAAGGCGGGGTCCAAGCTGGAAAAAGCGCAGAAACTGGGAAGCGTTCAAATCTTGGATGAAGACGCCTTTTGGGAGCTTTTAGAAGGATGATTCTCAAGCGTTATATCCTCAAAGAGCATATCAGCCCCTTTATCATCTCGCTTTTGGTGGTTACCTTCGTGTTGCTCTCGGATCGCGTAATCGATCTGCTAAATATGATTATCGAGAAAAAGCTGCCGGCGGGCATTGTAATCGAGGTATTTACCCTATCTTTGCCCTATATGCTGGCGCTGGCAATTCCCATGGCGGTGCTGGTGGCTACCATCCTTGCCTTTGGGCGCATGAGCGTGGATCGCGAGGTAATTGCCATCAAATCCAGCGGGGTAAATATCTATGGCATCCTGGGACCCCTCTTTTTGGCGGGCATCATCCTCACGGGCACCATGGTCTATTTCAATCATTGGTTTTTGCCGGAGACAAATCATAAACTCAAAAATCTCATGCTCAAAATCGCTTACTATAAGCCCATGACCATTATCAAAGAAGGCGAATATACCAGCATCTTGGATTACACTATCTGGTGCGACGAAAACAAGGATGAAATCCTGTATAACGCTATTATTTACGACCGTAGCGCTTCCCGCTATCCGCGGCTGATCTTTGCCAAACAGGGGCAGATGATTCAGATGGATAATGGCAATGCCCTGCGCATTATCTTGAAAGACGGGCAGATGCATCAACGCAGCGAAACCGAACCGGGTAAATATCAGGTAAGTAGTTTTGGGGAATATCAGATCAACGTGCGGGATTTGGGAAATCGGCAGGATTTCTTTGAAACCGGCTACCGCAGCGATCGGGAAATGACTTATCAGCAACTGTTGCAAGCCATTGAGAGCCAAGGGAAAGAGCTAAAGCAAAAGGAGGAAGAGCTTGATAACCTGCAAGCGCGCCTGGCTGCCGGTTCTTTGAAGCTCGATGCCGCCATGGCGCAATCCGAAATGCGGCGAATATATTCCATGCAGCAAGTTACCCAAAGCCGGGTAAACGAGCTAAACGAAAGCCTGCGATCACTTAAGGTGGAATATCATAAGAAGTTTGCCCTCTCCTTCGCCATCATCATCTTCATCATGGTGGGAGTGCCTTTGGGGCTTATGACGCGCAGCAGCGGCATCGGCATGGCGTTCAGCGTATCCAGCGTTATCTTTCTCATCTACTATGTGGCGCTCAATGGGGGAGAGCAATTGGCAGATAAGGGCATGCTGAATCCCTTCCTCTCCATGTGGCTTTCCAATATCGTGTTTTTCATACTTGCGCTGGCGCTTATCTATGGCTCTATCAAAGAGAAGCGCATCTTCGATTTGCAGGTACTGATGTGGAAAATCAAGAATATCAGAAGCAAAAAGAAAAGCATTCCAGACGAGGTAATCTACTAATGCGCAAGCTGGATAAATATATCATTAGTGAGTTTCTGCGCACCTTTTTGATTATCTTCTTCAGTTTTGCGGCGGTCTTTATCGTAATAGACGTAATAGACAATCTGCCCAAGCTCCTGCGTGCTGGCGCCAGCTTTGATCAGGCGCTGCTCTATTACCTCTTGCGTCTGCCTTATCTGATAGTGCTTACCTCGCCGGTTACGGTGCTGCTTTCGGGGCTTTTTATGATGAACTCGCTGGCAAAACACAACGAATCCGTAGCCATCCGTGCAGCAGGGGTAAGCATCAAACGCGCCATGCTTCCGCTCTTTGGCATTGGTTTGGTGATCTCTATAGCCCTTGCGCTGATGGGTGAATACCTGCTGCCTTATGCGGAATCCACCCGCAGCGTGCTTTACAACGTAAAGATCAAAGGGGAACAGCCAGATGACCAGATGCTCAAATCCCGCATTCATTATCAGGGCACGGAAAACGACTTCTACTATTTTGGCTTTTTCGATGGCTATAAAAACACAATAAGGATTATCGATAAGAGTACGATAGATTTGGAAACAAAGGAGATTACCGAACGAATCACCGCCGTAAGCGCCTACTGGCAAGAGGATAAATGGATATTGCAGGATTGTGAGATTCGCCGCTTTGTGGCGGGTAAACAGGTTTATGCCATGCACTATATTGAAACAGATCTGCCCCTGCTGAATGTAGTTCCAGAGGACTTTGTGCGCATTACCAAAAAGACCTTGTCCCTGAACTTCTGGGAGCTAAAAGCCTATATTGCACGCTTACAGAAATTAGGTGAAGATGCCAGCCGCGAGATAGTTGACCTGCACATGAAGATCTCCTACCCGCTTACCAACCTTATCGTTATCTTCTTCTTTATCCCCATTGCTACATCCAATACACGCAGTAAAGGGCGGGGCTGGATCTTTATGCTGGGCTTGGTGGTTTGTTTTAGCTACCTCATCGTGGTAAGAATCAGCCAAAGCCTGGGCTACAATAGCATCTTGCCACCGGTATGGGCAGCCTGGGCGCCTAATCTGCTCTTTCTGGTATTAGGCTTTGGCTTCCTGAAAAAAGCGGAAATCTAAATGCATCATCATCTGGAGCTTGGCGCC
>JAQVIX010000103.1 GCA_028695495.1 Candidatus Cloacimonadota bacterium | reverse complement strand
CATAAGCTTCGATGCTTATATCGTCCACGTACCAGTAGTCAAAGCCGTAGTGGTCTTGATCGGTAGTCCACGCCAGATATACTTGCGGGCTTTCGATTCCGGTAATGATTACGTTTATAAACAGAGCTTTAGTCCGGAGCAAAAGGCGGGCTGGGATAGGAATTTCATTTGCAAAATGCTGGAAGTTTACCGCTATCGTAATAAATACCTGAGCCTGATCAATTCCTCTTTTGAGAAATCTTACCAGAATATATCGGAACGTTTTCCGGGGCTAAAAATAGAGTACAAGGCAATGGTAAAGGATACAGAACTGGCGGATGAAACAGAATTGCAGAGGCTTTTGCCCGAACTGCAAAACCGCGAAAAGCAATGGCAAAGGAGCTTGATAGGCCCTCATTTGGATGATTATAGCTTCCGCTTTGCCGAACACAGCCTGCGCGCTTTCGGCTCCGGCGGGCAAAAACGCATTGCCGTAATCGTATTGAAACTGGCGCAAGCGGCTCTCGTTGAAGAGATTACCCATATCAAACCGATAATGCTTTTTGACGACATCTTTGCCGAGCTGGATAGCCTGCATAGCCAAAAGATTGCCGCACTTTTAGGCAGGGGCTTTCAAAGCATTATTGCCAGCCCCAAGCCGGAGATCAAGGAAATCTTTCCCCAGCTAAAGCCCATCTACCCGCGGGAAAAGCTATGAAGCTGAATAAACAAATCTTTGGCTGGATGATGTACGACTTTGCGAATTCGGCATTTACCACCATTATCGTAAGTGTGGTGTATAGCGTATATTTTATCCAGCAGGTAGTGGGTGGAGATAGCGGCTATGGCGAGATGCTATGGGGCAGAGCCATCGGTATCTCCATGACTTTGGTGGCACTTTCGGCTCCCATCATGGGCGCTGTGGCAGATTATTCTCGCTCCAAAAAGAAGTTTCTCTTTATCAATAGCTATCTGGTAATCATCTTTACCGCACTGCTCTATTTCGTAAAACCGGGGCAAATCATGATGGGGATGGTGTTTTTCATCGTGGCAAACTATGGATTCAATACTGCCAATGTGTTTTACGATTCCTTTTTGCCAGAGATTACCAGTATGGATAATATCGGCAAGGTTTCCGGCTATGGCTGGGCTTTGGGCTATGTGGGCGGGCTGCTTTCGCTGCTGCTTTCGCTAATTTTGCTCAAACACAATGTGCGCTGGATTTTCCCGATGATTGCGCTGCATTTCCTCATCTTTAGCTTATTTACCTTCGTGTGGCTCAAGGAGATACGGCGTCCTTCCAAGCGCACAAATTATCTGAAAGTGGCATATACGCGCATCAGCACTTCGCTCAAAAACATCCGCAGCTATCCGCAATTACTCAAGTTTATCATCAGTTATTTCATCTATAACGATGCTATTACTACGGTTATCGTATTTGCTTCCATCTACGGGCACGATCGCTTTGGCATGGATACGCAGGCAATGCTTATCTACTTTATTTTGGCGCAATTTACCTCCATTATCGGCTCGATGCTCTTTGGCTGGCTTACGGATAAAAAGGGGGTAAAGCTCTCGCTTTCCGGCGCACTTAGTATCTGGCTGGTAGTGGTGCTTTGGGCGTTTTTCTGTCGTTCTGCCACAGAATATTATTTCGTAGGGCTGGCTGCGGGTTTGGCAATTGGCAGTAGCCAGGCAAATAGCCGCACCATGCTTTCACTGCTTACCCCGCGGGCGCATGAAGCGGAGTTCTTTGGTTTTTATGCCTTGACGGGAAGGCTCTCCGCGATAATTGGTCCCATATTATATGGTTGGATTGCGCATAAAAGCGGCGATATCCGCTACAGCATCCTTACTTTGATTATTTTCTTTGCGGCGGGACTCATCGTTTTGCAGAGCGTTGACCCTCAAAAAGGTAATGAGGACGCCGCCAAACCGATAACTACATAAAGCTGTTGGAGGAATTATGAAACAGCGTATAATACTCTCTCTGATGGTGTTTGCCATCCTCGCATTTGCCCTTTTTGGCTGTGGCAAAGGCAAAGAAACCCTGTATATCTTCAATTGGAGCGATTATATCGATCCCGATTTGATAAGCGAATTTGAAGCGGCAAATGGCTGCCGCATCAAATATAGCACCTTCGATTCCAATGAAAACATGCTTACCAAAGTGAAAAGCACCTCGCAATCCTTTGATATCATCTTCCCCAGTGGAGACCATGTAAGCATCTTAAGAGAATTGGGGCTTTTGGAAGAGCTTGACCGCACGCAACTTAGCAACTACAAGAATCTGGATGAGGGTCTCTTGCAAAAGGCGAGTTCCTTTGATTCGGGTAATAAATATTCCATCCCTTATGCTTGGGGACTTACCGGGCTGATGTATAGCAAACAGTATGTGCCAGAAGAGATTGTGGCTTCCGGTGGCTGGAATATATTGGCGGATAGCTTTTTTGATGGCAAAAATAAAGTGACCATGCTGGACGACGCCCGCGAGGTAATAGGCGCTGCCCTCATCTATAGCGGCTATTCCATCAACGACAGCTCGGATGAGGCGATGACAAAGGCTACTGAAGTACTGAAAATATGGGACCGCAATATTACGCAATTTGATAGCGATTCATACAAAAATGAAGTGCAAGACGGCACCACCTGGCTGGCGCAGGCTTACAACGGCGATGCCTTGCAGCAGATGGCGGATAACCCCAAGCTGGGCTTTATCCTGCCCAAAGAAGGCACTTCGCTTTGGATGGACAATATGGTAATGCTAAAATCCTCCAAAAATAAGGATTTAGCATATAAGTTCATGAACTTTATGCTGGATGCTGAGATTGCCAAACGCAATTCCGAATATACCCAATATGCCACGCCAAATCAGGCTGCCTTACCCCTTTTGGGAGAGGACTTTATGGCAAATCCCCTGATCAATCCCGACCCTGCCTATCTGGAAAAATGCGAGATGATAAATTATCTGGGGGATAGGGTGCGCCGCATAGACCAGATTTATGAAGCGATTAAACTAAATTAAAGGACATAAAAGAACATGGATAATCTCGGTAATCTCTGCCGCAGCCATTATAGCAGCCAGCTAAAGCTACAGCATCTGGGCGAAAAGGTAACCGTAATGGGCTGGGTGCATAAACGGCGCGATCTGGGCGGACTCATCTTTATCGATCTGCGCGATGTAAAAGGCATTATCCAGATTGTGATTCACCCGGAAAATGAAGCGGTATTTGCCACTGCCGAAAAGGTGCGAAATGAATATGTAATAGCGGTTTGCGGAACTCTCGTAAAACGCAGCGAGGGGAATATCAATCTGCAAAAGGCAACCGGTGAATATGAAATAGCCGCTGAAAAGCTGTATATCTTAAACGATACGGAGCCTTTGCCAATCCAGATAGAAGGGGTGGCGATGGCGGAAGAAGACCTGCGGCTTACTTACCGCTATCTGGATCTCCGCCGCCCGCGCTTGCAGCAGATCATCACTACCCGCGCCCGCGTAACCAGCTTGATTCGCAACTATTTGGATGCGCAGGGCTTTTATGAGATCGAAACTCCCATGCTCATGAAGAGCACCCCCGAAGGGGCGAGAGATTATCTGGTTCCCAGTCGCGTGCATCCCGGCAAGTTTTATGCCTTACCGCAATCCCCGCAAATCTTTAAACAACTTCTTATGATCTCCGGTTTCGACCGCTATTACCAAATCGCGCGCTGTTTCCGCGATGAAGACCTGCGGGCAGACCGACAGCCGGAATTTACTCAACTGGATATCGAGCTTTCCTTTACAAATCAGGAGCAAATCTTTGCCCTTTTGGAAGGCTTGATGCACACTATCTTCCGCGAGATCAAAGGGATAGAACTGCCTCTGCCTTTTAAGCGCTTGCAGTATGTAGATGCCATGAACCGCTTTGGTTCGGATAAGCCGGATCTGCGCTTTGGGATGGAACTTTGCGACCTCAGCGAGGCACTCAAAGGCAGTGATTTTCTGGTGTTTAAGAGCTGCCTGGAAGCGGGTGGCAGTATCAAAGCCATCGCTATCCCCGGCGGAGCGGTGTTTTCCCGCAAGCAGCAAGACGCCTTAGTGGAACTGGCTAAACACCTGGGCGGCAAGGGTATAGCTTTTGCTAAAGTGGCAGAGGGCGGATTGGAAGCCGGCATCAGCAAGTTCTTAAGCGCTGGTGAAATGCAAGAGCTTATCAGGCTCAGCAGAGCTAAGGCTGGCGATTTGCTTGCCATTGTGGCAGATACTTGGGAAATGAGCTGTAAGGTATTATCTGGTTTGCGCAATGAACTGGGTGCGCAGCTAAAGCTCTATGACCCGCAAGAGATTGCCTTTTGTTGGATTACGGACTTTCCGCTCTTTAATTGGGATAGTGAAAATCAGCGCTGGGAACCCGCTCACCACATGTTTAGCATGCCCAAAGAAGAACATATTCCCTATTTCTCGCAGCCGGATAAAATTGGCGAGATTCAGGGACAGCTTTACGACATGGTTTGCAACGGGATGGAGCTTTCCAGCGGCAGTATCCGTTGCCATCGCTACGACATCCAAAAGCAAATCTTTGACGTGCTTGGCTTTAACGAAGAAGAGCTAAAACGGCGCTTTGGCTTCTTCCTGGATGCGCTAAAGTATGGAACGCCACCGCATGGGGGAATCGCTCCCGGACTGGATAGGCTCATTATGCTGCTTACCAATGCCGAATCCATCCGCGATGTAATTGCTTTTCCCAAAACCCTGAAGGCTACTGACCTCATGACGCAGGCGCCGGGGGAAGTGGACGAAACGCAGTGGAAAGAACTTCACCTGAAATACGAAGAATAATTACTCTATCCAGCGGTGAATCGCGCGGCTCCAATCTGCTGGCGATTCATCGCTTTTTTGCTGAGCAAAAGCTGCCGCTCAAGCTGGATACTGCGGTATTTACCAGTGCCAAAGCGCCGGCGATAGAGCGTTGTATTACTGCAGGGATAGCCTATAAAGTAATCTCCGCCAAAGATATGCGTGTATTTGAGCGGGAGCTGAAGGAACTGGTGACAGAGCGGGGCATCAAGCTAATTGCGCTCTGCGGCTTTATGAAGCTACTTTCATCGGATTTTATCCAAAGTGTGGGCATCCCGGTACTAAATATCCATCCCGCTTTGCTGCCCGCTTATGGCGGCAAAAGTATGTATGGGATGCAGGTGCACGAGGCGGTAAAAGCTGCGGGAGAGAGCATTAGCGGTGCCACTGTGCATTATGTAAATGAATGCTACGATGAAGGGCAGATTTTAGCACAAAAAAGGGTGGATATTTCGGATTGCCAGGAGGCGGGGGAGATAGCAGCAAAGGTGCTGAGGATAGAACATACGCTGTATCCCGAAACTATCGCTAAACTGTTAGGAGCTTCGCCCTTAAGGGTAGCCATCGCCACTTTGGGCTGCAAGACCAATTTCTATGAATCCGCGGCGATAGTGGAGCAATTTGCGGGGGCTACTCTGGTGGATTTCAACGAGCCGGCGGATATTTATATCATAAATAGCTGTACGGTTACCGGCAGGTCAGATTTTAAGAGCCGTAATCTCCTGCGTAAAGTGCTGGATGCTAAGGCACTTAACCCCATGACAAAGGTGGTGATTACCGGCTGTTATGCCCAGCTTAATCCAGAAGAAGCCAAAGCCTTAGGTGAAGTGGATTTGGTGGTGGATAATCAGCATAAACTGCGCATTGCCCAGATATTGGCGGGGGCGCGGTATCAATGGCAAGAGATTGATAGTGCAGTGGATTACGACTACCTGCCCGTGCAAAACATGCTGGGGCATAGCCGCGCTTTTCAAAAGATTCAGGATGGCTGCGCCTATTCCTGTGCCTACTGTGCGGTGCATTTGGCGCGGGGTCCCAGCCGTTCGCAACGCTTTGCAGATGTAATAAGCCAAGCCAGGCTCTTTAGCGCACAAGGCTTTAAAGAGATAGTACTGGGCGGGGTAAACTTAGGTTTATATCGCGCTGGCGAACGTGATGTAGCCAATGTGGTGCAGGCACTTAGCGAAATAGAGGAGCTCAGGCTCATCCGACTCTCCTCGCTGGAGCCGCAGCTTCTGGCTGGTGGGCTTTTAGAACGTTTACAGGGTATTCCCAAACTCTGCCCCCACTTCCATATTCCCCTGCAAAGCGGTTCGGATACGATACTTCAGAGCATGGGGCGGCATTACGATACAAAGCTTATTCAAGAGCTGGTGGCGCAGATTATGCAGCTTTTCCCCTTCGCTGCCTTGGGTCTTGATGTAATCACCGGCTTTCCGGGGGAGAGCGAAGCGCACTTTACAGAGACTTATCAGCTGCTTGAAGCTCTGCCCTTTAGCTATCTACACGTATTTAGCTATTCCCGTCGCAAAGATACCCCTGCCTATAATATGAAAGACCAGGTTTCTAAAATAGAAAAGAACCGCCGCACCAATCTCTTACGGGCTTTAAGCGCCCGGAAACTTCGGGAATACGAAACGAAGCTAAGGGCTGCCAAAACCCTTCTGCGTGGCATTGCCGAAGCGGATAGCGAAATCCTAAGCGACCATTATCTTAGGATTAAGCTCCCCTATCCCGTGGCGCAGGGAGACTATATTGAAATAGAGCTAAGTCCGGAGGTAAGCTGCCTTTACTAAAGCAATTTAGCCCTTAGGGCAGTGGCATCGATCCCCTCTTTTACCACTAATTCCTCTACAAAACGCCCCTCTTTCATTACCAATATTCGATCCGAAAGCTTGATCGCCTCCTCAATATCGTGGGTCACCAAGATGATGGAAACCCCTAATTTACTAACGATTTCCTTTAGCCAATCCTGAAGCGCATTGCGGGTGATGGCATCCAGATTTGCCAGCGGTTCATCCAAAAGCAATACCTTGCTGCCTGTCATATAGGTGCGGGCGAGGGCTACGCGCTGTTTTAGTCCGCCGGAAAGCTGCCAGGGCAAGTGGTCTTTATAGCCTTCCAAGCCAAAGACGGGGAGTAGCTCTATCGCTTTGCTGCGCTGGGCTTTATCCAGATTGCCCTTCACCCTCAGCGGCAAGAGGATGTTGTCGATACTTTTCAGCCATTCAAAGAGCAGGTCTTCCTGTGGCATATAACCCAAAATCCCCGTCTTGCCGGTAATTAGCTCGCCATCATAAAAGATTTTGCCCTTATCTGGCAGGCTGATGCCCGCTAAAAGCTCCAGCAGGGTGGATTTACCGCAACCGCTGGCGCCCACGATGCTAATAAACTCATCCTGCTTGAGCTTTAAAGAAATGCCGCATAATACCTGGCAGAGCTTTCCTTTAAAGAGGAAGCTCTTGCTCAGCTCCTGTGCTTCCAGAAGTATCACTAATCCTCTAAATAGCTATTGGTAAAGGCTTTTTGGGTGTCTATGGATTGCTTGATCAAGCCTTCAAATGCCATCCAACCGGTAAATTGTTCCCATACTTCCGGCTTCTGATAGCCCCAGTAGTAGGCATCGGCTTGGTATTCTTTAGCGAGGTAAGCCATACTGAGTTTTACCTTTTCGTAGTCCAGTTCCGGCACGTTTTTGATGAAGATATCCGCTGCCTTTTCGGGTTCGGCAATGCAGAAATCATAGCCACGTTTTACCGCAGCCATGAACTTGCGGGTGGTCCCTGGGTTTGCCGCTAAGTACTTCTCGCTGCTGATGATAACGGGAGTATAGTAGTCAAATATGGGGTTCAAATCCTTTAGCGCAATATAATCCAATTCCATATCCATCAGGGCTGCACTTACGCCATCCCAGCCGTAATAAATCCACTCAAAATCCGCATCGCGACCAATGGTGCTAAAGAAATCGTAAATACCGGAAACTACCGATACTTTGTCAAAATCCGCACCAGCACTTTGCATTACGTTCTTGAGTATCGCCATCTCGGAGGGGCTATCCCAGCTCCCATAGCGTTTGCCTTCAAAGTCTTTAACGCTTTTGATGTTGGCGCTCTTCAGCGAGGCAAAGCCGGAGGTATTGTGCTGGATTACCGCAGCGATGGAAACCAAGGGGATGCCTTCACTGCGGGCGCGGATTACGTTTTCTTGATAGCTTACGCCAAATTCGCTCTTACCGGCGGCAACTATCTGGTCGGTAATATTTTGCCCCGGTTGCTGGATTTCTACATCCAGTCCGGCTTCTTTGAAATAGCCCAGTTCCAGTGCGGCATATAGACCGGCGTGGTTTGTATTGGGCGTCCAATCCAGGGTAATGCTAATCTTATCCTGTGCTTTTTTGCCACAGCCAAAGCTGAAGAGCAAAAACATTATCATCATAAAGTATAGTATGCGTTTCATTTCGTATCTCCTAAATAATTATGCTCGTGGGTGATAGCTGCGGTGGGTTTCCACCAGCCAGCGCATATCTACATGGGTGTAAATCTGGGTGGTATTGATGCTGGAATGCCCCAAAAGCTCCTGCACGATGCGCAGATTTACCCCCGCTTCCAGTAAATGGGTGGCAAAGGAATGCCGAAAGGTGTGGGGAGTAATATCCCGCTTGATCCCCGCTTCCAAACAGGCTTTTTGCAGTATCTTCCAAAAGCCCATGCGGCTGAGTTTATTGCCAAAGCGGTTGAGAAATACATAGTCGTTGGACTTGAACTTAAGCAG
>JAQVIX010000102.1 GCA_028695495.1 Candidatus Cloacimonadota bacterium | reverse complement strand
TCTTTGATGCGTTCAATCGTCAGTTTAAAAGAATGTACACTGCTTTCAAGACGTTTCAAGATATTAACGCGCATCAAATTGACTAGATTTCGTTCGCGGTCTGATTGTTTAAAACTACCTTGCCCAGATAGTGGGCACGGCATTGGCAGCGGGATCATCGCTTATTTGGGCTACATATTGGATATTGAATATGCGGGATGAGCGCGAAGTCATTGATAAGCTTTTCTACAATTTTGCGCTGAGCAGCTTGGCGGTAATAGTCTATATCCTGCTGAGACGTTTGCCGCTATTTGTAGCGGAGGCGCAGGTGCTAAAGGGAATACTGGGCGGGCTGTATGTGGGCATCTTTGAGATGGGGCTTACCTTTATCCTCTGGATGAAAGCGCTGGAATATGCTCAGAGCACGGCGAGGGTGGCAAATATGATCTTCCTTACGCCCTTTGTTTCGCTGCTCTTTATTCAATTTGCCTTAGGCGAAAGCGTGCAGCTCGCCACGGTAATCGGGCTTTCTTTGATCGTGCTCTCCAATATCCTGCAAAAGATGAAATAGGCTTTAGTTCTTTGCCAGCAGCTTGAGATAGAATTCCTTGAGCTTTTGCCGAAAATCCGGCTCCTGATGCTGAGCAAGCGCCTCCAGAGCACGTTGCTTGCCCCATAGGTAAAACTCTCTGCCCTTGGTAATATCCGCTTGGTTTAGCTGCGGATGGTGGGCATCGATTACGATATCCGGATTGTATTCCACGATGGCTTGAAGCGCCATATTGCTTTGATTTTGCGAAAGAGTTTCCAGAAGGATGTTCATGCGGTCGAGCTTGTTATCTACTTGAGCTTTGCCTTCCTCAAAATATACAGCCTGGCTGGGCACGGGTTCCAATACGTTTACGGCAATGGTGAGTTCGGAAGGATACTCCACAGCAAAAGCCAGCGGCAGGGGGTGGGATACGCCGCCATCTACCAAAAGGTAATCCCCTATGGAAAAGGGGGCAAAGATGAGCGGCAGCGAGCTGGAAGCGCGCATGGCATAGGAAAAAGGACCACGATTAAAGAGCACCGAGGTCTTGCGACCCAGATCATAAGCCACTGCCATAAAAGGGATGGGGGCATCCTCAATAAGCATGCCGTTCGTCCACTCCTCAAATAAACGTAAGACTACTTTGCCATCGAAAATGCCTTTGCGCCTGAAATCCAGATTGCGGGGGTTAAGCAGCTCAAACAGCGAAATATCTTCAGATAATTGCAGCATCTTTTCAGGAGATAAACCGCTGGCATAGCAGCCGCCGATGATGGCGCCCATGGAAGTGCCGACTATGGCAGAGATTTCGTAATGCTTAGTAAGGCTTTGGATTACGCCAATATGAGCCAGTCCCAGTGCCGAGCCGCCGCCTAAAACAAGGGTAATCTTTTTCATAAGCTAATGCTCCCGTAATTACAATATTATAGGTTTAATCGTGGTAAAAGATAGCTTTGATGGGGTCTGTATTGGAAGCCTTTAGCGCGGGATAGAGTCCGGAGATAAATCCGATTAAGAGCGAAAAGCCCAGCCCCAGCGCTGCACCCTGCCAAGGCAGCACCATGGAAAACTCCAGCGCCTGCGAAACGCTGATAATAAGCAGCCAGGCAATGCCCAAGCCCAATAGCGCACCCAAAAGCGCCAGGCAAAGGGATTCCATTATGAAATAGAAGAAGATATCCTGCTCGGTGGCGCCGATGCTCTTACGCATGCCAATCTCCGTCATACGCTCCTGAATGGAGATGAGCAGAGTGGAAAAAAGCCCCACACCGCCTACCAATAGCGAGATGGAAGCAATCGCCGAAAGGGTGATATTCCATTTTTTCATCTGAGCATCGATCTCTTTATTTATTTGCAGAAAGAAATCCCCCACATCCATGAAACTGAAATTGGGATACATATTGTGGCGGGCAAGCAGCAATTGCCGCGCTTTGGCTTTCATGGCGGTGAATTCCTTTTCGTTGTGCGCCTGTAAATAGATATGGTGAATTGCCTTATTGGGAACAAGGTAATAGGCACCATATTTCAGAGGCACATATACCGCTTTGAGGTCGTTATCCCGCTGCCAGGAATTAAAGCTTACCACGGCAGCGCCCGTCTTTTTGCGCTCGCTTTCCAAGATTCCGATAATGCGAAAGCGGTGTTGCCCCAATACTAAGGTTTGCCCGATGGGGTTTTGCTTGGGAAAGTATTCATCGGCAAACTTATAGCCCAATATCGCCACGGGGTGCGCTCCATCTTCTTGCAATTTGCTAAAATAGCTTCCGTTGCTAAGCTCGTATTTCTTGGCAGCAAAAAAGCTATTCTCAGTAGCTTTGATGCTTACCATATTATCTTCATTGCCCACGCGCAGGATATTGCCGCTTTCCACGCTGGCATGGATGATTTTGTAAGAAAGCTGCTCTTTGAGTGCCAGATAGTCATCAAGGCTGAGGGGCTGGATATTTTGAATGGTGCGTTGGCGGGAATTGGCAGAAGCATCTGAGCGACCATAGCGCATTGTGCTGCCGGGATAGATATCCAGCGAGTGGTTCCAGCCCATATCTGCCATGGAACTGGAAATCAGCTTTTTGAGGGCATAAACGCTGGAAAACATCGATACCACTGCCAATACGCCAATTACAATGCCGGTAATAGTAAGCGCACTGCGCAATTTGTGCGAGAGTATGCTGCTAAAGGCGCTTCTGATACCGTCTGCTAAGTGCATTCTTACTCCATGGTATGCTTACATTTGGGGCAAGTGATGATAATACCTTTGTCTTTATGATACTTTTCCAGCATGTAGGGATTGCCGCACTGGGGGCAGGGCATGGCTACCGGCTTATCGTTTGAGAGCCAGGTGCAATCCGGATAGCGGTTGCAGGAATAGAAAGGCATACCTTTTTTGTTGCGGCGCGCGGCTACTTCGCCAATACCGCATTCGGGGCACTTGATGCCCAAAGTTTTGGGACGTGCGTATTTGCATTTGGGATAATTTGAACAGGCGATAAAGGCGCCAAACTTGCCGGTGCGCTCCACCAGGGGATTGCCGCATTGAGGACACTTTTCGTCCAAAGTAGCAGGCACCACTATCTGTATCTTACCCTCTTTATCGCGGGTAAAGCTCTTGCTATTCTTACACGCCGGATAGCGATTGCAAGAGAGAAACTCGCCGTTGCGGCTGCGTTTGATTACCATCTCGCCTTCTTTACACAAATCGCATACAATGCCGGTGGGCTGGATCAAAGCTCCCTTTTCCTTTTTCACATCCACCTTGCCGATAAGCGCCATCATATCGTCGTAATAGCCTTTTACCAGCTCGTGCCATAGCACCTTGCCATATTCCACCTCGTCGAGCTGGCTTTCCATTTTCGCAGTAAACTTCACATTGAAAAGGTGATCGAACTTATCCGTAAGAAAGCTATTTACATCCTTGCCCAAAGGGGTGGGGATAAAGCTTTTCTTTTCCAGATTTACGTATTTGCGATTGCGGATGGTGCCCAAAATGGAGGCATAAGTGGAGGGTCTGCCAATGCCCTTGGCTTCCAATTCTTTAATGAGCGAGGCTTCGGTATAGCGGGAGGGTGGGCTGGTAAAATGTTGCGAACCCACCAGCTCATCGTGTTCCAATTCATCTGCTTGACGGTAATCTGCATGAATCTTTTCGCCGGCGGGGATATTTACGTGGGGATAGGCTTTGAGGAAGCCTTCATCTGTAATAAGATTGCCGCTGGCGCCAAATTCCGCTTTGCCCAGGCTAATTTTGGCAGTAGTAGCCTGCACTTTGGCAGAGCGCATTTGAGTGGCAATAAAGCGCTGCCAGATAAGGGTATATAGCTTTAGCTGCTCTTTGGTAAGATAGGGGGCAAGGCTCTCCGGACTGCGCAGGGGGTCGGTAGGGCGAATGGCTTCGTGAGCATCTTGCGCACTTTGTTTGTTCTTGTAAATGCGGGCAGAGGAATACACATAGTCTGCACCAAAACGCTGGGAAATCATCTCTTTGCAGGCAGCGATGGCTTCACCGGCTATACGGGTGCTATCCGTACGCATATAGGTAATAAGACCCGTGCTTTCGCCGCCAATATCCACTCCTTCATAGAGGCTTTGGGCTATGCTCATGGTACGCTGCGCCTGAAAGCCAAGCAACTTGGAGCCTTCCTGCTGCAGGGTGCTGGTAATAAAGGGAGCGGGAGGCTCTACATTGCGGGTGCTGCGCTTGATGCTGCTAAGCGTGCTGGGTTCGTTTTTAAGCTCGGAAATAAGCGCTTTGCTTTGCTCTTCGCTTAGGATTTCCAGCTTTTCACCATTATACTTTTCCAGTGAAGCTTTGAATTTGCCCAATTTGTCTTTCCAGAAATTGGCTTCAATCTTCCAATATTCTTTGGCTTCAAAGGCATCGATCTCCGCTTCCCGCTCGCAGATGAGCCTTAGGGCTACGGATTGCACGCGACCGGCAGAGAGGTCTTTGGCTATTACCTTCCAGAGCAGCGGAGAGATGCTATAGCCCACCACGCGATCGAGCACGCGGCGCGCTTGCTGGGCATCTACCTTTTGCATATCGATACTACCTGCTTCGGAGATGGCGCCATTGATCGCTTTGGCGGTTATCTCATTGAATACAATGCGGTAAACTGCTTTACCGGCGCTTTCTTTTTCCAATACCTTACTGAGGTGCCAGGCGATAGCCTCTCCCTCGCGGTCATGGTCGCTTGCCAGATAGATGGCATCTGCCTTTTGGGCAGCATCGCGCAATTCTGCGATTACCTTCGTTTTCTTTTTGTCTATAATGTACTTGGGACTAAAATCTTTATCTACATTTACGCCCAATTCGTGCTGGGGTAAATCCCGCACATGCCCCATGGATGCCTTTACCACATACTGATTCTTCAGGAACTTGCTAATGGTGCTGGCTTTGGCGGGAGATTCCACTACTATCAGAGATTTTGCCATACTTTGTATTTCCTTATTCGTTATCTATATGAATGCCACAGCATTTCTTATATTTTTTGCCCGAACCGCAGGGACAGGGATCGTTTCTGCCCACTTTCGTTTCAGTGCGGACGGGACGCTGTTTTACTTCTATATCGTCTCCAAAGCGCGGCGGTGGTGTGGCAGAGCTTTGGTATTGAGTCTGTTGATTTTGCATAAAGCTATTGATCTCATCGTGGGTCATCTTGGCGCCTTTTAGCATTTGACTGAGGTCTTGCATTTGCTCGCGGGTAAGCAGGAAGTTTGTAAATACGCGTTTACTTACGCTTTCCTGGAAGCGGGCAATGAGTCCTTCAAAGAGCGAAAAGCTTTCTTTTTTGTATTCTATCAGGGGGTCTTTATTCGCATAAGAGCGCAGGTAAACTCCTTCTTTGAGTAAGTCCATTTCGTGCAAGTGGTCGCGCCATTCGTTATCTACCACTTCAAGCAATACTTTGCGTTCCAGATCGCGCAGGGTCTCGGCGCCCATCTGCTCTTCCCGCTTTTGGTAAGCATCAAGGGCTATTTCCAATACGGTATTAAACAAAAGTTCGCTATTTAGATGGTCGCTTTCGAGATCTTCCAAACCGATATTTACGTTCCAGTTTTTTAGGTAGCCAATAATGCGGGAGAGATTCCACTCTTCGGGGTAGCGGCTTTCCTGGGTTACTTCATCCACCAGGCGATAGAGGCTTTCCTCGATCATCTCCAGGATTTCGCTTTTGAGCTCATAGCCTTTGAGCACGCTGCGGCGATAGCTATAGATTACCTCGCGCTGCTGATTCATTACCTCATCGTATTTGATCAGGTTTTTACGGATTTCAAAGTTGTGCTCTTCCACGCGGGTTTGCGCTTTTTCCACCGCTTTGGTCATCCAGGGATGGCGGATGGCTTCGCCGCCTTTGAAGCCCACTTTTTGCAGCATTCCTGCCATACGGTCGGAACCAAAAAGGCGCATAAGGTCGTCTTCCAAAGAGAGGAAAAAGCGGGAAGTGCCGGGATCGCCCTGACGTCCGGCACGTCCGCGAAGCTGGCGGTCGATGCGGCGGGATTCATGGCGCTCGGAACCGATTACGTGCAAGCCATCCAGCGGCAAGCCATAAGGATTTGCCTCGGTGCGGGTTTTATCCAAATCCTGGTAAGCCTCGGTAGCCTGAGCTACTACGCCTGCGCCCAGCTTGATATCTGTGCCACGACCTGCCATATTGGTGGCAATGGTAACGGCGCCGGGGGCACCGGCACTGGTGATGATCTCCGCTTCACGCTGGTGTTGACGCGCATTTAGTACATTGTGCTGGATGCCATGGCGTCTGAGCAAGCGGGAGAGGATTTCGGATACTTCCACACTTACGGTGCCAACCAAAACGGGCTTTTTTAGATTGTGCCAATAGATGATTTCCTCGATGATGGCTTGATACTTTTCATTTTTGGTAAGATAAATCTCATCATCGTGGTCAATACGGGTAACGGGCACGTTTGTAGGAATCGCCATCACAGGCAGATTGTAAATCTCCATGAATTCGGATTCTTCGGTGATGGCAGTACCGGTCATGCCGGCGAGTTTTTCAAACATGCGGAAGTAGTTTTGCAGGGTGATGGTGGCAAAGGTTTGGGTGCCGGCTTCGATGGAAACATTTTCTTTGGCTTCCAGGGCTTGATGCAAACCGTCTGAAAAGCGGCGTCCGGGCATTTGGCGTCCGGTAAATTCATCCACGATGATCACCTTGTTATCTATTACCACATATTCTTGGTTATTTTCAAAAAGGGTAAAAGCTTTGAGTAATTGATTGATATTGTGCAGCTTCTCGCTTTTATCCATGAAGCTGCTGGTGGCGATTTCCTTTTGGTTTTGCCGGGCTTTGGCATCCAGATTCTCTTCTGCATCTATCTCGGCTAAAATCTCATCCAGGGTATTGATAATGAAGAGCTCTTTATCCTTGCGACTCAGCATATCGCGCCCTTTTTCGCAGAGGTCAACGCTATTTTGCCGCTCTTCCACTACATAAAAGAGTTTATCATCCAATTCGTGTAGCTTCTTATCCCGCAGGTAAATACCCTCGATATCCTGCACCATGCGTTTTAGCGAAGCATCTTGCATTAGCTTTTGGAAGGCTTTGTTTTTGGGGGCGCCGCGCTTTACCAAAAGCAGGTTATCGCCCAGGTTCCCGCTGGGGTTGTGGTTATCCTCCCGCAAATCCTCACGGATTTCGCTTAAGATGCGGGTAATTAGCGCATTTTGACTTTGCACCAAAGAGGCGATGGCGGGGCGTAATTCGGGATAGAAGTTTTTATCCTGAGCGATGGGGCCACTAATAATCAAAGGAGTTCGGGCTTCGTCTATTAAGATGCTATCCACTTCATCTACAATGGCATAGTAAAAATCGCGCTGCACAAGCTGCTCGGGCGTTACCGCCATATTATCGCGCAGATAGTCAAAGCCAAATTCGCTGTTCATGCCGTAAGTAATGTCTGCCAGATAGGCTTCTTGCCGTTCATGCGGCTCCATTCCGGTGGTAATGCAGCCTACTTCCATGCCGTGGAAGTGGAAGATGGGGCTCATCCATTCGGCGTCGCGGCTGGCAAGATAGTCGTTTACAGTTACCAAATGCGCCCCTCTGCCCACCAGGGCGTTTAAGAAAAGCGGCAAGGTGGCAACCAAGGTTTTGCCTTCACCGGTAGCCATCTCGGCTATCTTGCCATCGTGCAAAGCCATTCCGCCGATAAGCTGCACGTCAAAAGGCACCATGTTCCATTTTAAGGGGTGCCCGCGCACAATGAATTCATTGCCCACCAAACGACGGCAGGTATCTTTTACAATGGCATATACTTCGGGCAGATAGTCGTCCAAAGTGATTTTGGTAAGCTGTTTCAGCTCTTTTTTGGCGCTATCGATGAGGATATCTATACGATTGCGCTCGCTATCCTGGCTTACTTCGCGAAAGCTGCGGCGTAAATCCTCCAGCTCTGCGGTTTGATCTGCTAATTTTTCGACAATTTCCGCCTTTATATCCTGAATGCGCTGGCGCAGAGTATCGTCATCATATTGAGCAAGCCCCTCAAAAATCTTATTTATCTCGCTTACCTGCGGTTCATATAGTTTGAGATCCTTGCTGGCTTTGTCTCCAAAGAGTTTCTTTAGTATCTTTTCGAGCATCTTAATTCCTTATAGTGATGCCACATTGGTAATTACAGGGATGGGCACCGGATATTCCCTTTATGAATCATAAATTTATCCGGCTTGAAATGTGTCAATGTTTTTGTCGGGTTTAGAAGCTTTGGAGGGATGAGAGGCTCCGAATAAAAGAGCTAAGCAAAGCGAATCCTGAATAGCACCACACACCCGGATATATTGGATTTGGCATCTTGCCGTATTAAAAAAGCAAGCGGCAAAAAGTCTAATCCATTTACGTTTATTTCTCGTGAGCCGCCCTCGCAATGCCCTCGCCTCGACCGGCAATTTGTGGGTCGAGGTGAGGGCATTGTGAGGGCAACACACGGGGAAAAGATGGTTTTTTGATGTCCCGCATTGAATACCGTTCTTTAGGCTGTCCTGAAATGCGAAAGCATGCCAGCCGAGCGGAGAGGTTGTCCAGTAATACAGTAGAGTAGAGGCAGGGGTTTAATCCTGCCCCCCTCTTCAAACCGTGCATGCGGTTTTCCCGCACACGGCTTTCCGACAAAGTTCATCGCAAGCTTTCACAGTTGTCATACATATTTGTATTTC
>JAQVIX010000101.1 GCA_028695495.1 Candidatus Cloacimonadota bacterium | reverse complement strand
GCAGGTGGCAGGCGCTGCGCTCATTTGATAGATACTTGTTAGTGTAGAAAATAGAGACTGAGAGACAAAGAGACGAAAAGACTGGGAGACTGAGAGACAAATTATCAGCCTCCCAGTCTCTTATTCGCGTTCATTCGCGGGAGTTCTCGTCTTTCCAATGGTAAATAAAAAGGCTCTCTTTCAAACTTGGTGGGTAGCCATCGAATATATTTGATGCGATTATTTCCCGAAATGATGGCATCCTAGCTGTCTTGTCCCGTCAGGGACAAGACCTTTACACAGCTTGAATATGAAGCCATTTTAGCTTGCATTATCTCTTAATTAGTCCATTGTTTTATTTTCTTTACCCACTATATTTGAAAGAGAGCCAATAAAAATCCGTGAAATCCGCGTGTAATCTGCGTTATCCGCGGGAAATTCTCTTCATTTTTCCCTCTTCACCTTTCACTTAGCGATAACCGATAACTCCGCCACCAGCGCAGCGCCTAACACCTATCACCTATCACCTAACACCTCTTTTCCGCTTGCGGGAAAGAAAAAGCTTTACTAAAAAACTACATTCTAAATCATGTCCTTAGAAAAATATAAATAAATACAGCTAAGGATATAGAAATGGAAAGCTTAAAACCTCTCGACAAATTGCGAGCCCGCAGAGCGAAAGCCCTAATGGGTGGTGGGGAAAAGCGCATCAATGAGCAGCATGACAAAGGAAAGCTTACTGCTCGCGAGCGCATTGCCCTTTTGGTGGATACGGATAGCTTTGAGGAATTTGACATCTTCATGCAGCACCGTAGTAACTATTTCGGTATGGACAAGACCGTCTTCGATGGCGATGGCGTTATCACCGGCAGCGCCACCATCAACGGTCGTGTAGTATATGTTTTTGCTCAGGATTTCACTGTTTTTGGCGGTTCCCTCTCCAAAACATACGCGGATAAAATCTGCAAGATTATGGATATGGCGCTCAAAAACGGCTGTCCGGTAATTGGGCTTAACGATTCCGGCGGTGCCCGCATTCAGGAAGGCGTAGATGCCTTGGCAGGCTATGCCGAAATCTTTTGGCGCAACGTAATGTCCAGCGGTGTAGTTCCCCAGATTTCCGCCATCCTCGGTCCCTGTGCCGGCGGCGCAGTATATTCCCCTGCCATTACAGACTTTGTGGTAATGGAAAAGAATAATAGCTATATGTTCGTTACCGGACCCAAGGTGGTAAAAACCGTGCTCAACGAAAACGTAAGCACCGAGGATTTGGGCGGCGCCAAGATTCATACTTCCAAGAGTGGCGTGGCACACTTCCTTACCAATAGCGAAGAGGAGACCCTTTTGCTTATCCGCAAATTGCTCAGCTATATGCCCTCAAACAACATGGAAGACCCGCCCGTTTACCCAAATCCCGATCCCCTCACCCGCCCCTGCCCGGAGCTAAATGAGATTATTCCAGATAATCCCAATAAACCTTACGACATCCTGGACGTGATTCACCCCATCGTGGATGAAGGTCAGTTTTTGCAGGTAATGAGCAATTTTGCCCAAAATATCGTGGTGGGTTTTGCCCGCCTCAATGGCTACAGCGTGGGTATCGTGGCAAATCAGCCGAAGATATTAGCCGGCGTAATCGATATCGATGCTTCCATCAAAGCGGCGCGTTTTGTGCGCTTTTGCGATGCCTTCAATATCCCGCTGGTGGTGCTTGAGGACGTTCCCGGCTTCCTGCCCGGCACTTCGCAGGAGCATAACGGCATTATCCGCAATGGTGCTAAGCTGCTTTTTGCCTTTGCCGAAGCCACCGTGCCCAAGATTACCGTAATCGTGCGAAAAGCTTATGGCGGCGCCTATTGCGTAATGAATAGCCGCCACATGCGGGCAGACCTCGTATATGCCTGGCCTACCGCCGAGATCGCCGTAATGGGTCCCAAAGGCGCAGTGGAAGTAATCTTCCGCAAAGAAGCCAAAGAAAGCGATAATCCAAAGCAGGTGCTCTTGGACCGCGAAGAAGAATATCGCGAAACCTTTGCGAATCCTTACCGCGCTGCCGAACGCGGCTATATCGATGATATCATCGAGCCTGCGCAAACCCGCTTCCGCCTCATCCGCGCTTTGGAGATGCTTGCCAATAAGAAAGATAGCATCCCGCCGCGCAAGCATGGCAATATCCCGCTTTAGGTAAATGCCATGAAGAGATATTTAGCAATCATCCTCCTTCTTATTGCCGGCGTATGGCTGGCAGCTCAGGAGATCGACCTCTCGGAAATAGAAGGTTTTGAAAATATTGCCGCCCTTATCGATTCCCTCTCACAGGCACGCGAGCAAAGCATCTTCGCTGAATATGGCTTTAGAGATACGGATATCCTTGCCTACGCAGCAGAAAAGCTGGAGATAGAACCCGAAAACTATAATAAATGGAAAGCCGCATTGGGGCTGGAACCGGCAAATAAAACCTTGGACAATATGCCTTTACGCCGGCTGGAGATTACTCCTTACCGCGCACTTTTGGCAAAGCAAACTGTGCATTATGGCTATAACGAGCTTAGCACTTTGGTGGAGATTTCCGAGAGCCTCGTATTTCCGATTAAGCGTCTCAAACGCGAGCTGGATCTGGACCCGCTGGATAAAAAATACAATAACCGCTCTATCCAATCTCTCAATGTAAGTGTGGACAGGATTCAGCAAATCGAAAATGAATTCCAGGAAAACTCCCTGAAATATGGTGCCAGCCTTACATTGGTGGGTATGCTGGTGGTATTCTTTGCACTGCTGATTACCAGCCTCATTATCAGCCAATTGGTGCATCTGAACCGCACCAAAGCCCCCAAAGCCACGCCTACCATCAAAATAGCGCCCGATGGCAAAGTAAAATCCGCTCCCAAAACCCTCTCGCAGGGGGTAATAGTGGCAGCCATCGCTGCCCTGCACATCCATCAGGAAGAAATAGAAGCCAAACGCCGGATGGTGCTTACCTTCCGCCGCACTCCCGCAAATCAATGGCGTGCCAGCAGCATGCTAAATATGCCGAATAAAGACCTTAGCCCAAGGAGATAAACATGAGAAAGTATAAACTGATAATCAATGGTGAACGCTACCAAGCGCATGTAATAGAGTATAGTTCAAATCACGCCAAACTGAATATCAACGGTCAGGAATATTTGGTGCAAATAGAAGACGACGCCAGCGCCGCCGTTCCCGTATTGGGCGGGCAGGATAAGGCAGTTCCCCTGGCACCCAGCCTTAGCAGCGGCTTCGAAGTCAGCGGCGGGGAATTGCATGCTCCGCTTCCCGGCGTAATCGTATCCATCCCCGTAAAAGAAGGCGACGAAGTAAAGAAGGGGCAAACCGTAATGACCATCGAGGCGATGAAGATGGAGAGCGAAATATCCTCGCCCATCGATGGCAAAATCCGCAAAATCCTGGTAAAAGAACGCTCCTTGGTGCAAGAAGGCGATGTGCTCTTGATTTTGGAAGGTGAAGAGGTAAAAACCCCGCCACCCGCACCCAAAACGCAGCGCAAAACCCCTACCGAGTGCGAACAGCTTGCCGAAAAAGCCGAGCGCATCCTGCGCGCACCCATCCCCGGCACCATCCTGGATGTAAAGGTAAGTCCCGGACAGATGGTAAATGAAGGCGATGTGGCGCTTATCCTGGAAGCCATGAAAATGGAAAGCGATATCCACTTTAATCTTAGCGGCAAAGTGGTAATGGTGCATGTATCCCGTGGCGATAGCGTTCAAGAAGGCGATCCTTTGATCGAATTGGGTGAATAGGCATGCAGGAACTGATACAATTTATCCAAACCACCGGTTTCCTGAATATAGAGTGGGGTAATCTGGCAATGATGCTGGCAGGTATCGTCTTCGTATATCTGGGCATCGCCAAAGAGTTTGAACCCCTGCTTTTGGTGCCCATCGGCTTCGGCATTATCGTGGGCAATCTCCCCGGCGTTTCTGCTCAGGGTCTGAGTGTAGAAAATGAAGGCTCGGTGCTAAACTACCTCTATTTTGGTGTAAAAAAAGGCATTTACCCCTCGCTCATCTTTATGGGCATCGGGGCAATGACAGATTTTAGCACCCTGATTGCGAATCCGCGGCTCATCCTTTTGGGTGCGGCAGCGCAATTTGGCATCTTTAGTACCTTTATCTGCTCCATCTTGCTGGGATTCAATGTAATGGAAGCTGCTTCCATCGGTATCATTGGGGGTGCAGATGGACCCACCTCCATATTTTTGGCGTCCAAGCTGGCACCGCATTTGCTCGGCTCCATTGCCCTGGCGGCATATTCCTATATGGCGCTGGTGCCGGTAATTCAGCCGCCCATCATGAAGCTGCTTACCACAAATAAAGAGCGCCGCATCCGCATGAAAACCATGCGCGTGGTCTCCAAAAAAGAAAAGATTATCTTCCCCATCGTGGCATTCATCGTTACCACCCTCATCTCCCCCGGTTCCGTAGTGCTTTTGGCAATGCTCTTCCTTGGGAATCTGCTCAAAGAAAGCGGGGTTACAGAACGCCTGGCAAATAGCGCCAGAACCGTGCTTATAGACGTGGTTACCGTGCTTATCGGGCTTACCGTGGGCGCCAAAACCACCGCCGATGTATTCCTTACCGCCGCCACCATCAAGATATTCCTCTTGGGTGCCGCCGCCTTTGCCGTTGCCACCGCCACCGGAGTAATCTTTGCCAAAATTATGAATCTCTTTACCAAGGATAAAATCAATCCGCTTATCGGCTCCGCCGGTGTTTCCGCCGTGCCCGCCTCCGCCCGCGTTTCACAAGTGGTGGGGCAAAAATACGATCGCACAAACTTCCTGGTAATGCACGCCATGGCGCCAAACGTTGCCGGAGTGGTGGGTTCCGCCGTGGCAGCAGGGGTGTTGCTTGGCATTTTGGGACAGTGATGTTAGTGTAAAATGTAAAATGTAAAAAATTGGGCGGGATAAGATATTCCGCCCTTGTTTTTTGGTGAATGATGCTTCCTGAACGTAAAAATATCCGTTTACGAGATTACGATTATACCAAGGGTGGGGCATATTTTATCACGATATGTTGCCACAACAAAGAATGTTTATTTGGTGATATGGATGAAGGTTATCTGAGATTGAACCAATACGGCAATATCGTGCACGATGAATGGATCAAAACCAGGCATTTACGAGAGAACATAATCCTCGAAGATTTCATTGTAATGCCAAATCATTTCCATGGTATTATTATCCTCGAAAAGAAAAAGAGCTTAAATGAAGCTGGCGAAATAATAGCACCGGCAACTTTAGGCGATGTTGTAAGGGGATTCAAAACCGCCGTCACCGTGCAAATGCGAAAAGCAGGATTTACCGGAACTGTATGGCAAAGAGGATATTATGACCATATCATCCGAAACCAATTTGATTCTAATGCCACCGTGGCGTATATCATTGCCAATCCAACAAAATGGGTGAAGGGGTAAGGTGGAAAATCCGAAACAAATTGAGGATATACCGAGATGCCAAAACATGCACGATATCTGTCACATCGGAAATGTAGGGGCGCAAGTCGCCAAAGCCCGCTTTTGACAGAGCGTGCGCGCAGTGCACACCGTAATATAATGATATTCAATCCGTAACATTGTATGTTGGAGAACAATTTCGGCGGGTTCAAGGCATTGAACCCCTACATTTCTGGGGTGAACATTCCTTGTTGTGGTGTTCATTTCATATTTCCGGACAGTTTCATGGCTGTGCGACCTGCTCCGAAATGCCAAAATATGCACGATATCCAATGAAATGAAAATGTAGGGGCGCAACGCGTTGCCTGCCTCCCCGTCTGTTGCCCTCACAATGCCCTCGCCTCTACCGGTAAATTCTGGGTAGAGGTGAGGGCATTGCGAGAGAGGCATACAGGAAAGGGGCGGAAAAATATTTGCAGAAAACCAGCATCTTTGCCGGTAGCCCAAAAAAATCCGTATTATCCGTTTCAATCCGCTTAATCCGTGTAAGCATTCAAATCCCCAAAAACCCTGAACAATTTGCCGATAACCCTGAAAATTGCGCAGCGCCTGACACCCGACACCTGCCCCCTGACCCCTGATAGAAAGATTTTCCTTGACACAGGAAGCCTTTATTTTGAGCTATTACGAAAATAGGCATATTGTCTAAAAAAACAGAACTTTCAGGAGTATTGATGCGCCAGCGAAGCTTTATAATACTGTTGGTATGTGCATTTCTGCTATTACCGGCATTCATCGGCAGCGGCTTATATGCCGAATTGCTGATACCCATGGACCGTAGCCAAACGAATCATCTAAAGGCTTATGGCGTGGCATTTTCCGCGCTTCAGGAGCAATTGGTGGTAAAATGGCTCTTAAATTACCGTGGGGGAAGCTTTCTAATGCCTTTGGCTCCTGAAATCATCGCCATCTGCAATATCCGCGGCGTGCGCTACGAAAGTATCTCTTCCGCTCAGGTGGCAAACATCTTAGAAGAAATACAGGAAGCGAATATGGAGGCGATTACTTTGGAAAAAGAGCCTAAAATCGCCGTCTATATCCCGCCCAATACCTTGCCTTGGGACGACGCCGTTAGCCTCGCCCTGGAATATGCGGAGATTGCTTACGACCGCGTTTGGGACGACGAGGTGCTTAGCGGCAAACTGCCGGATTATGACTGGCTGCACCTGCATCATGAGGATTTTACCGGTCAATATGGCAAGTTTTATGGCAGCTACCGCAATAGCGCCTGGTATCAAGAAGATGTAAGGGTAAATGAAGCAATGGCTGCCCGGCACGGCTACCCTAAAGTATGGCAATTAAAGCACGATGTGGCGGAGCGCATTCGCGATTTTGTGGTGAGTGGAGGCTTTTTGTTTGCCATGTGTGGCGCCACGGATACCATCGATATCGCTTTGGCGGCACGCGGAGTGGATGTAGTAGATGCGCTTATCGATGGCGATGGTATCGACCCGCAATATACTCAGAAATTAAACTTTGAGCATACCTTTGCCTTCGAGAACTTTAGCCTGATTACAAATCCTTTTATTTACGAGTTTTCGGATATCGATGCCAGCGACTATAGCAAGCTGCGCGGGGCAGAAGGAGATTACTTTCAGCTCTTCGATTTTTCCGCCAAATACGACCCCGTTCCCACCATGCTTACCCAAAATCATACGCATATCATCAATGGCTTTATGGGGCAAACTACCAGCTTCTTTAGGGATAAGGTAAAGAAAAGCGTAATTATTTTGGCGGATGTGCCGGGGCAAAACGATGTGAAATATATACATGGCAATTTGGGCAAGGGCACTTTTACCTTTTATGGTGGGCACGATCCCGAAGATTATCAGCATTTGATTGGCGATCCGGAAACGGTATTGGATTTGCACAAAAGCTCGCCCGGCTACCGCCTTATCCTAAATAACGTGCTTTTCCCCGCAGCGGAAAAGAAGAAGCTCAAAACCTGAGGCTCAAGGATACCTTAATGGCAAAGTTTTATAGCAACTTACGCAGCACGCAGATCAAAACCGGAATCTGGACTATTATCATCGTATTGCTGCTCATTTTCTCTTATCTATGGTTTACAAACCGCCTGCAAGTGCAATCGCAACAGGAGCTTAAGGTGCTTTTCAGCGATGTAATGGGGCTGGAAGTGGGAGATAAGATCATGTATCGAGGCATGGAAGCCGGACGCATCAAAAGCGTAATCCTCTATCAGGATGGCATCCTGGTTTCGGGTAAAATCTCCAGCGAAATCCGCCCGCCCCTAGGCAGCAGGTTCATGATCGAAGATAGCCTGATGGGCAGCAAAAGTCTCTTGATCATCCCTTCACAAGAAACTGAACACCTTGATCTTAGCCAGATTCAAGCCGGCGAAAATCCCATTGCGCTGATGAGCCTTATTTCCACCGCCTCCAATAGCCTGAACAAGCTGGATAGTATCTTGGCAGATTTTGATAGTGAACATGGGCTTTTGGGCAAAGGAGAAAAGCTTTTGGGCGATGCCTCCGGAGCGCTGAGGGATACCCGCGGCGATATTTCGCAGATCAAAGATGAGATTTCAGCAACCATCCGAAATCTGGATAGCATTACCCGACAGGTAGATAGCTTTGTGCAAAAGAATCAGGCAGAGCTGGATGAGAGCATTTCGCTGGCGCCGGCGGCTTTGAACAAACTAAGCGGCTCGCTGGATAGCCTAAACGCTTTATCGGCAAAGCTTTCCCGCAGCGTGGAAGCCCTGCAATCCGGCAAAGGCACTGCGGGTAAATTGCTTACCGATGATGAGCTTTATGGCGGGCTAAAAAGCTCCATTGAAAACCTGGAATCACTCATCAGCGAAATCAAGAAAAACCCCAAGAAATACCTGAAAATATCGGTTTTTTAGATGCATAAAAAGTATATCGTCCTTGTGCTCCTGCTTCTGATACTGGCAGCGGGCTGGGCGCAAAGCTTTGGCAAGAACAAAGTTAATGCGCATCGGCAGGAATGGAGCGAGCTTAAAACCCTGCATTTTAACATCTATTTCCCCAAAGGTGAAGACGATTTTGGACGCACCGTGGCGCTGATGGCAGAGGAAATCTATTACTATCTCAAAGGCGAACTAAAGTATCCAGTGCTCAGCCGTATCCCCTTGGTATTTTATGCCAATAAGGACGACTTTCAGGTAACCAATATCATCTCCCCGCTCTTAAGCGAAGGGGTGGGCGGTTTTACCGAAAGCATGCGCATCCGCGTGGTA
>JAQVIX010000100.1 GCA_028695495.1 Candidatus Cloacimonadota bacterium | reverse complement strand
TGGTTGTTGAAGTACATCATATTGCCTTTGCCTTCGATAACGGGACCAGCATCGCAACCGGCAGGATGACCACCCTGAGTATTTACATGGTAGCCAATCCAGAGGCGATCGGCAGGGATGGGAACGGGGGTAGCCAAGATGTGCAGGTTCCATTCGCCAATGGTAAATCCATCGTGAACGGCGCTATATACCAGATTGCCGGGGGCGCTGGCAGTGCCGCCAGTCCATACCTTTATGGTATATACGCAAGCTTGATGTGCAGGAACGAACTTGATCTGAGCCAGGTTTCCACCTTGATGTGCAGCGAGATCGGCAGCATCAAACATATGCGCAACGTCAAATTGAGCGGCGCTATCAGTGCCAATGCTATTGCCAAGTACGTCCGGATTGCACCAGGTAATCCATTCGCCCGTAAGAGGTGGTTCGGGGCTGGTCCATTCAAGAGTAACGTCGTTGCCATCTACAGTAGCTGCCAAATCCAGCGGAGCCGGCAGATGCAGGATGGTGGCGATAACGGGACCGGCGGGTTCGGATTCGCCGCCATCATAGAAAGCGGTAACGGTATAGCTATAGGTGCCAAGATCCAATCCCAGATCGTCGTAAGTGGTGGTAGCTCCGCTATTGATGGTGCTTATCAAATCTCCATCACGATATACCTTGTAACCCAGCAGGTCTCGGGTAAGCGCTCTGGGAGCGGGTACGGCAATGCCGGTGCTGCGGTTATGGCTTACGCTTGGATAGTTAGTAACCGGGTTGAAAGCAAACTTTGCCGGTGCAGCGCCGATGGAGACGTCATCCACCAGGAAGAAGAAGGCGTCGTCGGATACGCAATTGATACCAATGCGTATGTCCTGACCGGCATAAGCGGTGAGGTCGTATGTGAACTCAGTCCATTCAACCGGAGCCTGAATGTAGCTGGCGCCACTAATAATGGTAAAGTCTGCCGGAGCAGTGCCACCGGTGGATACACCCACTTTGAAGCGTTCCAAGCCGTAATCTGCCACGTAGCTGCGCGCCCAGAATCTGAGGCTTTCGCCTGCTTCCACGCTTACCAGCGGGCTTATCATCCAGTCGTTATTCACTGCGTCTGTAGAGGCAAAGCTGGCAGCCATTTTGCTTCCGCTATGGGCTTCCAAGCTTGCCAAAGGAGGTGTGGCAGCACTGGGATTGAAGATCATATATGCCATGGCGGCATATACGTTTGGCCAGGTATAGTTACTGATGCCGTATGTGCCGGATTGATCTACGTCCACGAGTACCCAGGGGTCAAAGGTGAGGGCAAAATCCGGGTAGCTTTCAAAATCGTCGGCAAAGCCGTCGCCGGGAGGGGTATCTCCACCACCGGGAGCAGTCCAGCTAAGCTGCACGTTCAAACCATTTACAGTAGCGGTGAGGTTGGTAGGCGGATCCAGAGATTCCGACATTTCTATTACTTCAAAGCTATCGATGTAGAGGTAGAATTGGTCTTCTTCGCTATGCCCGTGGAAGCCCAGATAGATGGTGCCATCGTCTTCCATGGGAACCAGGATTTCGGCTCTCTGGTAGGTGATATTGGTGATATTATCATTGATCCAAAGCTGCTCTGTAAGCGCACTGGCGGTGGGAGCATTGCCTTTGTACAAGGCGAGCTTTTCCGGATATGTGGTGCTATTGGCACGATAGTAGAAGCTTACTTTGTAAATGTATTCGCCTACTACCTGCAGGGGCGGGGTAATAAGCCAGTCATTCATATCCATCGCACTATTGTAGCGAATGCGCATTACGTTTGGTGCAGTATGAGCGGCGGTATCGGCAAAGCTTTCCCAGGTGTAGTTATCGCCATTGGCATTGATGGTACTCCAGCCGTTGGGAAGAGCGGGCGGGGTAAGAGCATCAAAATCCTGGCTATAGGGATAGCTACTAATGGTGGGGTCTGTCCAGGTGGTAAAGCTCCACACAGGGCAATCTTCGGCATCGCCATCATCGTTGAAAGGAACTATCTTCCAGTAATACTGGGTGTTGTAGTTCAAAGCGGTATCCGGTTGATAGTATGTGTCGGTTTGAGTGTTACCATTTATCAGGTTTGTAGGCGGGGTATTGGTGCCAAAATACACCTTGTAGCCGGTAGGGGCACCGCCGCCGCTACTCCAGGAGAGCGAGGTATTCGGGTTTACGTTCAAAGCGGTATTGGCAGGAAGGGGGTTTTGCGCCGGACTGGGCGGAGCACCTTGCTGCACGGGGCTAAAGCTAAAGATAAGCCCATTTGCGGGGAATACGGTGGCATTCAGGGTGCAGGAAGCGTTATTTACCGTGCCGGAAACGGATTCTGCCCAATTTGTAGTAGTGCTGCGATTATTAAAATCCGCATTGGATTCGCCACGCAAGCCCACTTGCACGGTAGCTGCGGTAGCTACGGTAAGCGGGGTATTCGCACCATAAACGAATTTCACCACATTGCTGCCTTCCAAAAGCTGAATCTGGAAATTCAAAATGTCGTTTGCAGCGGCGGTGGGGGATCTGCGGAAGTTTTTCCACTGCACTGTAAATACACGGTTTGGAGCAGTGCCCGAAGTCATGTATCTGAGCACACCATTATCTTTGGGCATGATGTCTCTGCTCATGGCGGCAATTACGTTGTTTGTGCCATTGGCTGCGCTGAGAGGTAGGTTATTTGTAACCACTTCGTCTCCCATAGCCAAAAAGCCGTTTTCGGAAATACTTACAGAAGTGTAAGTGACCCCATCATATACGAAATCGAAACCGATAGCAATATCGTTGAATACGGGGTTAGTGGGGGTGGGGGGACCGTTTAGCAGAAGAGTTCCTCCGCTGATTTCGGTGTATGCACCAGCAACATCGGCAAAAGTGTAATCGCTTACTAATGCCCAAGCGCTAATAGCAAACAGCGCAAAAACCAGCAGCAAGAAGACTTTGGTAACTTTTGTTTGCATGTTATCTCCTTATCAATTAGTTCTTTAATCCTTATTTGAAGCCATAAAAAGGCCACAGTTTTCACAATACGTTCATTTTATGGATTATCTACTTTATGTCAAGCAAAAAAGTTCAGGTTAAAATACTTTTGCAGAAAAAAGCAATATCTATCCAAAAAGACGGGTAGCTAAAGCCGCAGATTTGAGGATTTCTGGAAATAGGAAATGGACAATATAAGCACAAATCGCCACATTTTAATTATCAGGGCGCAGGTCTTGCCCCTTACATTTCCGTTTTGGTGGTTATCAGACATTTCCAATTTATTAGGGGCAAATCCTGCGATCCGCCCCTATTTGTCATCATATTATTAGCTTATCTATCCTATATGTTTCTGCAAAAAGGCTTCCATCGCCCGGTAAAAATCAAAGCGATTTTCCTCGTTGAAAAAGCCGTGTCCTTCGTCATCCTTTACCATATATTCCACATCCACGCCGCGGGCTTGGAGCGCTTCTACCATTTGGTCGGATTCCGCTTTCTTTACGCGGGGGTCGTTGGCTCCTTGGGCGATAAATAGCGGAGTCTTGATCTTATCGGCATTTAGGGCAGGGGATACTTGTTTGAAGTATTCGGCATCTTGTTCGGGGTCTCCCACCATTTCATACATCTGTTTACGAATGGGTTCCCAATACACCGGCATGGACTTAAGGAAGGTAAACATATTGGATACACCTACATAGTCCACCGCCGCGGCATAGAGATCGGGGTTTTTTACTATCCCCATCAGGGTGGCATAGCCCCCATAGCTCGCACCATAGATGGCTATGCGTTTGGGATCGGCAATGCCTTGTGCCACCAACCAATCCACAGCATCGGTGATGTCATCTTGCATGCTAAGTCCCCACTCTTTGAAGGAAATCTCCCAAAACTTTCTGCCATAACCGGTAGAACCTCTGAAGTTCATTTGTAATACAGCGTAGCCGCGATTGGCGAGGAATTGCAATTCCGGATTGAATCCCCAATAGTCCCGGTACCAGGGACCGCCATGGGGGTTTACTACCACAGGCAGGTTTTTGGCTTCTTTGCCTACTGGTAGGGTGAGGTAGCCATTTATTTTGAGTCCATCCCGCGCAGTATATTGGATGGGCTTTACCTCGGCTAATTCTTCGGGACTTAACCAGGGCGCTACATCAAAGAGCTTTTCCAATGTCCATTTATCTACATCCAGCAAATAATATGCACCCCGGCTTCTGTCTGAACCGCTGTAAATAATAAACTTACTTTCGTCTTTTGTGGAGCCGCTTACTGCATTTTCCATGCCGGGTAGCTGAGCACCCACAAAGTCCTGAATCTTTTTGCGGTGCTCATCAAAGAAATGGTATCCCCTTTTATCTGTGTAAAATGCCACTCCGGTAACCATTTTGCGGGGTCTGGAGTATAACAGATTCATCACATCTACTTCCGGATGTTCAAAAATCAATTTACCCGTAGTGCCGCTCGCCAAATCATATTCATAAATAGCCCGTTTATCTCTGCCAAGATTTGAAGCTACATACAGCGCGCGATTATCCATGGTAAAAAATAGCGGAACCGCGCCTTCTTTGAAATTGTAATTGGCAATCTCCCGAAAATCGGCGTCCTCAGTTTCCCGGTAAAGAAGCTGTTGATTCACCCCGTCCGAAGCAATGGCAACACGCACTTTGCCATCGTGATCCGTAAGCCAGCCCAAAATGTTTCCGGGGTTTTCGGCAATCAACCGCATCTCTCCCGTATTCAGATTCAATAGATAAACGTCAAATACCTGCTCATTACGCTGATTCATGCTAAAAAGGATGTGCTCCTCGTCATCTTCCAAATCGTCTTGGAGATTGCATTTTACCTTATCAAAAGGGGTGAAGTCGATGGGATTGGCGCCATCCCAATCTACGCCATAAAGATGCATATTCTCATCCCCACCCTCGTCCATTACATATACGATCCTGTTTTTGTTTGCCCAAAAAAAGCCGTAAATACTTCTTTGGGTAGCATTTGTTACGCGCTTTACTGCGCCTGTTTGCAAGTCTTTTACAAAGATATTCAGCATGGATTCATAAGGCTCCAGCCATGCCAGATAGTCTCCCTCAGGGGAGATCTGAATGCTTGTTTTTTCCGGATTGCGAAAGAAATCTTCTAGGGGAATAGTCCTAATCACCTTTGGGTCTCCTTTTTGTAAATAATGGTTGTTTGTATGTAGTGCGTACCTCAGAACTCAATCCTTCGCGCAATGTTCAGACGTTGATATTCAATCTTTTTGATTCTGATTATGAGTCAAGTTTTATTTTTGGTTCTGGGCAGAAAAAAAGAATATTGTGCGTGAATATTGTCCATTTGAACCCCACAAAAAAAGCCCGGTTTCCCGGGCTTCGTAAGTAATTGCTTTGCTTATTGGATTACGATTTCTTTCATGGGGCTGGCTTCTTTTTTGGGGATGATCAGAGTCAGCACTCCATCTTCCATCTTGGCAGAAATCTGCGAAACATCGGCATTATCCGGCAAAGAGAGGGTGCGGCGATAGCCTCCTTTGTAGCGCTCACAGCGGTAAACGGTGGCTTTTTGCTCTTCTTGTTTCTCTTCGCAAACGGCTTCGATGCTCAATTGATTATCGTGCACAGAGATTTTTACGTTGTCTTTCCTGAACCCGGGAAGGTTGGCAAGGATACTGTATTCTTTATCGTTTTCGGCAATATCCATCGCCATTGCCCGGAAATTATCTTCACTGCTTTCGGCTTCAAGGTCGTTCTTGAAGAATTCGTCGAACAGGCTCATCATGCTTCTCATAGGCCTGTAATTGTTTACTCTTTGGTAAGGTACGAGTCTCATTGGAACCTCCATATTTTGTATTTCTACCTATATAATAACTGGGATTTGGAGAAAAGCAAGCAAAACTTAGCAGTTAACTCAAGAGAGTGCTAAGTTTGGGGAGATGCTTACAGGGGTTGGACGGGTGATACGGAAAGACTATAGGACTGTGAGACTATGAAGTGAAGAGATTAGTATAGCAAAATAAAGGGCAATCCGCAGACTGCCCTATTACAAACTTACTTGGTTAATAATAGCTTTCGAGTTTCCTGATAATCCTTGCTTTCCAATCTGTAGAGATATACTCCGCTGCTGAGGGCATTGCCCTGATCATCTTTGCCATCCCAGCTTATTTCGCCGCGGCTGCTTTTGGCGATGCCGCTGTACAGGGTTCTTACCTTCTGCCCTTTGGTATTGTAGATACTCAGGCTCATCCAGGCATTGGGGTTTTTCAGACTAAAGCCGATATTGGTAGTAGCCTTGAAAGGATTGGGGTGGTTTGGATTCAGCTTATTCTGCAATACGGGGCTAATATCCTCATTATTATCCATGGTATTGCCGGTGGAAAATCTGCGCATGCCGGAGTAATTGCTGGCAGCATAGTTATTTACCGCTGCCACTCTCCAGAAATAGGCGGTGTGGGCTTCGAGGGGTTCGGGAATAAAGCTGGTGCCATATATCTCATCCTGATACACCGCAAGTGTATTAAAATAGGGATCAGCAGAGATTTGCAGACGGTAATACTCTGCCAAAGGACTGCTATTCCATACCAAAGTGGGGTTGCGCGGCAGATTTGACGCCATATTGGGCGGGCTTACGAGGCTGGGAATGCTGGGCACTTCCGAAAGTGAGCCGGTAGTAAAGGCGAATGTATCCGAAAAGAGACCGGCACCAAAATCGGGGACGGAGGCGGCAGCTACTCGCCAATAGTATGTGGTAAAAGGAGCTAAACCAGTTACGCTATATGTGGATTGAGGGTAATCCAGCAGCGAGATTAGCGTGGGACTAAAACTAAGATTATCTGCTAATTGGAAGTAATAGCCGGTGGCGCCAATTACCGCCTCCCATTCAAAAGTAGGGTTTGTGGGGATATTTGCCGCATAAGCTTCCGGATAGATAAGATTTGGGATGTTTAGACCACTGATAACGCTAAAAGGCAGGACATTCGTATCTTGATGCCCGTTGCTATTCAGAGTAATGCGGATAAAGCATTCATTTGAATCGATATAAGGCACGTTCACCCAAGTGTAGTTGCCGGAATTTGATATAGAATTGCCGATCAGGCTCCAGCTTTGTCCGTTATCGCTGCTGAATTCCAGTTTTACGGTGCCTGCGGCGGATTTGCGCTTCCAGGAAATCTGCTTGTGAGTTCCGGCAAACCACACTTCATTAGCTTGCGGGGCAGTGAGTTGCACATCGCTGATGCGGACATCAAAAGTAATGGTATCTCCGGCAAACCCGATATTGTAGATATTCAATCCACCCGGGGAGTTATCGTTCATAAAGCCGTTGGGCACAGTGCTTTCGTTTATTTTGGTGCGATTTACCTGTGCGGAAAAATGTGCGCTGGAAAGGCTGCCATTGGTAGTGGTGTTATTTGCATAAGGACGATAGATATAAAGCTCATCCGGCGGGCCATCCGCATTGCCAATTACTTCCGGAAAAAGGCGATAGACTATCAGCCCCGTTCCGGGCAGGTTGCTATCGTAAATACCCTGCGGCTTACGATATTCCACCACATAGTATTGACCATTTTTCCAGGAAGGGATGCGGTAGGCGTTATTATATCTGGAAGAAGCCAGCGGAAAGAGCTGGTAGCTGCCGCTTTGGGTAATCATGGGTGGTGCCGTAATCCATTGGCCATAACGGTGTTTCATCCAGGCGCCCATATGCTGTGGCGGGTTGCTATTGCTACACATAATGTCCCAGGAACCGATGGGATCGATGGTGCTATCTACGTAGCGATAGAGGTCTGGCGCACCGAGGGAATGGAACATCTCGTGGGAAAGCACGCTGGCGCCGGAATTGCCGAGGGAGTTTTCGAGCTGGAAATTGAAATCCCACACCTGTTTACCATTGATAAAGGCACTTGCGGCAAACAATGCCCAGCGATGCGGCCACAAAAGCTCTGCCCAGCCTTCCGGCGAACCCTGGATGATGTAGCACACGTTATCTATGTAACCATCGTTATCACCATCGATTACGAGGTTCATAGGCACCTGATTTGCCACGTAGGCAGTGGCATTTGCCAAAAGGGTTTGTTCACGGTCTGTGCGTTCCCAATCGTCATTTTCGTCGTAGCCCATGGGATTGCTGGGCGTGAGTTTACGATAGTAATTCCGCGTATGCGAATCCACATAGCACAAGATGATATCGCCATTGGGCACAGGATAGAAATAGGAATCGATATTAAGCTGTTCATAAGAAGCAGATGCGAAGTAGTTTTTCATGGAATTCGCATTGGGGGAATCGTCATTGAACATCGCATCGTAATAGCTATTGGGATGGCTAAACTCCGGATCGTCGGCAAAGCGGATGTAGATTACGAGGTTATTGAATTGCCCCGTATGCGGGCTGCGGGTCTTTGTGTAATCCCGTAGGCTCGCCATGCGTTGATATCTTTTGGCTATCTCATTTTGCGAGAGATTGATACCCGGCGTTAGCGCCGCTTTGTGGGCAGTATCAAAGCCCACGCGGAAGCTGCTGGGCGCTACCTTTTCGCCATCCTGCATCGCATATACATACCAGCCCTCAGCGTCCTGCACAATGCTATAATTCTCTTTATCGTGCAGCCAATTATGAAATTCATCACCACTGGCAAAGATATCCAATTCGCTGCCGTCCGGTTGAACTACCCTAAGCGGTAAATCCTTGAGCGGTGCGGCAAAAAGCAGCGAAATACATAACATCAATAGCAAAATTGCCTGTTTCATCTATACTCCTTTGCGGGGCTCTTATCCGCATTATTACATTTATCTTCGCAATCGCAAG
>JAQVIX010000099.1 GCA_028695495.1 Candidatus Cloacimonadota bacterium | reverse complement strand
CTATGCTGCAAAAGAAAAAGGCAGAAAAGAGCAGCTATCCGATACCGCCAAATTGCCGCGATATCTTTAGTTTGCTGCTCAAAATCTGCCAGAGTCCAAAGCCGGTGGGCGAATACCATGTAGATGGCAATGGGCGCATCTGGAAAGTGGTGGTAGCTGGCGGCAAATCCGAACGCATCAATACCGCTTTGGGCAAGTTTCAGGCAACGCGCTATGAACTGAGCTTTATGCCTTTAAGCCCGCAAAAAGCGCCTTATACCGATATGCTTACCTTCAATATGCTTTCTGAGGATTTGAAGCTGCAGCTTTGGGTAAATCAGGGCGGCATCCCCATCAAAGCGCAGCTTAAAAAGAAACTACTCACCATGGCGTGGGAGATCATCAGCATTTCCTGATGAAACAGCGCATCTGGCTCTGGCTTTGCATCTTATGGATGCTCTTAATCTGGGTGTTATCCTCCATCCCCTCGCAGCAATTACCCAGCTACAATGTAATTGGCTTGGATAAAATCGCCCATTTTGGCGTGTATTTTGTCTGGGGTATTTTGGCGAATCTCTGGTTTTATTATCGGCAGTTTTCCGGTAAAAAAGTATGGGCTATCGGCTTGATCATGCTCGCTTTGGCAGCGGCGGACGAAAGCCATCAATACTTTATTCCCGGGCGCGATCTCAGCATTTACGATTTCTTTGCCAATGCTTTGGGGCTTACTTCTGCTTTTGTAGCCTTTAGGTATCTGGGCAAAAGGTTTTTCAAGTGATACAGGTGCAGGGTTTGCGCCTTAGCCTGGGCGCTAAGCTCATTTTGGATGGCATCGATTTTTGCCTGCCGGATGGTGAGAATCTGGTTATTTTGGGGCGAAGCGGTTCGGGCAAAACCGTGCTCATCAAATGCCTTTTGGGCTTGTACCCGCCAGAAAAGGGCAGCATCATCATCGATGGCAAGGATATTTTTCAAAGTAGCCGCGAAGAGCGCAGTACTATCAAGAATACCTTTGCTATGGTATTTCAGCATGCTGCGCTTTTGGATTCCTTTACCGTATATCAAAACGTAGCGCTACCGCTTTATGAACGGGGAAATAAGGACGAGAGTTTTATCCAAAAGCGGGTGAATGAAGCTCTGGCACTGGTGGGGTTGGAACACACTCAAAAGCAATATCCTTCAGAGCTTAGCGGCGGTATGCGCAAACGTATCGGTATTGCCCGCGCGCTGGTGTATGAACCTTCCTATATTATTTTCGACGAGCCGGTTTCCGGTTTAGACCCCATTACCGCCTCGGAAACCCTGTATTATATGTCCGAAATCATTGCCAGTAAACGCGCTACCCTCATCACCATTACCCACGATCTGGGCAGCATTGCGCATCTGGGGCAAAAGGCGCTCTTTATTGAGATGGGAAAAATGCTTTACTATGGTGATATAGAGGATATTAGGCAAGATAAGCACCCTACCATCCAGAGGTATTTTTTGGGATGAAAAAGCTAAGCATCCCGCTACTGGCGTTTCTTACCGCCACGGCGTCTGCACTTTACATCGTGGAAAACCTCCTCATGAGTGCGCTACCCGTGCCCTTCCTGCGTATCGGGCTGGCAAATGTAGTAATGCTCTATCTGGTTTACAATCGCTATATCTTAGCGGCATTTGTGGTAACCATCGCCAAATCCGTAATCGGCGGAATTGCTACTTTTAACTTGCTCTCCCCCACCTTGCCGCTCTCTTTGGGAGGCGGGATTGCGGCAGTAATTGTAATGAGTTTGGGGCTATTGGTGCGTCCGCGCTTTAGCATCTTTGGCATCAGCATATTGGGCGCTTTGGCACATAATGGCATGCAATTATGCCTTGCCCGCCTGCTCATAATTCGCTCCCCTTCGCTTTTTGTATTGACACCAATCCTGATCTTTTTAGCTTTGTTTAGTGGTGTAATTACCGCATATTTATGCATCTATATTGAGGAAAAATACATAGCCCAAAAGGCTGAAATATGAAAAAGAGATTAAAACGAGATTATACAAAGCTGCTGCAAATAGTAGGAGTAAGCATCTGCATACTCATCGGCATCGTGGCAGGTATCGTGTGGTTTTATCGCGATAGCCTGCCGCCTACCAGCGAATTACGCAATTTCACCCTGCGCAGCGGCTCCGAAGTATATGATAGAAATGGCAGGATGATCCATCTATTTGCCTTTGAAAAGCGGAAATTGGTTTCGCTAAAGGAGCTGCCGCCTTATTTGGTGGATGCCCTTATCGTGGCAGAAGATAAGCGCTTTTATAGCCATTTTGGCATTGATATTCTGGGCAATATCCGGGCGCTGGTAGTGGATGTGGTGCGGCTGGATTTCTCTCAGGGCGCCAGCACCATTACTCAGCAGATGGCACGTAATATGTTCCTCACCCTGGATAAACGGCTCTCCCGCAAGATCAAGGAAGTGCTTTTGGCGTTTAGGATAGAGCGCGAGTTTACCAAAGCCGAGATTCTGGAGATTTACTTTAATAAAATCTTTTGGGGCGGGCAGATACACGGGGTGGAAACCGCTGCTTTATATTACTTTGGAAAACACGCCAAAGACCTTACTCTGCCGGAATCTGCTACCTTGATCGGCATGATCCAGCGCCCAAATTACTACGACCCCATCAAGCACCCGGAGCGTTCGCAGGCGCGGCGAGATCATCTGCTAAATCGTATGCGCAAAGCTCATAAGATTACCCAGGAAGACCTCGAAATTGCGCTTGCCAGTCCCCTGCGTCAGTCAGGCAGTTCCATGCGCCAATACTCCTCGGATTACTTTATCGAACATATCCGGCTCTATCTGGAGCGTAAATATGGCACAGACCGGCTCTTTGAAGGAGGTTTGCGCATCTATACCACAATGGATCAAGAGCTTACTGTTTATGCGGATTCGGTGCTCAATTCCTATCTCAGCGATGTGGAAAAACGGCATAACTACGCCAATAAATACAGTATGGTAAACCCCAATTCCTACGATATCAATACCCGCTATCTGCAAGGCGGCTTGGTGTTGATGGAAAATAAAACCGGCTTTGTGCGCGCCATGATCGGCGGTAGAAACTTTACCCATAGCAAGTTTAACCGCATGACGCAGGCAAAACGCCAGCCCGGCAGCAGCATCAAACCCATCTATTATACTGCGGCAATAGAGAATGGCTATACCCCCGCCACGGTGATTAACGATTCGCCCATCTCGCTTACCGGCGGTGATGGCAGGAAATGGACACCGCAAAACTATAACAAGAAATACAACGGCTTTGCCCGCATGCGCACGGCTCTTACACATTCCTACAACGTTTGGGCTGTAAAGGTAGCCATCGATATTGGGCTGGATACCCTTAGCGATGTCTTCCAGCGCTTTGGCATCAAACGCAAAGTGACGGACTATTCTGCCGCTCTGGGTACTTACGAAGTGGCACCCATTACCCTCATCTCCGGCTATACCGCTTTCCCAAATGGCGGCAACCGCGTAAGCCCCGTATTTATCAGCAAAGTAGAGGATACTTCCGGTAGGATATTGGAGCGCGGAATTACCCAGCGCACACGTGTAACCGACCCCGAAGTGGCGTTCCTTATGACATCCATGATGCAATCCGTTACCACTTCCGGCACCGGCGCTTCTGCCCGCAATAACTACTATTGGCAGGTGGCAGGCAAGACGGGAACTTCCAGCGACCATCGCGATGCCTGGTTTATCGGCTACAATCCGGAGTTTACCTTGGGCATCTGGAATGGCTTTGATAGCAATTCCTCGGTATCTTCCAGCGCAGTATGCGCACCCATCTGGGGCAGGATTATGACGGAATGTATTAGATTGGATAACCGCGGCAAACTGCCTTCTGGCGGAGACCCACGCTATACCTTCAAGATTCCCGAAGGCATTGTAAGCCGCAAGATAAACCCCAGCACCGGATTCCTCGCTGCCGGCGATAGCGGTATGGACGAATACTTTATCGAAAACAATATCCCACCTGCTGTATCCGATACCTTGCGCTTCAATTTCTATCCCACGCGTTGGGGCTACAACGACGCTTTGGGGATTGAGTGATACTGAAGTATTTATACTGGCTGCTGCTTGCCCTTATCGCCAGCGGCACTGTTACTTATATCACCTTTGTGGTCCGCTTCTATCTGGGCTGGAAGCGTTATAAGCCAAAGCTGTCTTTCAAAAAGCGCCGGGTAAGCGTAATCATTGTAGCGCGCAACGAAGCGGCAAACCTGCATACGCTGATGAGCTGCCTCTTGTCGCAGGATTATCCTCAAGACCTATACGAGATTATCTTTGCGGATGATGCCTCAGAAGACCATACTTACGAGATTATCCAAAGCTATATCGACGCTGGACATAATATCCGCTATTTCCTTAGCGAGGGGCGTGATACGGTGGTATCGCCCAAGAAACTGGCATTGGGCAAAGCGATTGAACTGGCAAATGGCGAGCTAATCCTTACTACGGATGCGGATTGTATCGTGCCTTTGGGCTGGATTAGCAGCATGGTGGAGCATTTTACGGATGATGTAAGCATGGTGGCAGGCTATTCGCGCACCTATCTGAAATCTTGGGAGCAGGCAAGCACCGTGCAAAAGTATGAACACCTGGATTTTGCCCTTACTTATATGGTTTTGGGCGCCGGCTATACCCTGGGTAAAAGCTGGGCGTGTATCGGGCAAAACCTCGCTTACACCAAAGCTGCCTTCGAGGATGTAGGTGGCTTTAGCAAGATACAGCATCTGATAAGCGGAGACGATGTAAACCTCATGCAGCTTATGCGGCGAAAGGGGCACCGAATTATCTTCAATTTCGAGCCAAAATCCTTCACCTACACCCACCCGGTGAAAAGCTGGAAGCAATTGGTAAATCAGCGCAGCCGCTGGGCATCCAATATGAAGTATCAGCTTAGCTTCAATCCGGAGTTCTTCTTCATTCTCTTTTCCATGGCGTGCCTGTATTGGGGCAGCATCATCCTGATGTTAATCAATTTCCGCCTTGGTATAATCGTATTTAGCTATCGTGTATTGATAGAGCATATCATGATCGCCTACACCCGCCGCTATTTTGGCGTAAGCGCCCGTATGTTGCGCTTTTATCCGGTGTGGCTCATCATTCAAACTTTCTTTTTGGTATTCACCATGGTCTTGGGGCAATTCGGCATTTTTGTATGGCATGGCAAACGCGCACCCAAAGGAGTGTATAATGCAATTAACCATATTTGACGACATCTACTACAGAGCCTTCTACCCGCTCACCTTCACCCGCAGTATTGGGGATTTACGCTGCGGTGCGCTCAAATTGCGGCAGCGCGTGGAATACCTCTTTGGCGATGAAGATTCTGCTACCAGCATCTTTGTGGAACCCCGCCTAAAAGCTCTGTATCTGGAACGGCATCCGGATTGGCAAATAAATAGCCTTTTTACCGACGATACCCTTTATATCAATTCCCGCCTGGTGATTACGGACGAAAGCTATGAAGCCATCAAGGCGATGCAGCCCGAAACGGCTCTTTGCAACGCGGATAGCATAATAGCTATTCGCAGCAGCCGCATCACAAAACCTGTACTCGAGATACCCGAAGGAGTAAAGAGAATAGCCAGCGATTTACAAATGTACAAGCATATTGCCCAGCTTATTACGGATAACCAGCGCATGCTGAAATGGGATTTTGAACGCATCTTTTACGATAACGATAACTACTTTGAAACCGAGACCGGTGTAAGCGTAATCAACCCCTATAATGTATGGCTGGGAGAGGGAGTAAAGCTGGCGCCAAATGTGGTCTTAGACGCCTCCGAAGGTCCCATTATCATCGATGAAAACACCCGCATCATGGCAGGCAGCGTTCTTACTGGTCCCATCTATATCGGTAAACATTGCCTCATCAAAGCCCTTAGCAAGATATACGAAGGTGTAACGATTGGACCCCACTGCAAGGTGGGCGGCGAGCTGGAAAACAGCATCATTCAAGCCTATTCCAATAAACAGCATGACGGCTTTTTGGGGCACGCCTATCTGGGCGAATGGGTAAATATAGGCGCAGATACGAATAACAGCGACCTGAAAAACAGCTATAAAAACGTGAAATACTTTAATTACAAAGCGCAAAGCCGCATTGATTCCGGCACCATGTTCATGGGCTGCGTAATAGGCGACCACAGCAAAACCGGAATCAATAGCTCGCTCAATACCGGTTTGGTAGTGGGTTGCGGCTGCAATATCTACGGCTCCGAGCTTTTTAGCAACTTTATCCCAAACTTCTCCTGGGGCACAGCAGAAAACCTCACCAAATACCGCTTCAAAGCCTTTTTGGATACCGCCCGCGCGGTAAAAGCGCGGCGTAAGCTGGAGCTGGGAGAGCAAGAAGCAGCGCTATACGACGACATCTATGGAGTATAAATGCAAGAATATATAGAAGTGGAGTTTCGCAGCGGACGCATGGGCTATTACCAGAATCCGGAAGGATTGCCCATTGGACCGGAAGACCTCATAGTGGTGGAAGTGGAACGCGGCGAAGATATTGCGCAGATAGTCCACATGGCAGTACCCCGCGAGGAAAACGAATGCCCTACCTGCAGCCGCACCTACAAGCTCCTGCGCATAGCCAGCGAGCTTGACCTGGAAAAGATGCAAAACCTGGGCTATGAAGAAGAAAAGGCCAGCCGTTCCTTTAATGAAGTGCTCGCCCGCTACCCCTTTGAAATGAAGCTGATAGAGACCATCTACCAGTTTGATGGCAATAAGCTTACCTTCTTCTTTACTGCAGATGGCAGGATCGATTTCCGCACCTTTGTGCGTGAACTTGCCATGATTTTCAAAACCAGAATAGAACTGCATCAAACCACCGGGCGCGATGAAGCCAAACGCCTGGGCGGCTTTGGCATGTGTGGCGGGCAATACTGTTGCAGCAGCTTCCTGAAGCGCTTTAACCAGGTGACCATCAAGATGGCAAAAGACCAGAACCTGGCGGGCAATCTCTCCAAGATATCCGGTCCCTGCGGCAGGCTGCTCTGCTGCCTAAACTTTGAGGAAGACTTCTATGTAGAAGAAGGCAAGGACTTCCCCATTATCGGCACCTGCGTAAGCTATAAAGCCGAGAAAGCCATGGTATTCCGCATCGATGTACTGGCACAGAAGATATATCTTTCCACCGAAGACCAGGTCATTAGCGAGATAAGCCCGGAAGAGTATAAAAGCCTGAAGGTAATCAGCATCCCCGATCTGGAGACTTATCCTTGAATATCTTCGGACTCCTGCCCAGCGAAATAAAAGAGCGGATAGGCACCGATTTCCCCGCCTATCGCTATAAACAGCTTATGCACTGGCTTTACGGCAAATACTCGTTTGAGCCAGAGATGATGAGCGACCTGCCCAAGGACTTTAAAGCCTGGCTAAAGGAGAGCTTCAGCTTTTCGCTGCCCCAAGTGCAGGAGATACTAAAGGGCAGCGATGGCAGCAGCAAATACCTGCTAAAGCTGGAGGACGGCAAGCTGATAGAGATGGTGCTAATGCCCCTGGATAAGAAGCTTACGCTCTGCGTATCCTCGCAGGTGGGTTGCCGCCGCAAGTGCAGCTTTTGCGCCACGGGCAGACTTGGGCTAAAGCGCAAGCTCGAAGTGCACGAGATAGTGGGGCAAATCCTTTTAGCTGCTGCAGAAAGCCAACCCCAGCGCCTTACCAACATCGTATTTATGGGTATGGGCGAACCTTTGGACAATTTCGATAACGTAGCCAAAGCGCTCAAGATAATCCAAGCAGAAGAAAGCCTTTCCTTTAGCCCGCGCCGCACCACCCTTTCTACCTGCGGAATTGCGGATGGCATTATCCGTTTGGCAGATAGCGGCATCAAATGCAAGCTGGCGGTTTCGCTTAATTCTGCCAAAGCCGATACCCGCACACAACTAATGCCCATCAACCGCCGCTACCCCCTGCCCGTTCTCAAAGCCGCACTTATCCATTACTTAAGCAAAAGCAGCTTCCGCGTTACCTTCGAATACATCCTCATCCCGGAAGTGAATATGGGCTTGAGCGACATCAAAGCCCTGCAAAAATACGTGGGCGACCTCTCCTGCAAGATAAACTTTATCCCCTTTAACCCTGTGCCCCAGCTCCCCTATCGCCAGCCCACCGAAGCCGAGATAGAGAGCTTTATGGCAAATGCCCAGCTAATAAAACAAGCCATTACCCTGCGCCGCAGCCGGGGTACCGATATTAGTGGCGCCTGCGGCCAATTAGCCGGCAAACACAATACACACAAGGAGTAAGCCAGTGAAATCCATCGCCGATATAGCCAAAGAATATTTTCCCGAAGCAAAGCCCTGCCATTGCGGCGGCGCCCACGAGATCTGCCTGAATTGCCAGATTTGCCGTGCAGATGAAGCGGACGAACTATACGACCCGGAAAAAGGCATTGCCCACTATGTGGATGCCACTGTATTAAAAGCAGATACGCGCACCCAAGACATCATTGCCCTCTGCCAAATGGCAAAGGAATACCAAACCGCTTCCGTGTGCATCAACCCCTGCTTTTTGCCTATCGCCAAAGCTGAATTAGCCGCAAAAGTACCTCTTTGCACGGTGATAAACTTTCCTTTGGGCGCTGAGCAAAGACAGAGCATTATCGAAGCAGCGCGCGCCGCAATTAGCACCGGAGCCAGCGAAGTGGATATGGTGCAAGCCATTGCCTTTGTACTCGACCGCCAGATAGCCGAAGCTTTGGAAATAGTAAGCAATGTAGCCTTGATGTGCCACCAAACGCACACTTTGCTCAAAGTAATCATCGAAACTTGCC
>JAQVIX010000017.1 GCA_028695495.1 Candidatus Cloacimonadota bacterium | reverse complement strand
TTCATACACATGAGTGATTTTCCGGCAAACAACACCCCTTCCTTTGGGAGAGAATTCCTTGTTTTCAAAAACACAGGTAATATTGGATTAATAATAGACTCGCTTTATGTGCAGCACTCTGATAATGGGTTTGCAATTTTTCAATATACTACTACTACGGAAACCGAAAACAAATATAAGCATGTGGATATAAGGCAGCCCCAAGATAGACCATCAAATATCAAAGCCCGTGCAAAAGCCACAACAAACCAGCTACATGATTTCAGCAGTATTCAAAGATCAGAAGGCAAGGATCGAAAACGAGATAACACAGAACTGCCCAAAAACTTAACATGGCATGGTACGGGCTATAATCACCAATTTCAATTAGCTCCTGGAGATTCAGTCTTTTTCCATACAAGGTACCAACCTTTCTTGATCGGAGCAGATTTTAGCCGCGTAAATATTAAGTGCAACGATGCCTACAATCCCGAGCAGATGATAACTTTATCAGGGGAAGGTATTCCGCTGGTTGTGACGAATAACCCAAGCGAGATAGAAGTATCGAACGTGATATCGGCAGACACTTTGTGGAGTTGCCCGCAGATTGAGATTCAAGCCAATGTGGAGATAGACAGCCAGGCAAGGCTCACAATCCGTCCTCATAAAGACACGATATCTGTAAAGGCTGATTCCAATTCTGGTTTTATCGTCCTTGGCGAATTGCAGGCAAGACGATCTTTGAATCAGATATTTGGGATAAGCTTTGCAGGAATTGATTCTTTGGCAAGTTGGAAAGGCTTTGTGTTCAAAGATAATTCCGTTGGAGAATCCCGGCTGGACAGCTTACTTATCGTAAATACAAATGATTTTGGTCGGCTTGAAAACGGAGGGGGAGCGATCCATATATCTGCTTATCATCATTTGGCACTCAATAGCGTGGAGATAAAAAATAGCTCTTCCGCGATGAATGGTGGAGCAATACTCCTTGAACAAACAGAAGTGCAAGTTTTTGATTGCAGTATAACAGACTCCAATGCTCAAAATGGGGGAGCTATCGCAGTAGTAGGCAATGATGCTACTTTGCGCATTACAGGTAGTTCTTTGATTGATAATGAAGCGGTGGAATCCGGTGGCTCATTATACATCGATCAGGCGCAAGTATTTATTACCGAATCACAAATTGCTGGCAGCCATGCCTCTATAGGAGGTGGCATATCAGCTTCGGGTACAAATAGTTACTTGTCGATCAATGAAAGCTTGTTCACGGGGAACACTTCCGAGAATTATGGTGGAGCGATCCACCTCGATTCAGGGAAGCTTGGCGTATTAGGCTCCAGCTTTGTTCAAAATATCTCAGAGCATGGAGGGGCGATAGCGGTGTTTGGAGACCAAAGCAATGTCACGATATCCCAGGGTATATTCAATGAAAACGGAGACTTGGCAGAAGCATCAAGCTATAGCTGCAATGGCGGAGCCATTTACCATGCGGGTGGGGAATTGACTATATCCGGAGGCACGCATTTTACACAAAACCGGGGACATACCGGTGGTGCTATCTCTATTACAGACGATACTGCATCTTTATCTGTAAATAATGCGCTATTTTATTTGAATATGGCATCGGTACAAGGTGGTGCTGTCAGTTCGGTTGCTGGCACGTTAAAGATAGAAAACTCAAGCTTTGATGGCTGCTTTGCGCCTGTATATGGCGGTGCCATTGCCATTTTCGATACGGATTACTCGCTTTCGCGCAATTTGTTTACCGGCTGTTTGTCAGATATCGATAATGGCAAAGGAGGCTCTGTATTCATTGATAACAGCAACAAACAACCCGGCAAAAAAGTAGGCGGTAAAGCAAACCTGATAAACCTGTTGCAAGCAAACGAGATTAAAAACTCACAGGCTTTTGCGGGCGGTGCCATTTACCAACATGGTACTGGAGATATTGTAAGCAACGCCATTGTTCAAAATCTTGCTGCTCAGGGCGGAGGGTTCTACCTAAAGCACAATACAGGGAAGTTTGAAAACAACACGATCGCTGATAATGAGGCTATTAGCTTTGGCGGCGCAATTGTATGTGATTCCCTGGGGATGGAAATCAAGAATACCATTATTTGGGGAAATGAACAAGCAAACGGGAATCCGGTTTATTGTATCGGAGTACAAAATCTTGATTTTTTCAATTGTGCTACTGAGGACGCATATCAGCTTAGCAGCGGTGTTTTGCTTAGTTCATCTATACAAGACTGCCTTAGTGAAGACCCTGTTTTTGATCTGAATAGCCAATATCCCTATCAGCTTTATAAAACATCATTATGTGTAAATGGAGGTACCAAAGAGTCAGATATTGAGGGCATGGATGTTTTGGGCAATCCGCGGATCAATACTAATAACGGCACCCCGATAATAGACATAGGAGCCTATGAATTTATGGGAGCTTATTGGGTTTGCACCCAGGATACCATTTCTGGAATTGTAAGAATTACGTATTCACCAACGCATTTTATCAATGATCTTGAGGTTAAAAATGAAAGTACATTACACATTGATTCGGGTATTTCTTTTCTTGCTGCAAATAACTCCATGATTAAAGTATTTGGTTCGATTGAAGCGCAAGGCAATAAAACTTCTCCAATCAATTTTAGCACCGCCCCCGGCAACAATTCCTGGTATGGGTTCAGTTTTGAAGGTGGGCAATCTGCAGGAAGTTCGATTTTTGAGTATTGTTCATTTTCAAACGGTAAAGCTTTTCCTGATGCTACTCACACCGAGCCCATTGCAAGCAACGGCGGGATGATGTATATCGATGATTATTCGGATATTACTATAGATCATTGTTCATTTAATAATAACCAGGCACGTGATAATGGTGGAGCAATTTATATTACAACTATACCTGATCAGGATACTTTAGTTATCTCAAACTCCAGTTTCGTTTCTAATAGAGTAAAAAGATCTACAGGTGGAGCGATTTGCGCCATTGATTGCAATCTAAATGTGAACGGAAATGCCTTTAGCCTGAATTCAGCCAATTACCCCTTGGATTTGAGTGTTTTGGCAGATGCTTATGGTTTTTCAGGTGGCGCTCTCTCTCTGATAAGCACAGGCTCAATTGATATTGCCTACGCAGTTGTTGGCAACCAGTTTCATGCAAATTCAGCAGCAGGATCAGGAGGTAGTATCTTTGCAAATTATGGTACACAGCAGATCAATTCAAATCAGTTTTACGACAGCACGGCTTTGGGTGCAAATAAATCTGGGATTATTGAATGCAATTATGGCGGAGGTGCCATTAGCTTGCACAATAATGCGATAGCTGAAATTGGTCAAAACAATTTTATTTCAAACAAGGCACATGCAGGTGGCGCAATTCTGAATAGTGGATCAACATGCAAGGTATCGGATAACACATTTACAGGCAATAAAGCCAATTATGGCGGTGCTATCCAATTAATCGATCTGCACTCAGAAAACATACTTACAAAAAATGTCTTTGAAACGAATGGAACTGTGGATACCACGAGTTGTTTTATTGGAGGTGCCATCCGGCTTTCAGATAGCGCATCGCGCACCCTGATAAGTCTGAATAAGTTTTCTGAGAATTCATGCACTTCAATGGGAGGTGCAATAGCCATTCAAGCATCTGACAGTACTATCGTGGTAAACAATCAAATCGATCACAATACATCCATGTTTGGTGGGGGAGTTTACCTTGAACGTGCTGATCTCGAATTCAACAATAATACAATTGTCCACAACGAAGGGAGCGCCGCAGGTGGTGGAATATACGTAAATGGTTCAACATTGGAATCAACAAACAATTTACATTGGGCAAATTCTGCACCGAATGGATTTGAAGCATATTTGACGGATAATGCTTCAATGCCTGCTCAATACTGTTTCATCTCCCAAATACCCAATGCTATCGCTTACCTTAATGGTGCAACAGCAACATTATATGGATGTCTTGGCGAAACTGGAGTATCTCCACAATTGATCAATAATATCTACAATTACAATTTAAAACATGACAGCCCTTGTGTAAATAGAGGTACGCACCAAGTATATTGCACTGAAATCGATCTGAATGCACGCAACAGAATTGTTGGCGGCAGAATTGATATAGGAGCCTATGAATATAGCGGAACCGTGATAGATAGCAGTCCGGGTGACACCTTAACGATTTGGAATGATACATGCATTTCAGTAGTTGCACCAATCACCATATCTCAAGGACAAAAATTGCTCATTAAAGACAATGTGACCGTTTTCTTTGAACCTTATGGGGCATTACTTGTGCAAGATGCAGAGCTGGAAATCCTGAATAATGTTTCTTTTGTGTCTGAAACTGCGGGGACCAGCTATCAAATCGTATTGAAGGAAGCCATGCCATTGGTATTAAACAACATCACTGCCTTTGGCGTGAAAATGAAATCCGAAGGAACTTTTCTTAATATCCTTGGCAGTACATTTGCAAATAGTCATCTTACACACCGCAATCAAAGCCTAAACATTTTGGATACTGAATTTGCTTCTTCCAATCTGGATCTGCTGAATACTTTGGTAACTAACGATACCTTAGGCGTCTTTATCATTGATTCTTATTTCCATGACCAAGCGGATTCTACAGCTATCAGAATCTATTCATATCCCAATTACAGAATTAATAACAATGTGATCTCAAACTACTATAATGGTTTGTCTTTGTTTGAATCTGGACACGGGAATACTTTTTCGCTTGCCGGCAACCAGATTCAGGGCAATCAATATGGATATGGGATACAAGTATATCACTCAAACCTCGATATTGAATCAAATGGGAACATAAGCAATAATTATATAGGCTTAGGAGCATTAAGGAATTCAAGCTTATCCATGATTGGAAACAACGAACCTCCCTATCAGTCGATAAACAATAATTATTGGGACGAATTGGCGTTTACGTATGACAGTTTCCCCAAGGATATAAAGTTCAATCTGATTTATGATAGTATCCATCCAAGTGATGTGTTAATCCGATGCTCCGGTTGCAACGCTCCGGAGATTCACGATTTGTCTTACAACTATTGGAGCATAGTGGAGCCCGATAAGTATTTTTTCCCTGAAGGCAAGTACTCACATCTCCCCGTATGGGAAATGGATCTTGCTTTCGTGCCCGATATTTCTGCCGATTACGATCTCTTTGCGTTAGCAAAATATAATCTGAAAATAGGGCATAATGACTTGGCAGCTATTCATTTCAGAGATTTGATATCCAACTATCCAGATACAAAATACAAAGAAGAGGCTGCAAAACTTTTGATGGCTGCCGAAGCTACCTGTAGTGATAAAATCTATGATTTAAAACACTTCTATGCCACAGAGCCGAATCTTCATAACGAAATGGGAATAGATATACTATCTCATTATTTAATAAATTATTGTAATCTAAAACTTGAGGATTATCCAGCGGTTATCGATTGGTACGAAGGCATTATAGACAATCCTCCCTCTGTCGCGGATTCAATATACGCCGTAATCGATTTAGCCTACACCTATCTTCTTATGAATGAAACTAATACCCGCTCCCAATATCATGGAAAATATCTGCACTACAAGCCCGAATCCTTGCAATCATTCAGAAGGAAATTAGACCAATACATCGATCTATTGCTGTACCCTAGCCCAACTGAGCTGTATGAGCCTCCCACTCCTCAACCCTTCGCGTTGTTCCAAAACTATCCCAATCCCTTCAATCCCAGTACTACCATACAATACAGCTTGCCAAAAGCCGCGAAACTGCGCCTGGACATTTACAACATCAAGGGTCAATTGGTAAAAACTTTGGTAAATAGTGAGATGCCTGCCGGAACGCACAGTGTGGTATGGAACGGCAGAGATATGAAAAACAGGGCGGTAGCCAGCGGAGTATATTTCTACCGCATAAGCAGCCCCAAAGAGGGAAGCATCACAAAAAAGATGATGCTGATGAAGTAGTATCAAATATGGGGATGAGGGGGGAGGGGATGTCAAACATTTTTCTTGATATGATTTTCAAGATGGAAATACTTACATTAGGTGAAATAAATAGGTAAAAGAAGGAAAAAGTCATGAAACGTTTAATTCTTGTTTTGGTCGTGCTCATTATGAGCAGCATTATACTCGCCGAATCGGTTGAAACCTCAAATATAGCCGCGTTTGAGAGCAAAAAAGGGTCGCTTCTTATAAAAGAATACCACACTGTCGCATCAATTAAATCAATGTATTCAACGATGTTAAAACTTGATGTGCTATACATTAAGGACGCCACCACGAACATCACCCATAAAGGGCTTCGGATTGAAGCGGAAGAAACAAAGTCCTACGGTTCAAACACAAAATACTCTTTTCTTGATGTTGATGAGGTGGAATCCCTAATCCAGGCGCTTACTTATATCATCAATGTGCAAACAACTCGTGAAACAGGCACACAACAGCCGTACCGTGAATATGTGTTTAGCTCAAAGGATAGCTTTAAGATAGGTGTCTTTTCCGATAAATCAGACTATACCGTGTTTGCGGCAGTAGGCAACGTAGGAGCTATCTCACTGTTTTTTAAGTATAATCAATTAACGCAAATTAAAGAACATTTTGAAGCTGCCTTGGTAAAACTGAATAAGTAATAAGAGCTAAGTCATAACTTCCCCGAAGATAATCGCACTCGTAGTTTTAACCGGTGCGATCCTGATCAGCGTCCTGCTCTTATCTATCCGCAAATATTAGGAGTTATCATGATTGTATTCAATCGTCTTATCGGGCACCTCTTTGTGGCTGCCGCTGTTATTGCCATATTAGCCCTCTTTGTGGTCGATATTATTCAGACACTACATATTGTTGCCATCCCTTCTGCCATAATGTCTGCTGCCTTCTTCTATTCGCTCGCCGAAATTATCGAGCTTCTCACTCCCATTTCGCAGCATTATTCCCAAAGTTTAGCGCTGGATGCAGAGCCAGGCTCCGAATCAAACGGCAAAAATCTCCCCAAAAACCCCGAAACGGATCAAGATTCAGAAGCAGGGGCGCAAGGCGCCAAAGCCCGCTTTTAACAAAGCGTGCACGCAGCGCACCCCGTAATAAATTTATACTGAGTCCGTAATGATTACCTGTTGCGTGCTAATTTCGGCGGGTTTGGGTGCCTTGAACCCCTACATTTCAGGGGTGGACATTTCTTGATGTGGTGTTGTTTGCTTATTTCTGGACAACCTCACGTGGCGACTCTTTTTTTAGTTTTTACTTCATTTCCACCCCCAAAATGAACCCCTCTTTTTTTTATGCAAGATTAGGTGACCCGGCATGCCCCAAAACAGCCCCAAATCACCCTAAAACGCTCCCACACGAAAACACATCCTATCTACCCACACATCAAACACATATCCCCCTTTTTGCAAAGTGAGCCGATGTGCAAAAATAGGCGATTTTTTACAGATTCTTTTTTTTGTATATCAATATCTTAGAAATAATGCTGTATAACCTCCCTCGTGATGCCGTCCTCTCTCCCCCGATTTTCGGCGGAGAGAGGACGGCATCACGAGGGCATCAATACTGCAACCCTGGAGTCCAGGGCTTTGGAATCGTTTTTTTCGGGCTACTCCCTCGCTCGATGCGAGGATGTATCGTATCCACCTGTAATCCAGCCTTTATAGTTTAATTCTTGGTTTTTATATGGCAAGATGCTGTATCTGGCATTTGCGCTCCAGCAGAGCTTGCTTCCGTTTCGCCAAACATGTCCATTCTATAAAGGTGAATTCTTCGTGAAGCGGAATGAAGAATATGATAAGGTATTTGGGCTGTTCGCTGCATCACATGAATTATCCCTCACCGCATTGGGAAATGCCATAAATATCTACTTGCAGAAATCTGAACAATACTTGCGTAAGGTGGTCTTATGGTTGCAGAAGAATATTTGGGAAGCCCTTGATTTGATGAAAATGCTTGACAGAAATCAAGCTGCATTTCTAATGATAGCGTTATAAATAAGTTAAAAAAAGGATGACTATGTCTCTCCCACAAAAGCCAAGCTGTGATAAGATATCGATTTATGAGGCCATGCTTGATAAAGCAAAATGTGAAGGGAATACACGCCACATAAAGCGTGTACTGCAAATCCTCAGTATTCTTTATCACAGAGAAAGTCTCCATAAAAAAAGCGTAAATTGCCTGCTGGAGCTGCTACCGATTATCGAGAAAACCGAATCTCCGGGATGTTTCGCATATTATCACCGGATGGCGGCTAAAAGCATGATATTGGCGATGGATTATATCACGGCGGAAGAGTATCTGAAGCGCAGCCTGGATATTTACGAGAATCTTGGCGACCTTCTGGGCAAGGCGAATGTATATATAAGCTACGGTGAGATATACCGGAAAAAAGGCTTGATGGATCAATGTGCCACCTATCTTGCCGATGCCTTGAACATTTTAAACAGTTTTAATGAGCAGCTCCAAACTTCCAACTCCATAAGTTTTCAGACTTCTTATGATACCGCTACAGAAGCTGTAGGTAGAATACTGGTAAGTATGAAACTGTTTGACGAGGCCAATGACATAATGTCCAAACTGCTGGACCGGAAGAAAGTCTCAAGCAATAAAACGGATCTAACCCGGATTATCCAAAACTTAGGTGCGGCAAATTGTCACTCCCACCCGGATAAAGCCTTGCTGTATCTAAAAGAGGCACAAGACTATGCGATCTCAACTGAGAATTATTATGCCTATTCGGCCATTCTTTCCAATATGGGCCTCTGCTATGAGACGAAAGGTGAATACAACAATGCCATCCGTCTGTATAAAAAATCTTGTGAGATCATGACAGAATACGGGCTCACAAACCACTACCCAAACGTTTTAAATAACCTTGCTTCTTCCTACCTGAAGATCGGGGATACTGCAGAAGCAAAACATCATGCCTATAAGTCCCTGGAGCTACCCGAACACGATGAAAAGCTTCGAGATAATCAGACATCTTTTTGGGTGCTATCCGAAAGCTATAAGGCTGAAAAGAATTACAAAAAAGCTTATGATTATCTGCTCAAGTATTGTGAGATAAACGATGAAATGTTCAATGCAGATATTGCGAACAAGCTGAACTTACTGCAAAAAGACTACGAAGCCACGTCAAGCTGTTTGACGGAGATTAAAAAGCAGTTTTCACTGATCAGCGATGCGCTCAAAAAGACCATAGATATGAACTTCATCGGGGTAAGCGCCAAGATCAACAAAGTATATCGTTCCGCCATACAGGCTTCGGAACACCCCAGGACAAATGTGATCGTAACCGGAGAAAGTGGTGTGGGCAAAGAGATTGTGGCTCGTCTGGTGCACTTTGCCGGTTCAGGAAATAAAGGACCCTTTATCGACGTTAATTGCAGTGCGATTGTGGAAACATTAGCAGAAAGTGAATTCTTTGGACATACAAAAGGCTCTTTTACCGGAGCAAATTACGACAAACCCGGCTTCATCGAAGCGGCGAATGGCGGAACCCTCTTTTTGGATGAAATTGCCGATACCCCCCTACCCATTCAGGCAAAATTCCTCAGAGTGTTGGAGACGAGAACTTTAAAGAGAATCGGCTCAAACAAAACCGTGAAGGTAGATTTCAGGCTCGTTTCGGCAACTAATAAAGATATTGGCGAGCTGGTGAGTAAAGGACTCTTTCGAGAAGACCTGTTATACAGGATCAATACCATCGGCATCCACATACCTCCCCTGCGCGAAAGAAAAGACGATATTGCCCCCTTGGTAGATCATTTCCTGAAAGAATTTGCCAGAAAGATGAATAAACCGATACCCAATTATAGCAAGGCCCTGGAACAACTGCATGATTATCATTTCCCAGGCAATGTGCGCGAACTGAAGAATATCATAGAAAGGGCGATGATCATGCTGGATGGCAATGAATTGAGGCTGGGAGATTTGGATTCTTTTCATAGATCAGCTGCAGATAAACGACCAAATGCCGACAAGATTATCTCAATGAAACAGATGGAGCTTGATCTGATTGAAAAGGCTCTGCAGAAATGCGGAGGCAGCTATACGAAAGCCTCAATTATGTTGGGGATTTCATATTCCACGATCAGACGGAAAGCAAAAAGCCTCTCTCAAAAGGATTGAGCTAAAGGCTGAGCTACTGTCTCACCCTTAATTGCCCAGGCTGTTCAATTTGGAAAATTCGGTCAAAATGAACATCTTTTTGATTAAGGTCCAGAAATCGCTTGCGTCGTGACAGACAATATTCGACCATTTCCTGAACTGATGTATCTCCCTTACAATGATATGCGTAAAAATATATTTTTATGTTGGAAATTGGTCTTTCAATTGCGTATATATAGAGCATAGACCGCAGAACTGTCTGACAAAAAAGCTTACAGACATAGCTGTGATGGAGAAAAGAAAAAGATTATGGCAACAAACCCTCAGAAAATGACTGATAGCGGTAGAACCGCTGACCAGGATCTCGCCAGATTTATCGGTTCGAGACAGGAAGCCCATGTCCAGAATATCCTGGCAAAGGCAAGACGCCTGGCATATGCTGATTGGCTGGATACCAGTGCCACAATAGCATTTGAGCTTGACTATAGCCATAGTCCACTAATGTCGTTTGTAAATCGGGAAGACAGAGTCCGAAATTCTTGCCTATCGTCTTATTATAATCTTCGCACATTATCACAAGAAACCTGGCATGGATTTCCCAAGTTTTCCCCACAAAATCCCGAGCCTTCAAAGTTTAAACTATCGCTTCAACTCCCCTGCGTTATCTTAAGAGCAGGGGAGGATGGCTATTTAAGTACCTTAACCCAAGCAACTAAATTATTAAGGAAAACAAAATGAAAAAAGCGCTTTTAACATCTATAGTCCTGATCTTGCTGACAACTGTGGGACTTTCTGCAGTTCCGCTACCTCGCGCTGCAATACCGGTAGTATCCATCGAGAAAGTAGGAGAAAATCTGAAACTTGATTGGGAAGACATCACCGGTGCAGAATCATACCAGGTCTATGAAGCGGATACTCCCCAGGGACCATGGGTCCCGATTATGCCAGCAGTGCAGAGCTCAGAGTATCTCATCCAGGAGCCTGTCAGCAAGAAATTCTATTGCGTTAGCTCTATCGAAGCTGATGGACCTCTCGCACCTGAGGGCTTTGTCTTTGTAGAAGGTGGCACATTTTATAACGGAAGCACGGACATAACCGTCGCCAGCTTCTATATGAACAAGTACGAAGTAACCCAAGCCGAATATCAAGCTGTTATAGGATATAATCCATCATATTTTGCTGGAAATCCCAACTTCCCTGTGGATAATGTATCCTGGGTGGATGCAGCACTCTATTGCAATGCACGCAGCGTAGCGGAAGGTCTTACTCCCTGCTTTCGTTATGTTTTTGAGGGCGAGGATTATGGCACCGATCCCAATGATTGGTACAAAATGTGGAATATGGATGAGTACTATTTGCAATTTATCACATGTGATTCATCAGCCAATGGCTACCGCTTGCCTAACTCCATGGAATGGATGTATGCAGCAAAGGGTGGAAACCGCACTCCTGCAAGTGGCTATAGCACCTATGCCGGCAGTAATGTGGTGGGTGATGTAGCTTGGTACGTAAACAACTCCGGCGGCTCATCTCACAGCGTAGGTACGAAACTTCCAAACGAGCTTGGTCTGTACGATATGAGCGGCAACATTCGAGAATGGGGCTGGGATGCCGGTGACTGGATCCTCCCTTTATCTCAACCTACATTCGGTGGAGACTGGAACAGCGATAGGGAGTTTTGTAATATTATTACAGGTGCAGCATCCGATCACCTCGCCGGCGCTAATAATTATATTGGTTTCCGCGTCGTTAGAAGCGGTCTTTAAGAAAAGACAGATTCTTGATTGATGGCTTGGCATACTATCGCTCAGATGACTATGCAGTTATGAGCTGCTTTGCCAGGAAATCTTGATCTAAAATAGGGTTCGTGCGATTAAGCGGTATTCGCCAAACCACGAACCCTTTTTATCAACAATAATGAATCGTAACAAGTACATAACAAGAGCTGAGGAAAGAACAGCTTTTTGTTATACTGGGCTACCTGTATACCGATATAAGGCAGGGCCGAAGATCGAACTTTACTATGCATGATTAAGGATATAATAATGAAGAAATTATCGCTGATTCTAACAGCCATGTTTGTCCTGAGCGCAACGGTATTCCCGCTTTTCGCAAGCGAAGTTACCATCGGCGCAGGAAACCAACAGGCCCGCTTACCAATCGATACCTTGTACAAGAATTCCCTGTATGAGTGCTTGTACTTTCCGGATGAGCTGAATATAGTGTCTGGAAGCATCAATGAAGTAGCTTTTTATAACAACTTCGTTTCGTCCGATGCCACTGACTTGCCTACCAAAATCTGGCTGGGCACCACCACACTTACGGATCTCACTGATGACTGGATACCCTCCAGCTCCCTTACCCTCGTTTATGATGGTAACGTTAGTTACCCGGCGGGGCAAAACACGATCCGCATAAGCTTTTCCACACCATTTGACTACAGCGGCGGCACCTTGGTGATGATGATGCTACGCCCTCCCGATACTCGTGCCTATGATTATAGTAACTTTTTTTATACTCAGACTATCGGCACGACACGTGCAAGAATTGTTTTCGGTGATGGCAGCAATCCCTTCGATCCCGCTGCACCTCCCACAGGGACTGCTACCATCGGCAGATTTCCCAAGACAACTTTCTTCTTTACCGGAGTGAGTACCATACAGAACGATTTGACCTGTTTAAGCATTACTGGGGACGTCAATCCCGGTGCAGACAGTCCCTCAGAATACAGCGTAAGAATCAAAAACAATGGGCAGGTCACTCAAGACAACTATGCCGTGAGACTGATGCAAGAGGGCGGAATCGTGCTGGGAAACCTGGTGGGAAATCCCATCATGGATGCAGAAGAGCAGACCTATATCTTCTCCTGGATTCCCACTACGATCGGACCCGCAAATATATATGGACGGACCGTCCTCACTGGAGATGAAGTTCCTGCCAATAACCAAAGCGCAGCTCTGCCAATCAATGTGCAAGCGGCAGGAACTCAATCCTATACTTTCGGGCTGGGGGATCAACAAGCCAGATTGCCCATCAATATGTACTATAAAGCCAGTTTATTTGAAACGATATACTTGGCAGATGAACTCGATATTGATGGGATCATCACAGGTATCCAGATCTATAATAACTTCGTAACAAACCTACCCAACAAACAGACCAATATCTGGATGGGAGAGACCACACACAGCGACCTCACCCAGGGCTGGATTCCATCCACAGAGCTCACCCATGTATTTTCCGGCGGTGTAAATTACCCCGCGGGAGAGAATAACATCTTTATTCCTTTTTCCACTCCCCTGGTTTACGGAGGCGGGAACCTGGTCTTGATGATGGAACGCCCCTTGGATAACCAATATTATGATTCGCTAAACTTTTTCAAATGCCAGACGGTGGGCAGTTCCAGATCGCTAATGGTGTCATCCAGAAGTGCCGCATTCAATCCTGCCTCACCTCCGGCAGACACCAGCCCATCGAATCAATTCCCCAAGGCTACCTTTCTGTATATTAATCAGCTTATTTCCCATGATTTGTCTTGCACGAATATGCTGGGAAATTCTGAGCTCAGAACAGAAACTGAGTACGATTTTGTGGCAACAATCCGCAATAATGGTCTCGAAACTCAGAGCGACTACCTCATAAAATTGATGAAGGAAGGCGATGTGGAGCTGGGCAGCATAGCTGGAAACCCAATTGCGTTCTCAGAGGTGCAAACTTATACCTTCCAATATACTCCGAGCACGGTGGGCACGAGCTATCTGTACTGCAAAGTAGTGTTGATCGGCGATGAAGTGCCTGACAATGACAAGTGTACGGATTTCCCCATCATTGTATGGGAAGCAGGAACCGAAACAGTCACAATCGGCATGGGCAATTTCCAGGATAAAATGCCCATAAACCTGTATGCAAAGAATTCGCTTTTTGAATGCTTATACTTTCAGAACGAGCTCAATATTACGTCTGGTAATATCAATGGTCTCGTGTTCTATAACAATTTCCCCTATGATGCTCTAGGCCCCAAACATACGAAAATCTGGCTGGGGAACACTACCCGAACTGATCTGACGGATGGGTGGATTCCATCCACTGAACTCACATTGGTCTATGATGGAGATCTGGAATATCCCTTGGGATCAAATAATATAGAGGTCGCCTTTGACCTGCCATTCATTTATTATGGAGCTACCCTGGTAATGATGGTGCAACGCCCTTGGGATGCTACCTGGGGTTATGATATTTATTGGAATGCCGAAACCTTTTATTGTCAGGCTTTGGGCAATGTCCGCTCCCTGAGAGAGGCGAGCTGGGACACAATCTACGATCCTGCTGCTCCTCCTACGACCACCGTGGTTTCAGGCCTGTTTCCCAAAACTACCTTCTATCTGCGGGAAGCAGGAACCGGAAGCTTGAACGGCACCGTTTGCACAAACGGAACCCCCTTGGAAGGCGCTACAGTCTCGGTGGCCAATACAAATCTAAGCACAGTTACCGATGCTGCTGGTCATTACAGCTTCCCTTATATCCTTCACGGGACACAAGTGGTTACCGCCGCTCTTCATGGATATACCATAGCCAGCAATAGTGTTACGATCACGGAGGGAGAAACCTATACTTCAGACTTTGCCCTTGTCCCTCTTGCACAAATAACTGTATCCGGAAGGATTGTGGGCAGTGATGACCTCGCTGCTGGCATTTCTGGAGCCTCGATAGTTTTGAGCGGTTATGAATCTTATACCGCAAGTTCCGGTCTTGACGGGTACTTCTTTATAACCGGAGTTTTCGGTAATCAAAGCTACCAATACGCCGTTCATGCAGTGGGCTATCAGCTTTCTTCCGGCCCCATCCAGGTGAATGCAGTGGATCTGAATATGGGAGACATCATAGTAAATGAAATAGCAAATGCACCTCGCAACGTGGTGGCTACAGAGAGCATCACTTTTACCCAGGTTGATCTGATCTGGGACGCAGCCGCAGCAGTGCAGAATATCACCGAAAGCTTTGAAGGAGACCTGTTCCCGCCGAACTTTTGGACTCAGATTATCACCAATACAGGTACTGCAAATGCTGCAGGAATTCTTCCCACCTGGTGCTCTTTTGGAACTGTGCCCATTACACCTGCCATCGTGCCTCACGATGGAGCACGTCAAGCCGGTCTCAGATGGACAGCGACTCATCAGGACGAATGGCTCAAGACACCTGCCTTCGTTTGCCCTTCGGCAGCCAGCCTGACCTTCTGGTCTCATGTCTTCCAGGGCAGCCTGAATGGCGACCATTACTATGTGAAGGTCTCTACCGATAATGGCGCGACCTGGAGTATCCTCTGGGATGCCAGCACGCTTTCAGGAGGATGGAACAGTTATAGCTCTCCCATCACCATAGATCTGTCTCTATATGCAGGAAGGCAGATAACCATCGCGTGGAATGCGCGGGATTCTTCATCAAACAACGGTCTTTGGTACGATTGGTTTATAGACGACATCACTATAGAGGGTCCGGGCGGGATTATGACCTTTCCCGCTTCAAATTTCATCGCTCAAAGTGCCGTTGGAAAGAACGTTGCAGCTACAAGCTATCCCAGTATTTCCCATAGCCTATCCAGGAGCGGTAAGGACATGTTGCCAGAGCCTTTTTTGAGTGTCGATACCAGCAATCGTGAGATGCTCGGCTACAAAGTCTGGCGCTTTCTCGCTGTAAATCAAAGCACTCCTGCTAGCTGGACGCTGCTAACCCCCGAGCCTGTTACATCGGAAAACTATGCTGACACAGCTTGGGAACCATTGCCGGCAGGTATCTATAAATATGCCGTAAGAGCCGTATTCAGCAACAATGTGCAGTCCCATGCGGCCTTCTCAAATGAAATCCCCAAGGGTATGTCTGGAACTCTTGCCGGTACCGTAACAGAATCTGGGACAAACCTTCCCATCTCTGGCGTTAAGGTCACTGCTGGCAGATACTTTGGCCTTAGCGATGCCGATGGTGCGTACAGCTTTAACGTGTTCGAAGGCATCTATACGATTACCGCTACAAAGCCTAGCTATCGCCCCAGTTTTGCGGATGAAGTCATCATCTCCACCTCAGAGACCATTGTTCAACATTTCGTGCTTGAAGAAATGAACCTTCCTGCAGCCGCTGTACAAGCTGTGGTGGAAGATTCAACCGTAAACATAGACTGGATGGCCCCTGGAACCTCTGGTGGCGAATGGATTCATTATGATTCTGGCATAAGGACCAATAGCGTGGGAACCGGAGGCGCTGCAAACTTTGACGTAGCAATACGTTTCCCGCCCTCTGCGCTTGCCCGGTATGCCGGCATGAGTCTGTATTCGCTTAATGTATGGCCGACCCAGGCGGGCAATTTCTCCGTCAAGGTATGGACAGGTGGCGATGCTTCCGCTCCTGCGAATCTGGTTGTCAATCAACCCTTTACCCCGAATCTGGTTTCATACACCATGGTGAACCTTGAGAATCCCGTGCCTATCACCGGAACCGAAGAATTGTGGTTTGGCTACAATTGCAACGTCAGCACCGGACTCCCGGCTGGTTGTGATGCCGGACCTCAAGTGGAAGGGTTCAGCAATATGATCTGCTACAACGGCAATTGGTCCACTATAGCCGAGATAAACGATGCCATTACCTACAACTGGAATATCCAGGGTTTTGTGGGATATTCTACTCCGGATCGTGCAGAAAAGCTATACCCTCTGGATGCAAAGCTTCTGAAAGTCGCAAGAGATGAGCCCCGCGCCCTCTTTGGATACAAGGTCTGGCGGCTCCCGCAAGATCAGGTAGAAAATGAAGCCGCCTGGACGAACCTCACCCCTGAGCCTATCCTGGAGACATCTTTTCAGGATAGCGGCTGGAGTGAACTCCAGGAAGGTATCTACAAATGGGCTGTGAAAGCCGTTTATGCTGAAGGTCTGATGTCCGATGCGGCCTTCTCCAATGCTCAAACCAAAGTGGATCCCATAGGTACCATCTCCGGCATGGTTCGGAACTCCGATAATGAAGGTCTTGCCGGCGCAACAATCACCGCTGGAAGTTTCAGTACCGTTACAAATCATGAAGGTGCCTACAGCATGTCTGTAATTGCCGGAGATTACCGGGTGGCGGTTTATGCCGTGGGATATGAAACTGCAGTGCAAGAGGGGGTTATCGTTGCCGATGCTGGCACGACTACTCTGAACTTCACGCTGGAGGCTTCAGAATGGGTGTTTGCGGACAGCTTTGAGACCTATGCAGATTTCGACCTCGCCTTTGAGCCCTGGATCCTTGTGGACGTGGATCAGGGCGTTACACAGGCTTTGGCGAACACCAGTTGGCCAAATTCCGGGAGCCCTCAAGCCTTCATCATATTCAATCCTGCTGCCACTATACCCCCCGCTTCTGATATCATGGCACATGAGGGAACCAAATTTGCAGCCTGTCTTGCAGCCTCCACACCCCCAAATGATGACTGGATGATCAGCCCGAAAATCTCTGTGCTAAGTGGCAGTATACTAAGGTTTTGGGCGAGATCCTTATCCGATCAAAACGGTCTTGAGAGATTCAATGTCGGTGTATCCACCGATGAATCCGCGCCTGATAACTTCAATTATATCAATGGAACCACCTATCTTGAGGCCGCCACTAACTGGAGTGAATATACCTTTGATCTTTCTGCCTATGCCGATCGGCAGATTCGTTTCGGGATTCAATGTGTGTCAGATGATGCCTCGATGCTGATGGTGGACGATCTGCGCATCATTGCCCCCGAGGCAAATTCAGATGCTCTCAATGCTCCCCTCAGCACTACTCTGCGCGGCAATTACCCAAACCCCTTCAACCCTGAAACGATTATCCACTACAGCGTTAAGGAAAAGAGTCCTGTGAATATCAGCATCTATAACCTCAAAGGACAATTGGTAAATACACTCGTTAATGAAGAGAGAATCGCTGGTAAACACAGCGTTAGATGGAATGGCAGAGACAGTAACGGTCATTACGTTTCCAGTGGCGTTTATCTTTATAGAATGTCCGCCGGCAACTACACCAGCTCCAAGAAAATGATCTTGATGAAATAGTACAGAGATCAAACACCTGATCAGACCTTTATTGGAATATCTTGTCTGGTTATTCTGATCGTTTTGAGCCACCCTTCCGTAGAGGGAGGCACAGTAAAAAACTTGCTAATGTTTCATCCGGCATGAAGAATAATTGGCTCACTTTCAAGCTTGGTGGGTAGCCATCGAATATATTGGATGCAATTATTTCCCGAAATGAGGTTATTCTACCTGTCTTGAGGCTGTCTTGAAATACAAAATGTGGTCAATAACAGGAGATTTCGGAGCGCGAAATGTAGGGGCAGACCCGTGTGCCTGCCCTTGTAAAACCCTGCGCAAGGCACCAAAACCCGCAAAATCCCTAAAAAACACATCATTTAATGATCTGTATATCAATTTGCTACTGTGTGCGCTACACACGGTTAATCAAAAAAGGGGCAGGCACACGGGCCAGCCCCTACAACCTTATCTCGTCAGATATCGTGCATGTTTTTGGCATTTCTGGACAGCCTCGCTTTGTCAAAAGCGGGCGCAACGCCCTCAAGCCCCTACATTGCCATTTCAAACTATGTATTGCATGTTTTGGCATTTCTGGACAGCTTCAGCCTTTGTTAATTTGAAACTTAGCTTTCTAAGTGCTTCGATTTTTTACCCGCTTTGGCTTAAGGATATTTTTTCTTACCCACCACGTCTGAACAAGCGCCCTTTTTTATCGGAACAATCATGTAGCTATTCGTTGATCGCGATATTCAAATCAACTATCCATCTCAAATTCGTTAAAAAATACCTCTGATATTTTTTGTAAAAGTTCAGCATCTGCTTCAGCCTTTTGAGCCCCCTTAATGTATCGTTTTATGTAGTTTAGCACGAGCTCTTTGCTATTTTTTGTTATGCTATTTACATCTAATACTAGGGAGTGGTTTATATCGTTTGGTTCAAGCTTTTTTAAACCATTGCCATATTCTCTGTTGTTCTTTTCCAAGAGATGAATAGCGGCATCCGATAATAGATAGGCAATAAAAAGCAGCCTGCTCGTTTCATCAAGGTTATTTAGATAAACGCTGTGGTAGGCTGTAAGATTCCTTACTTTTGCTTCGTTCAGAATAAAGCGGGGGCTATTGCGATTAAATACGCCTATCCACAAATCAGAGGGGGGGCGGTTTTCCAATTTATACCAGGGTTTGCGTTTTGAGGTAAGGTATTTCTGGTTTACTCCCTGCGCTATTCCCAGCGTCAGGTATTCCGCTACCGCATCTGCACAAAGTTGGTTCCCATCAAACAAAAAGACCCGCTTTTCTTTTCTTTTTAATTCCTCAAAATCACTCGCTGTAAATATTTTGTGAGGGGCATGTATCGCTTTGCTAATACAGGGCAATAAACATGCTTGCGGAATATTGTGTTCCAGAGCTTTGCTGGCACTAAAAGTAAAATAATCGTTATCACCCGTTGCAATCCCTCTTTTTACTTGGGCAAATTGGCTAAAAGGCAGCAGGCGGGAGAGCTTTTGGGCATTCGCAGGATTGTAATAAATCGACCATTTGTCCTTGGGATTCAGGTTCCTAAAATTGTGAAAGCTTTTAGTTCCGGTATTTTGTGCGGTGGAAATAAAGCCTTTGTAGTCTTTCAACTGATTAGCGTCTGTGATCTTGGTGATAAATACCGATTCTGCGCTTGCATCATTTTGCAAAAGAAGAATACTGGAAGTGGTTAAAACTTTAGAAAATGCCAAGGCATTGTAATCTACTACAAATATATATCTTAGCACCTTGGTATCCAGTAAAAACCTTTTGATAGCCACGCCGTAATTTGAATTCAAAAACTCCGTGGGAACGATAAAGCTTGCCCTGCCTCCATTTGATAATTGGTATATCGCTTTGATTATAAACATGGTGTAGAGGTTTGAGCTAAGCCCAAACTTATATCCGGTACGACGTTCGATTTCACCTAATACCTGTTTGTTATCATAATCGTGAAACTTTAGATATGGTGGGTTGCATACGATGGCGTCATATTTTGTGTCCCAATCGTGAAAGATGTAATCTGCATTATCAATCTTTACATTGGTAAAGGGTTGGAATAATTCTTCGGCTATTTTATGTATTTCCGGATCCAGCTCACAACCTGTTATTTCAGGTGTTTTTTGATATTCTTCTATGCACACTCTCGAAAAGGCGCCCAAGCCAAAGGCTGGTTCAAGCATATTGGCAGGTTCTTTTTGTAAGACCCAATCCAGCATGAAGCTGGCAATCTCGTAAGGCGTAAAAACCTGGGCAAACTTCTTACGATGCAATTCACATTGCCGTTTAAGGTATTCTGCCTCAGCCAGTTTACCCAATATGCCAATGCGATAGTTTACCACTTGTCCAGTTCCAAAGCGCTTTTTAAAGTTTCTATATCCAGATAAGCAGAGCCGTTATCAAAACTCACGTAGTACAACAATTGTCCCCGTGCTAATTCCTTTCTTTTGCTATGATGAATGGGTTCATCAATTCTTTGAGCGATGGTTTTGGCGCTATCTACCCTGATTTTGATGGTTTTCTTGTGCTGGTTTGCTACATCTCCTTCGATAGAGTAAATGCTGGGTTCATTGTCCGGTTTGGAAAGGATGCTAAGGATTTCTTTGAAGGAAATGGCATAAGCTTTGTCGAAAAAAATCTGGAAATAATAGTGCGGAATCTGATAGTTTTGAATCCATTTATGCACTACCAGTAAATCCTCTACTTTCGGGGTAATGCTCAGGTAGTTTCGTCGTTTGATGTTTTGCAGGTGCTTCTTTAATTTTTTTAATTGATTATTCAGTTCAATCAATCGATCTGAAGCTCCCCAACCTGGCACATTAAATGAAATGGCACCAATCGTTTCAGGCGTGATATTCTCTAAGATGCTTATATATCTTTTCCTGTTTTTATGCGATAATAAGTCTTGGTAATCCCGTAAAATCTGCTCTTTTAATGCCAGCGCTGCTTTGGTGTTGTGCTCAAGGGTTGCGTTCATGTATTCGTCATATTTATTAACCAAAAAGGCGCTGGAGCGGATTTCAATGCCAGCCACTGCCTTTTTCACATAATCGTGTATTTCTGACTCGGGGAGCAAGCTAATATCGGTACCTAAGCTGCTGTCATAATCACATTTATTGAAAAGTAAAATGTCGGGTCTTTTCCCGATGCTGTCCAATTCAGCCTGGAAACTTTCAAAAAATTCTGAAAACCCTTCTTCGCCTGCTACTATATCGTCAGATTTTCCGTACTTTATGGCAACATAATGCTCTGAACTTTCATTTATCGCAGTAAAAATGATCTTTTCTGCCCAATCTCCCTGTTCCTTATTGGTAATAAAATTGGATGCCGCTTGCGTGGGAGTACGCACCATCTTTCTGGGCGCTTCAAAATCTATCAGGGCTTTGGGTATTTGTTCAATTAGTTTGTTGATCTCGTTCAGATAGCTCATTTTTACCTCTCTATTAGTATTCATGTTTATCAATAAATTATGCATTCTATATAAGCAATTCCAGTTTGCTTAACTGATTATTTTTGTCAATCTTAAAAATAATTCTCATTTTGTCCACAGCTTGTCCACTATAGGTATTATGAGAGAACCGGTGTTTCAAATTGATTTACTTGCTGCTTCTCTCAGCGTGAGGCGTGGCGTGCCTAAGCCACGGGGCGAAGCTGTATCAAAGCATTTGCTTCTGGCTCGCACCGGAACCATGGACTAAGAGCTACGAACCAAGAACTAAAAAAAAGCCGCTTGACAGATAAGTAGCTTTGCCCTAAATAGCTATCATGCGAAAATTGAGAATAGTATTGCTTCTTACCCTGCTATCTGTGAGCGCTTTAATGGCTGCCAAGGCGCCGGGAAAGATAATTTTGAAGGTATTTGAATTGCCCGACCCGCGGCATACGGATGCGTATTCCAAGGCCAATTTGGCGGTGGTGCAGGCATTTAAAGAAAAATATCCGCATATTGAATTGCGTGCTTTTTCGGGTATCCGCATCGAGGGCATGGAGATGGATTCAGGGCCGCTGCTTGCCATGGCGGGCGGAGTGGCGCCGGATGTAGTATATGTAAATTACCGTCAAAGTGATACTTATATCCAAAAGAATCTGCTTTATCCTTTGGATGAATACATCGCGCAGGAACCGCCGGAATTACTCGATTTACGCGTAGAAAAGCCCGTATGGCAGGTAATTAAACGCAAGAAAAAGGGTGATAAAGAAGAGAAAATCTGGGCGCTGCCTTATGAAACCCTGGTGCGGGTGCTGATGTATCGCAAGGATCTCTTTCGCAAGGTGGGGCTGGATGCGAATGCGCCGCCGGCGAATTGGGAGGAATTCAAAGATTATGCGCATAAGCTTACCGATCCCGAAGCGGGGGTATTTGGCACGATGTTTGCCATCGGCACGCAATCTGCTTACGATTGGCTGCCGCTGCTTTGGGCAGCAGGGGGCGATGCAGTAGTATATAACGCCGAAAAAGACCGTTGGGAAGCCACTTTTGCCAGCGAAGCGGGTTATGAAGCGATGGATTTTTACCTGAAAATGGCAAGCGAAGAATGGACGGACGCCAAAGGTAAGAAACAGCGTGGCTATGCCATGCGGGATGGGGATTGGGGGCAGATGTGGAGCGATGGCAAGATCGGCATGCGAAACGACTATCTCTCGCAGCAAAATATGGGTGGACGCTACGACCCGAATCTCTATGGCTTTGCACCCTCTCCGGCGGGACCTTCCGGACGCGGCGGCAGCGAAATCAATTCGCGTATGATGGGCATCTTTTCAGGAGCGGGAATTAGCAACAATGGCGGTTTGCCGGATCGCGATCCCACAGAGGTAAGGCAGGCAGCCTGGGAATACATCAGGTTTTATGATAGCGAAGAAGCGCGGCAGATTCGCCTGAAAGTGATGATCGAAAGCGGTTATGGGCGCATGCAAAATCCCGTATTTCTCAAGCGCTACGGTTATGAAGATTACCTGAAATACGCGCCTGTGGGTTGGCTGGAAACCTTTGAAACCGCCATGTGCGAGGGCAAGCCGGAGCCTTATGGAGATAATTGCCAAAAGATTTATGAGTATATGACCTACCCTCTGGAGCAATTGATCGGGCTGCAAAATGCCGGTAAATTGCCCAGCGATCCAGCGGAGCGTAAAGCCATCATAATGCGGGTATTAAGCCAGGCGCAGGAACGCACAAATATGGAGATGATCGGCACTCTTACGCATGAAGAAGAGCTAAAACGAGAGCGCGTTGCCGCAGTATTTGCCGCACTCATCCTCTTTGTTTTTGGTTTTAGCATCTGGCGGGTATTCCGCATCCTCAGCCCGCAGCTCAGGGTGCCGCGGCGATTAAGCGGCTCTGCCCGAAGCTGGGTAGTGCTGCTTTTAGCACCAGCGGTAATCAGCATCTTTATGTGGAAATATGTGCCTTTGATTAGCGGCAGTATAATGGCGGTGCAAGATTTTCATTTAATAGGGCATAGCCCCTTTATCGGGCTTAAAAACCTGGCGGAATTGATCTACGACGCCTCCTGGTGGGCATCGGTACTGCGCACCCTGTATTATATGGCGCTCAGCCTGGGTTTGGGCTTCTTTAGCCCCATCGTCCTCGCCATCCTGCTGCAAGAAGTATCCCGCGGCAAAATGCTCTATCGCGTGCTCTACTACCTGCCGGCGGTAATTAGTGGCGTAATCGTTATTTACCTCTGGAAACTACTCTATAACCCCAGCGATAGCGGCGCCTTGAACCAGATTCTCGCCTTTTTTGGCATGGGCAAAAGCCTCTGGATTCAGGACGAAAAGCTCGCTATGCTCTGCGTGGTATTACCGGCGGTTTGGGCGGGTTTGGGTCCCGGCAGCCTCATCTATTTAGCCGCGCTAAAGGTGATACCAAATGAACTTTACGAAGCGGCAGAGCTGGATGGTGCGGGCTTTTTGGGCAAGATACGCCACGTGGTATTGCCCAGTTTGAAGGGCTTGATTATTGTGCAACTTATCGCCGCCTTCATCGTGGCAGCGCAATCCAGCGACTTTATCCTGATTATGACCTTTGGCGGACCAAATGAAGCCACGCGGGTGGCGGATTTGATGATCTTTGAAAAGGCGTATTTGTACTTAAACTTTGGGCTGGCTACCACCATGGCGTGGCTGTTAAGCCTTTTCCTAATGGGCTTTACGGTGTTGCAAATCAAATACATCAGCCGTATGGAATTCAAGAGCGTGAGGGAGGATTAAGATGCCGATTATTGGAAATGTGGGGCGTAAAGGCCTGAAATATCGCATCTTGGACGTACTCATCCATCTCGTGCTTTTCCTGGGCGCCATCACCATGGTCTATCCCTTTTTGCTTATGCTCTCCTCTTCGGTAAAAAGCGGGGTGGATAGCCACAGAATGGAGCTTATTCCGGCGTATCTGTATAACGACAAAGCCTTGTATCAGAAATATATAGAAAGCAGATACAACGAAGAAAGCAGCCGCCTGATGGATAACTATCCCGGAAACTGGATTAGCTTTCGCGAGGTGGAACTGCCGGATAGCTACCACCCGCGCATTGTAGAATATTGGGAAGCCTTTATCCGGCAAAACTCCGCCAAATACGGGGTTTATCACTACTATTTGGCAGAGCATTACGGGCGCGGGGTGTACCCATTGGCGCAGCGCATTTATCGCAAACAGCTGCGCAAGGAAACGGGTGGCGATTTGGTGGAATTTAACCGACGCTACAATACCGGAGCACGCTTTTGGGAAGAGATTATGGTGGAGGAAAAGGAAATCCTGCGCCGCAATTATGTAAGCTCCGGCGAGGGCTATTTGGGGCGCTTTCGGGAGTTTAAAGAGGATAGCCCCTTTTGGATGCGCTATTATATCAATCCCGAAGGCACTTTTGTAAATGCGGAATTGATTCCTCCTTTTGCCGGCAAATTGGAAGCACTAAACGCTGCGATGGGAACGGATTATAATAGTTGGAACGAGATCCGCCTGCCGCAGGAATATCCCGGTGCGCAGCACCCCCTGGCGGAGTATTGGCTGCACTATGCGCGTGAGGTGCTGAATATCTACCATCTGGAGCTAATGCCGGGGGCAATCGAGAGTTTTAAAGCCCAGCTCATGGATAAATACGGTAATATCAACATGTTAAATACCGCCTGGCAGAGCGAGTTTGATAGCTTTGCGGATTTAATAATACCGGAGGAGATAGGCGGGGCGGTAATCGAAGACCTCAGCCTCTTTTTGCAGAGCGTGGCGGCACCAAATCAGCTCAAAATCGTAAATATCGCCGAGGATTTTCGGGACTGGTGCAGCGAAAAGTATCTGGATATTCACGAATTGAACCAAGATTGGGGCACGAGCTACAAAGACTATAGCCAGATCTGCTTCCCGGCTTCGGAGCTTGATTATCATTACTTTTTAGAGCGCAAAGGGGCGATAAAATGGGAGTTTATCAAGCGGAATTACGCCATGGCGTTGGATCAGATGTTAGCAGATGCGCGTTCCCTGCGCAATACCGGTATCTACTTGCTACTCAGCATCTTCTTTGCGCTTACGGTAAACCCTCTTGCTGCTTATGCGCTTAGCCGCTTCAAGCCGAATTTTACCTACCAAATCATCATGCTCTTTATGCTTACCATGGCGTTTCCGGGCATGGTGATGGGTATTCCAAACTTCCTGATGCTGAAGCGCTTGAATCTACTAAATACCTTTTGGGCATTGGTCTTACCCGCTGCGGCGGATGGCTACTTTATATTCCTGCTCAAAGGCTTTTTCGATAGCCTGCCGCGCGAGCTATACGAAAGCGCCCGGCTGGACGGAGCGGGGGAATTCCGCCTCTTTTGGCAATTTACCCTGTATCTTAGCAAACCCATCCTGGCAGTGATTGCCTTGGGTGCCTTCAACGCCGCCTATCGCAATTTCCTCTTTGCCTTCCTTGTGTGTCAGGATCAATCGATGTGGACTTTGATGGTGCATATTTACGAGCTAATGCAGCGCTCCAGCGCACCGGTGGGCTATGCCGCTTTGGTAATCGCCGCCATTCCCACCCTGCTTGTCTTCATCTTCTTTCAAAATATTATTATTAAAGGGATTGTGGTTCCCATGGAGAAATAAATGCAAAACGAAAAGATTTATATTGAGCGGGTAAAACGCCTTATCCAGCGGCAAAAAGAGGCTTTGTATGAAATACTGGAAGAGCTGGAAACCGAGTATATCAAAGCGGATGAGCCGATAGCTTATAGCGAATTGGCAAATGCCCAGTGGCAGAAGATAGCACCCAAAGAGGTATGGAACAAAGTATGGGGTTCGGCGTGGTTCCGAGTAAAAGGTAGCCTGAGCAAAGGCTATCCTGCCGCAGAACAAGGCTTGTATTTCGATTGCGAAGGTGAGGCTTGCGTAATGAAGGAAGGAACGCCCTATCAAGGACTTACCCCCAAGGTAGATTGGTATCATAATGCGGCGAAACACTATGTGCCGCTGACGCCTTGGGCAGATGAAAATGGCGATTTTTGCCTCTATATCGAAGGGGCGGCGAATGACCTCTTTGGTGCGGGGAAGGAGGAATACCGCTTGGCAATATCCTCGCTTTGCCGCTTTGACGAAGAGCGTTATCAATTTGCCCTGGACTTGGAATTGCTCCTGGATTTGGCAAATGCCCTGCCGGAAAAGACTACACGACGCGAGCGTATCCTTTATGGATTGAACGAGATCTGCAATATCTATGCGGCGGACTATCAAACGGCGCAAAGGATTGCCAAAAAGCTCTTAGCTTCGCCCGCTAATGCCAGCGCACTAAAGGCTTACAGCGTGGGGCATGCGCATCTGGATTTAGCCTGGCTCTGGCCAATACGCGAAAGCCGGCGCAAGGGGGGACGCAGCTTCGCAAACGCCCTAAGGCTTTTAGAGCTTTATCCGGATTACATCTTTGGAGCCTCGCAAGCGCAACTGTATCAGTGGATTAAGGGCGACTATCCGGAGCTTTATGAAGAGCTGAAAGAAGCGGTAAAAGAGGGACGCTGGGAGGTGCAGGGCGCTTCCTGGACGGAGTTTGATACAAACGTGCCCTCCGGCGAATCCATCATCCGGCAATTCATGTATGGTAAACGCTTTTTCAAAGAAGAGTTTGGCATCGAGCCAAATTATCTGTGGCTGCCGGATTGCTTTGGTTTTTCGGCAAATCTTCCGCAACTGCTGAAGGGCTGCGGGGTGGACTTCTTTATTACTCAAAAGCTTTCCTGGAACGAAACTAATGTGTTTGATAAGCATCTGTTTAACTGGGAAGGCATCGATGGCAGCCGGGTAAAAGCACATCAGCTTCCTACGAATGACTACAACTTTGCCAATAGCCCCTCGCAATTTATCGCTACCGAAACGCGCTTTACGCAAGCGGCTGTGGCAGAAGGCTATCTGAATCTCTATGGCATCGGCGATGGCGGGGGAGGCCCCACCCGCAACCACATTGAATATGGGCTGCGGCAAAAGGATTTGGAAGGTAGCCACCGCTTTATCTTTAGCAAGGCGGAGCGCTTTTTTGCCGAATATGCCCAGCAAGATATGAGTGAATTACCGGTGCAATATGGCGAAATGTATCTGGAGCTTCATCGCGGCACTTATACTACGCAGGGCAAGATGAAACGGGATAATTACGATAGCGAAGGCTTATTGACAGCGGCGGAATGGATAGCGGCACTAAGCGGGCTTGCAAAAGGGAAGCTGGAATATCCCGATGAACTGCGCCCCATCTGGCAAGATACGCTGCTGCTGCAATTTCATGACATCCTGCCCGGCAGCAGCATCACCAAGGTGTATGAAGATAGCCGCCAGATGTGTGAAAAGAACCATAAATTGCTAAAGGACTTCATCGCTCATCGCCTGAATCTACAAGAGGAAGAGGGCTGCTATACGGTACTTAACCCATATCCAGTGGATTTGAACCAGTGGCATAGTTTCCCCCTAAAATACAAAGACAGTGCTGCCGTATTGGGGGATATCCAAATAGAGAGGTACCGCTATACAGAGGATGAAATGCAGATTTTGCTATATATGCCGCCATTTGGGGTGGGGCAGCTGTATTTTGATCCGGAAGAAGAGCCGTATCTGGCTGCTTGCGAGAGATTGCCCATAACTGAGGAAGGAATCCTGATCGAGAACGATGAAATACAGATTTTGGTAAATCACCGAGGCGGCATCGAAAGCATTGTAAGATATGGCTATGAATACCTTAGCGAGGAGTCTAACCGTCTGCTACTCTGGGAAGATGAGCCGAATAACTGGGGCGCCTGGGATATCAATCACTTTTATCGGGAAACAGTTCCGCAGGAAGTGAAGGGTGCCCGGCTTTTAGAAGCCTATCGTATGTGGGATTACTGCCTGGTAAAGCAGGAGCTTTTTATCGGTAATTCCCGCATAATTCAGAAGATAGAGCTAATGCCGGAATACGAGCATATCCTAATCAGCCACGAGGTGGATTGGCAGGAACATCATCAGATGCTGCGGGTGGGCTTTAGCAGTCAAATCCATTGTCAGGACGTTACTTGTGGGGTGCAGATGGGTTCAGTAAAGCGTAGTGCCAGATTCAAAAACGCCTGGGAAGCGGCGCGCTTCGATTTCCCCGCCCAGGGCTTTGTAGCGCAAAGCGAAGCGGGCAGAACCTGTGCAGTACTCAGCGGCGCCAAATACGGCTGGTCAGCACAAGAAAACACCATCGAGCTGGCTTTACTGCGCAGTCCGGCAGATGTGGATCCCACAGCGGATATCGGCACGCATCACTACAGCTATGGCTTCTATTTTGACGAACTAAATATCGATGAAGCGCCACTAAATCATTATGCCAAGGGTATAGACCGTGAGCTTTTGATTTACGAAGGCAAAAGCGAGCTTGCCGATATGGATATACCCCTCTACTTTGAGCATTTGCAGCTAAATAGCATCAAGCCTGCCGAAGATGGAAAGGGGGTGATAGTAAGGCTCTATGAACCCTTGGGGCGGCATGTGATGGAGAGAGTATATCCCTTTGAAGAGCTAAAAAGCGTTTGCAAATGCAATCATTTAGAAGAACCCTTGCAGCTTCTGAATATCGAAGAGGCTTTTATGGTAAAACCTTTTGAAATAATAACCTTAAGAATGGAGTTTGAACATGATACCCTATCCGGCTGAAGTGCATTTTAGGCAAGACCGCATCCTCTTGCCGCAAGAGTTTAAGCTCTCGCTGCCGCAAAGCGCCAGTGAAGTGGATTATGCGGTGGCGCGCTTTTTGAACTTTTATGAAGAGCTGAAACGGGGTAATACTGCGCCCCTGTGCATTGCTGAGGTAAGCTTGCGCTTTGTGCAAATGCAACGTATAGCCGCCAGCCACAAGGATATGCACCTCATCAGCATCGAACCGCAGGAAATTACCATTTCCGCCAAAAGCGATGACGGCTTTCGCTATGCCTTAGCTACCCTCAAGCAGCTTATCCGCGCGGCATTCAAAAACCATTCCGGCAAGCTATATTGCGGCAGGATAATAGATTATCCGGCTTATGGCTATCGCGGGCTGCATCTGGACGAAAGCCGGCACTTCTTTGGCAGCAACACGGTGAAGGACTACCTGGATTACATGGCGGATTACAAGCTAAACTACCTGCACTGGCACCTCAGCGACGACCAGGGCTGGCGCGTGGAAAGTAAGCGATTTCCCCTTCTCAGCGAGATTTCCGCCTGGCGCACCGAGGCAGATGGCAGCTTCTATGGCGGTTTTTACACTCAGGAAAGCATCAAGGATATCATCCGCTACGCCAGCCGTTTAGGCATCACCATCGTGCCGGAATTTGATTTTCCGGGGCACAGTTTGGCGCTTTTGGCGGCATATCCGCAGCTTGCCTGCAAGGAAGATATCTATCAAGCCACGCACGAGTGGGGCATCTTTGAGGATATCCTCTGCGCTGGTAAAGACAGCACCCTCAGCTTCTTACGTGAGCTTTTGGAGGAATACAGCGAGCTATTCCCCGGTGAATACTTCCATATCGGCGGCGATGAAGCACCCAAAACCCGCTGGGCGGAATGTCCGGATTGCAATATCCGCCTTAATCGCTTGGGTCTCAAGGATTTTGAAAGCCTGCAAGGTTGGTTTACAAACGAGCTAAATAAGATACTCAAAGCTTGTGGCAAAGAGGTAATTGCCTGGGATGAGGTGCTGGATAGCCCGATCGATAGCTCCGTTATTGCCATGCTTTGGCGCGGCGATGCGCAGGATTCTGCCCTTTTAGCGCAGCAATATGGCGTTCGCTATATCCTCTGCCCAAATAAGATAAGCTATCTGGACTGGCGTTATAGTGAGGATAGCGCCGGCGCCCACGGCATCAGCACCCTGGAAAATGTGTATAGCATTTGCCCGCAAAGCTATGCTGCACCGGAACTCTGCCTGGGCTTGCAGGCAAATCTTTGGACGGAGTATATCCACAACCCACAGGAACTCTTTAAGATGCTGCATCCGCGGGCGGTAGCCTTGGCAGAGCGCGCCTGGAATCCGGGCATGAGCTTCCACTTCTTTCAGGAACGCCTTGTCGAGATGGAGGGCTAAATGCGCCGGCATCCCCAGAACCCTATCCTTACCCGCCAGCATATAGTAAGCCGGCATCCCGCTTTGCAAGACATCTCCAGCGTGTTCAATCCCGGTGGCATCATGCACGATGGCGAGTTTCTTTTGCTACTAAGGGTGCAAAACCGGGCGCGCGAGACCTTATTTCTTACTGCCACTTCGGATAACGGAGTGTACTTCAAGGTAGCGGAAGAGCCCATCCCCATTTTGCATTTAGAGCGCTGTCCTTACACCATTTACCATATTTACGATGCCCGCATCAGCCGCGCCTGGCTGGGCTCTGGATACCACATTTTGGCAGCGATGGATACGGATAAAGGCTGCTTTTTAGGCTATTTCTTTACGGAAGATTTTGCCGCATTGGAGTTTAAGGGCATCGCCTCGCAGCCGGATGTACGCAATGGAGTGCTTTTAGCCGGCACCCCATACCGCTTTGAACGACCCAATAAATACCGGATGGCAGATGGCGTAAAGACCGGTGCACGAATCGTTTGCTCCGAAAGCGAGGACTTCCTCAATTGGCGCCATGTAGCCGATGTGTTTGATGGGCGACCCCACTTTTGGGATGAGCTTATCGGCTCCGGTCCGCCCCCGCTGCTCTGCCCCGAAGGCTGGCTACATATCTATCACGGCGTAGCCACCCACTTTGGCAGTGCAAACATCTATCAGGTGGGGATCTCCCTGCAGGACACAGATAAACCCTGGCTTGCCCTTGCCCGCGGACGCTATAATATATTGGAACCGCGCAAGCTATATGAACTCACCGGGCAGGTGCCCAATGTGGTATTTCCCACTGCCGCCATCCCTTTAAGCGATGCCGCAGTCCTGGATTACGATACCGAAATCTATATCTATTACGGTGCGGCAGATACCTCTATCGGCTTGGCAATTACCACCGTGAAAGAGCTTTTAACACACGCTTTTGCATGAAACAAGAGGAGCTTATGAAACAAATTATATTTATTCTAATTATCCTGCTATTGGCACCCAGCATCTATGCCAAAGAAATCTTCCCCGTTCCCGTAGGAGCTTACAATCCCCGCATTTACACCGCACTTAAACCCTGCTCCGAGATAGTTATCGATGGCATATTAAACGATGAATCCTGGCAAAAGACGCCCTATACAGAGGACTTTGTAGATATCGAAGGCGATCTGAAGCCCGCGCCCTTTCACCGCACGCGAGTAAAGATGCTCTGGGACGAGGATTGGCTGTATATCGGTGCAGAGATGATAGAACCGCATATTTGGGCGAAGCTTACGAAACGCGATGCGGTTATTTTCCATGATAACGATTTTGAGGTTTTTATCGATCCAGATGGCGATACGCACGACTATTATGAATTGGAAATAAACGCTTTAGGTACGCTTTGGGATTTGTTTTTGGTAAAGCCATACCGGGATCGCCAACAGGTGGCAATCAACGCCTGGGACATCCGCGATATCGAGTATGCCATCCATATTGATGGCACCTTAAACGACCCCAGCGACCGGGATAATGCCTGGTATGTGGAGATGCGCATCCCCATGGAAGTGCTAAAAGAATGTGCGCACAAGCCGGTGCCGCCGCCGGATGGCGACTATTGGCGGGTCAATTTTTCCCGCGTGCATTGGGATACCGAAATATCCGATGGCAGTTACCACAAGATCCAAGGCAAACCAGAGTATAACTGGGTGTGGAGTCCGCAGGGTCTCATCGCCATGCACTATCCGGAGCGCTGGGGCTATCTCTTTTTCTCGCATGCGCTTGCGGGGGAGCCGCACAAAGAATACCGGGTGCCGCATCTGGAGCAGGGCAAGGAATACCTAAGGCAATTGTATTACAAACAAAAGCAATACTTTATGGATAAAGGGCGCTATGCGAAGTCGCTTAAACAGCTTAAAGCCAAGCCCTTCAAGATTTACGATTACAAGGTAAAGCTAAAATACGAATACAATTCCTACGGATACGTAATTACCCTGGGTCCCGGGCAAGGTCTTCCGCAGATTTGCATCCGGGAAGACGGTCTTACCTGGTTGCCATAATAGAACTTATCTATCTACACAATGCTGCTTATTTCATGAGCAGCATTTTTTTTTGTATTACATTTTCCGGGCTTAATAGACGGTAGAAATACACGCCGCTGGCGAGCGACATGCCATCCCTATCTTTACCATCAAATACCCATTTGTATTCACCCGCGGTTTGGGTGCCGGGGCGATGGCTTCTGAGCAATTGTCCTTTCAGGTTAAATACCTGAATCTCTATCTCTTGCGCTTTTGCCAAGCTGTAGCTGATAGTGGTTTCGGGGTTAAAAGGATTAGGATAGTTTTGTTTGAGAAGCGCCTTGAGTGGCAGGGTATTTACCTCATCTGCATTGGCAAGGGCGCTGCCGGTAATCAGGCGGATATTGTCCAGAGTCCAGCCCGGATCGGTAAGCTCATCCGCCGTGCTGCTATCTTGCAGGCGGAAGCGCAGATACACGCTTTGTCCGGCATAATCTGCCAGATCTATATATACGTTTTGCCACCAGTCTTGGCGTCCAGAATTAATCCACAGCTGCGTCCAGGTCTCATTATCCGTAGAAACTTCCACGCGCACGGGGTCAAAATCCCACTCTGTATAAAGATGCGATTCAAATGTGAGTAGCGGTGCGGAACCCGCCGGAATGCTGATGGGGCTGGCGGTTTTGATCCACACATTGCAGTTTTGCAGATAGTGCCCTTTGCCGCCCCAGCTATCGGTAATGGCGTGTCCGCTCTCGCTTAGCTCGGTAATCCTTACCCAGGGTCCCTCAATCTCCCACTGCGCGGTATCCGTCTCAAAATCCTCTGAAAATAGCACTGTTTCCGGGCTTAAGTAATAATGCTGCATATTGCTGCCGGGGCTGAGATTAACCCTGCCGATATAGGGATAGTATCCTTCCGCCGTAATCTCGATATCATACTCCCCTTCATAGCCATGAAAGATGTAATCTCCTGCTACATAAAGAGTATCGGGGATGACATCCTTGATAATCATGCGGGCAGGATGCTGCGAACTCCCGCAATTTACGCTGCCATACATTACTGCCGGCGCTTTGGGATTAAGCTGCACTTCGATGGTAGTCCAGCTACTATTCATTACTTCGGTATTCGGCAAAATGGTATCCCAATAGCCTTTCTTACGTGCTTTTACGGTGAAATTACCCGCCGGCAGAGGTTTATAGAATCTGCCAGTATCGGGATCGCTAAGGCGCGGCACAAACCAAGGGGCATGTCGCTCGGTGATAATGATTTCCGCCGAAATTGGCTCGCCGGAACCGCCATCGGTGGTATGCCCGGTAAGCAGCGAGTTTGAGGGCACCGCGCTGCTATAGTTCAAAGCGCGGTTTAGCATCCACCACACTCCATTGTTACAGCGCTGTATGGTATCCAGCATGAGAGGCTCTTCCGGCTGCAAATTGCGGGTGCCGCATTCGATTAAAAGCTGAATCGTGCCATATTCCTTGTACATCCAATCGTGAAAAGCGCCGCGGCGGCTGGCATTAGGATAGTATTCGTAAGTGCCGCTACTTTCCTTATTGATCTGATTTGCCACGCCCTGGGCAATGCTATGGGCAAATGCCAAATCCGGAGAGGGGCGTACATCCTTCCAATTGAAGGAATAGTACACCTTTTCGCTGAAGTTTCCGCTGCGCGAGGAATGCCAGCAGATGCTAAAAACGAACTTCTTTTCGTCTGAAAGCCGCTTGATTGCCTGCACTTCACTCTCGCTCATGGGATAGGGACCGCCATAGTAGTCATACACTTCGGTGCCGCCGGGCTGGTACAGAGTATCGCCATGCACCCAGTTAAAATCGAAATTGCGGTTAATATCCACGCCATCAATATCATAGCCCACCAGAGGGGAATAGTCAAAAACGCCGTTGTTATTATTATCACGCTTGTTTTTGCGATAGGAAGTATCCAGATTTGCCGTCACCACGTTGTGCCCTTCGGGGTTTAGCGTGGGAATCCACCAGGTATCGAGCTGATTGATCCAGGAATTATAGGGCGCCAGGTAGCGGCGTTGCAGAATGTGTTGGATATTGCTAAGCGTAATTTGCAGACCCAGCACTTCTTCCGCATGCACCTGCCCCACAAAGAGCAGCGCCGGCTTTTGCCAAGTGCCGTTGATATTACCGGAAATCTGCATGGCGAGGATGGGCACCTGTTCCTCTTGACTGTAGCCGATTACATGCACTTTGGCAATATCGGAATAAGCTTCCTCCAGGTTATAAAGCTGGCTGCACACCTCATCGTAGGTATTGTAGCAAGCCGGCAAATCTGCCCAAACCACCAGCGGCAGCAGGGCAAGCATTACTATTAAAATCGCATTTTTTAGCATGATATTATCCTTTAATTATTCGCTTTTTATCTATGATATATGCAAGAATCAATCCAAAGCAGGGCAAAATGGGTATTTATCCTTTAGGCTTTCAGATACAATTCCAAAAGCTTCAGGGTGTTTTCCACTGCCTGCCGGTGCGTGCGCTCGTAGCCATGTGAAGCGAAAACGCCGGGACCAATCAAGCCGTGTTTGATGTCATATCCCGCGCTCAGGGCAGCTTCCACGTCCGAACCGTAATAGGGATAGATATCCACGGCATATTGCAATTTATGCTCTTTAGCGAGTTTTACCAGGGCGTCCGTTACATCCCAATCGTAAGGACCACCGCTATCTTTGGCGCAGATGGATACCTTATATTCATCGGTCTCAAGGTCATCGCCCACCGCACCCATATCCACAGAAATCATCTCCACGGTATCGGCGGGAAAGCCTGCACTGGCGCCGTGCCCCACCTCTTCGTAATTCGTAAAAAGGATGCTTACTTTGCGCTTGAGTAATAGCGCGCTATCTTTTACCATCTTTGCCAAAGCGAGCAGGATACCGGCGCTGGCTTTATCGTCCAAATGCCGGCTTTTGATGAATCCGGAGGGGGTGTAAATACTGCGGGTATCCAGCGAGATGAAGTCGCCCGCGGCGATGCCCAGTTTCTCGGTATCTTCTTTGCTTTTAACGATTTCGTCCAGCACGATCTCCATAGATTCGTCGCTACGCTTGCTGCTGCCGCTATCTCTATATACGTGCGCCGCAGGGCCATTGATATAAACGGTTCCGGTATAGCGTTTGCCCTCGCGGGTGTGCACCGTTACATTCTCGTTTTCGATGTTATTTTCCGGATAGCCGCCAATCTTGGTAAAGCGCAGGCGTCCACTACCTTTGATTGCCCTTACCATTGCGCCCAAAGTATCGATATGCGCCGCCAAAACAAGAGCTTCGCCTTCGCCGCCCAAAGTGCAGAGCACCGAGCCTTTGCGAGATTGCGTTGGCGTATAGCCCAAGCTCGCAAGCTGTTCTATCAGGTAGCTTTCCGCCAGCTTGGTAAATCCGCTGGGGCTGGGGGTATTGCAAAGCGCCAAAATCTGTTCAATAGCATATTCAGTGTAATTCATCTATCTCTCCTATAAGCCTTTAAGGCAGGTATCATAATAGTATTTATTTGCCCAGAGTATCTCGTCCAGGTTGGGCTTGGAAATCTGTTCGGCTTTATCCAAAGTCTTTTTTACGCGCTGGCTAAGCTCTGGGAAACTAATCTTTTCGCTTAGAAAAAGCTGAATTGCCGCTTCAACCGCCGCATTGATTACCGTGGGCAGGATGCCGCCCGCCTTTGCTGCTTCTAAACCTAAATAGTACAAGGGATAGCGCTCCGGTTCGATGGCGGCAAAGTTAAGCTCTGGATACTGATACAGATCCGTTTTAACCAGCTCAGAAGGGTAGCGCTCAGGATAGCTAAGTGCATACAAAATGGGTATCTTCATATCCAGATAGCTAAGCTGTGCCAAGTGCGAACCATCGATATATTCCACGATGGAGTGTATTACGGATTGCGGGTGGATAATCGCCTCTATTTTCTTG
>JAQVIX010000098.1 GCA_028695495.1 Candidatus Cloacimonadota bacterium | reverse complement strand
CAAAGCCTTGCCACCCTTTACCATAGAGTATTCCCGCCGCCGCGCATTCATCTGGTCAATATCCAAGCCACTGCTTAGCAGCAAACGGTTCAGCCCGATAATATCCGCCAATGTCTTCCCCTCTTTGGGCAGTTCAAACAAGGCAGAACTGCCGCCACTTAGCAGAATTAGCAGCTCATCTTCAGGCGGAAGTCCTTGTAAATGCTTGATGATAGTGCCGGTAGAGCGGATACTGGCAGCATCTGGCACCGGATGCCCTGCTTCCAGGATTTGGCAAAATTGCGTTTCAGACACGTTTTCCGGATAAAAGCCGTATTTGGTAAGCACCATACAAGTTCCCAGCCTCTGTGCAGGCAGTGTCTTATGCGCCACGTATGCCATCTGATACGCCGCTTTGCCGATTGCCAGGATATGCGTTTTGCCCGCCCTAAAGTCCCCCGCCGCAAGCAATTCCCTTAGCACAGGGTAGCGGCAAAAGCGTTTATTCGCTGCCTGCAGCCCTTGCCACAGTATCTTGTGCATCTTTTTTAGGCTCTTAGCGCAAACTTCACGCGCTTCTTTTGCAAAGCTTCCTTATATTCCAGATATTCGGGGCGTTCCGCTATCTTGTAATCTTCAAAGTGATGCGGCTTAAGGTTCTCCAGGGTAACGCTATAATTGCATTCTTGCAGGAAATAGCGGTCTTGGGCTTGCAGCATGTTTTGGATTTCATATAGCGCATTCCAGCTCAAAAGCTCCGGCACGTATGTGCTTCTAAATTCGTATTCTATTCCGCTTAAACGGATTAGCTCCATACTGCGCATGATTTTATTTACATCGATCTCGCTTTGGGTAAGCGCATGATAAAGCTGCGGCGGCGCTTTGAGATCCATGGCGATATAGTCCACCACCCCTGCCTGAATTACCTTGCAAAGCACTTCCGGCTGCGAGCCATTGGTATCCAGCTTCAGCTTGTAGCGCATGGCTTTGAGTATCCGCATAAAGGGGATAAGGTCTTCCTGCAGAGTGGGTTCGCCCCCCGTTATCACCACCGCACTCAGCTTTTTGCGGCGTTTATACAAAAAGCGTAAGACTTTCTCAGTATCCAAAAGCGTGGAATAGCGGGAAGGCTCTACCAGCTCTGGATTGTGGCAAAAGGGACAGCGGAAATTGCAACCCTGCGTAAAAACGATAGCGCTTAGCTCGCCCGGATAATCCAGCAGGGAAAACTTTTGCAAGCCGCCTATTTTCATGCCTGAACTTGCTCTAATTCCTTGTGGCTGCGTTTATTAATGCCCTCGGTATCGAAGGTGGTGCGCAGATGATATTCCGCCTGTTTACCATCGTTCCATTGCGATACCGGCCGCAAATACCCCACAATGCGGGAGAATACTTCGCAGCTTTTGCCGCAAGTAGGGCATTTCAGCTGTTCGCCCACCAGATAGCCATGATTTGGGCAGATGCTAAAGGTAGGGCTAAAGGTAAAATACGGCAAATGGTAGTTATTACATACACTTTGCACCAGATTCTTTACGCTTTCTATTTGCTCCAGCCGCTCGCCGCCAAAGATGTGCAATACCGTGCCGCCGGTATATTTGCATTGCAAAGCGTCCTGCAAATCCAGCACTTCAAATACATCTTCGCTATAATTTACCGGCAGCTGCGTGCTATTTGTATAAAAGGGCGCATCCCCGCCGCAATTTGCGCATTTAATCTTTGGAAAAGCTTTTTGATCCAGGATTGCCAGGCGGTAGCTGGTGCCTTCCGCAGGCGTGGCTTCCAGATTGTAATTATTTCCCGTAAGCTCTTGAAATTCAATCAGTCGCTCGCGCAGATAGTCCATTACGCGGATGGCAAAATCCCGCGCCCGCGGCTGCGCAATATTCTCGCCAAAGAGATTTTCGCAAGCTTCGTTCATGCCAATGATGCCGATGGTGCTAAAGTGGTTTTTCCAGAATTGGGTAAAGCGTTCATAGATATATTTCAGGTAAAAACGGGTATAAGGATACAGCCCGCTTTGGGTATAGGTTTCCAATACTTTACGCTTGATTTCCAGCGAGCTCATGGCGATATTGAGGATGCGGCCCAGCCGGCTGAAAAACTCCTCTTCACTTTCTGCCAAAAAGCCCAAGCGCGGCAGATTCAGCGTTACCACCCCGATGGAGCCGGTTAAAGGATTTGCGCCAAAGAGTCCGCCGCCGCGCGCTTCCAGCTTCCGCGTATCCAAACGCAAGCGGCAACACATACTGCGCGCATCGTTGGGGTCCAGATCGCTATTTACAAAATTGGAAAAATAGGGAATGCCATATTTTGCCGTGGCTTGCCAGAGATGCTTCAGATTCGGATTTTCCCAATCGAAATCCTTGGTAATATTGTAGGTAGGGATGGGGAAGGTAAAGACGCGCCCTTTGGCATCGCCCTCGGTCATTACCTCCAAAAAGGCGCGGTTGATCATATCCATCTCGGCTTGAAAATCGTCATAACACCTGTCCTGAGGCTCGCCGCCGATGATTACCGCCTGATTTTTGTAAGCTTCCGGCGGGTTCAAATCCATGGTGATATTCGTAAATGGCGTTTGAAATCCCACCCGCGTAGGCACATTTACATTGAAGATAAACTCTTGCAGCGCTTGCTTTACCTCGCCATAATCCAAGTGGTCATAGTAAATGAAGGGCGCCAAAAGGGTATCGAAACTGGAAAATGCCTGCGCACCCGCCGCTTCGCCCTGCAAGGTATAAAAGAAATTGACAATCTGCCCCAAAGCACTGCGGAAATGCTTTGCCGGAGCGCTTTCCACCTTGCCTTCGGCACCGCAAAAGCCGGTAAGCAGAAGGTCCATCAAATCCCAACCCACGCAATAAACCGAAAGCTGCCCCAAATCGTGAATATGCAAATCCCCGCTTGTGTGCGCCTCGCGAATCTCCGGCGGGTATATCTTATTTAGCCAGTAGGTTTTGCTTACCTCGGAAGCGATGTAATTATTCAAACCTTGCAGGGAATATGCCATGTTCGAGTTTTCATTCACCTGCCAATCCAGCTTTTCCAAATACTGATCAATCAATTGCACGCCGGCAGTGGAAACCATCTCGCGGATGCGGGCATGCTGATCCCGATAAATAATATAGGCTTTGGCGGTCTTTTTGTATGGCGACGCCAAAAGCACCTCTTCCACAATGTCTTGAATGCGCTCCACTTCGGGAACGGCATCGTCGATCATCTCGATGGCGAGATTCATTACTCGCAAACACAAAAGCTCCGCCACTTCATGCGAAAACTCGCCTGAGGCTTCCCCCGCTTTCAAGATAGCGCGGCTTATCTTAGTACGGTCAAAATCAACCGTTTGTCCGTTTCTTTTACGGATTTTACTGAACATGGCAAACTCCAAAATATCTGTATCAATAACACATTGTAATATTATACACTTAGATGCCTGAAGCCACTTTTGGTAAAAGAGGATGCGACATCATGAATTACACGAATATGAGCACTTAGCATTCTGTCAAGTAGATGTTTTTCGACAACCGCTATTTTGGGGGCAAGAGGGGAAGCTATCTGGCTTTGATAAAGATGATTACGGATTGCTCGCAGCCTCTTGGACTTCTGCCGCTTAAACGCCCTCGAATCCCACCAACGCCCTATACAAGCGAGCAGGAGTACCAATGGCAGCAATGGTTTATATCGTAACTTATACGGTAGTGTGCCCACTACCAATGCAGCTACCCCTCTGCTTGGTCCTTTGCCGGCTGATGCTCAAATCATGTTTGATTACAGATATGTAGATTACAGCAACTATCCTAATACTCCTCTCACCCTAAGTGCTGGAGATAAACTGGAAGTACAGGCTTTTATTGACGGTGATTTCCAAACTATCTACACCATCGATCAAAGTAACCACATTACCAGCACCGCTTTCGCTACTGTTACAATCCCTCTAAGCGGTCACGCTGGCGAAAACATCAAAGTTAAATTCCTTGCTACCCGAGGTGATGGAGACTACTTTCTGGATATCGATAATGTGGTGGTGCGTGAAACTCCGCAAACAGGATTGCTTACTGTAACCCCCACTCCGGTTAATTTCGGCGCTGTTATTGTGGGATTAGATAAGAATATACAAGTTGCCCTCACCAATACAGGTGTTGCTCCACTTACTATTGGCAGTATCACTTGGGACGACGAACGCAATTTCACTCTCTCCAACCTGCCAGCAATGCCGCTTACAATTGATCCAACCGCTGATCCGGTAATGCTCACTGCCACTTTCCACCCCACAGTTGAAGGAGCAATTACCGGCAACATCGAATTTGATGATGGTCAAAATAGTAGCGTAGCAATGAATGGAACTGGAGAGCTTCCTTTAGTAGGTGATACCTGCGAATTCCCATACATTATCAATCTTCCCTTAGAAGGATATGAGGGGGATAATGTTGGATTTCATAACGATTATACTTCAGCCATGTTCACCGGTCTTGGAAGCTCATCTTATGTAGGCGGTAATGACTGGGTAGGAATAGTACATGTACCCGAAGCTGGTGTATTGAATGTAAGCGTCAATAATAGCGCGGGATATAGTAGTCAATGGATGGGAGTGTTTTTAGTAAATAGCATACCCAGCCTTGCGGATCCCGCACCGGTATTGGCTCAAGCTTATGCCAGTAATGCCCCATATAATATCAATAATGTTGACGTCACAACAGGTGATTACTACATAATCATTGATAATTATCCCAGCCCTTATGACTTCTACTTTGCACTGGATGTAAGCTTCACCGCAGTTTCTGCGCCTGCACCTACCACCCTGGTAGCTCCCGCCATGAATGCTCAAAATGTAGCATTATTGCCCACTCTAAGCTGGAATGCTGCCGCTTTCGCCACTGGCTACAAGCTGAGTCTCTGGTCAGAAAATCCGCCCAGCACCATTCTCGATGAAGAATTGGTGAGCAACCTAACCTACACCCTTACCCAGCCTCTGGACTATGAAACGGTATATAGCTGGAAAGTAGTACCCACAAACCACTTGGGCGATGCTACAGGCTGCCTCACATGGTATTTCACTACCCAAAAAGACCCCATTGTCCATCAGCTACCTTGGAATGAAGGATTTGAGGATAATGATACACAAGATGCAGCAATTGTTGGGTGGACTCAAGTCGGAACTGCTGGCTCTGCGTTCTGGAAGGCAAATACCAACTTAACAACATATAATCGCACACCGCGTAGCGGAGCTTGGAACGCTTATCTACAATATAGCAACACCCGCTGGATGTTTAAAGGCTTTGAGCTGAAAGGCGGTACAGATTATCAGATAAGTCTTTATGCACGCCAGGATGTGAACACAGGGGCTACTCTAAAAATCGCTTATGGTGACGCCGATACTCCTGCTGCCATGACCAATACCATTGTGGATGCAACGGATATTGTAAGTGGTGATTACCAGGAACTGGGGGGCGTATTTAGCCCTGCAGCCGATGGAGTATATTACATTGGCATCCTGGCCTCTTTAGACTTCTCTCCATACTATATTTCCATTGATGATATCTCTGTAGCTGAATTATTGGATACTGATCCTGAACCTCCGATCTTAGTTGCCCCAAGTGACGGTGCTGTTGAAATGCCGATTGATGGATTCGACCTACAGTGGCAAGCAAATCTTGCAGGTGGTTTGCCAGATGATTATTTAGTCTATCTCAGCATGGACAAGCTTGCCATTTTGGAAAGCGTTCCTTTCACTACTGCAAATACCATCTATAATCCCGTTACCGAAGGTCTGCTGGAGTTTGGCTATGAAGAAACCTGGTATTGGACTGTTGTGGCAAGAAGAAATGGTGTGGAAGTGGCATCTGACGATGTCTTTAGTTTCACCATAGAATCAGATCCGCGTATAAAGCTTCCATATACCCAAGATTTTGGTATTGATGGCAGCTTTCCCAGAAACTGGACGCAAACCTATAGCGGTGGGCTTACCAGCGATCGTTGGTCTGTGTCAAACACATCTCTTGCAGGCGGTGCTCCAAGTGAAATGATGAACACATGGCAAAATAACACCGGCATCAGCCGCTTGATTACTAACCCGCTTGATACAGACGGTATTAGTAAAATAGTTGTTAAATTCAAGCATTACTTGAGCGGTTTTGGTACCGGCTGTACGGGTAAACTGCAATATAGCTACAATCTCATCGATTGGGTTGATACCGAATTCGATTTCGAGACAAACGACGATATTTTACCTACCGAAGAGAGCGTTAATATTGACAATCTGTCAGCCCCTACCACCTACATTGCCTGGGTAATGGATGGTAACCACTATCAATTTAATTACTGGTATATAGATGATGTGAAAATCGACATTGCCTACGACTTCCCGGAAAACACCCCCATTATCGTGGGCGACGGCGAAGATGCCATCACCATCACCATGGAACAAGGCGCTGCAAACAATGTGCCGGGTGGAACTATTCCGCCGGTAAATAATGCCGCTTTTATACAGGCCAATGGCTTTGTATTGGCGCTGATGGGAGATGGTCCCTGGATTATCAGGATTGAAACCACTGCTCCCTGGGGTGCTTATTACCGCAATGGAAGCTGGACAGCGGTAGAAAATACCAGCGGCACGGAAATAGTATTCGATATCCCAGCCGCCAAGGGCGCTAAAGCGGGCGAAGAACTTGCTATCGTTTTGGGTGATGATGATCCCACCCTGCCCATTACCCTCTCTTCCTTTACCGCTGTGCTTACCGCCGATCTGCATGTAAAGATAGCCTGGATAGCGGAATCCGAAACGGATCATGCTGGCTACAATCTCTTGCGTAGCGAAGTGGATAAGCTGGCTACGGCAATCCGCATCAATAGTTCCTTGATCAATCAGGGTGAAGAAAATGGCAGCCAGATTGCTTATAGCTATACCGATACCGAAGTATATCCGGCAAGCACCTATTACTATTGGTTGGAAAGCCAGAGCTTAAATGGCGAAACGGAGTATTACGGTCCCCTGCAGGTGCAGATTTTGGCGCAGGATGAAGAGCAGGAATTGCCGGTAATTCCCATGGAAACTAAGCTCTATTCCGCTTTCCCAAATCCCTTCAATCCCACTACAAACCTGCGCTACAGCATGAAAGAAGCGGGTGAAGTGATGATTCAGGTATATAACGTAAAAGGTCAATTGCTCAAGACTTTCCACAATAAACACGATGCCCCCGGTTACTATCAGGTAAGCTGGGATGGCCGCGATGCCCGTGGCAAGTCGCTTAGCACCGGCGTATATTTCTATCGCATGACCAGCGGTAAATATAGCGCCACGAAGAAGATGGTGCTATCGAAATAATTCGCTAAAAACAATAAATGGGCAGACCGCTGGGTCTGCCCATTTTTGTTTTTAGCAAGGTGATAGGTTTTAGGTGTTAGGTGATAGGCGCTGCGCTCGTGGATAAGTTCCCTTGTTGATTTTTGCTTAGTTTAAAGGGCTGGTGTAATCCGTGTTAATTTGTGTTAATCTGTGGACAAAAAAAGCTAAAGGCATAGCAGTTCGTGAAGTCTATGCTGGCTGATAGTTTCGGTATCGGCATAAATATCTTGCCGTCATAAACTCCACGGACATTCGTGGTAGAAGCCTCTATTTTCCCCCTACTAACTAAATGCTGAATCCAAAGCAGACAACTCCGAAACGAGCGCCAGCCCTAACACCTGCCACCTGCGACCTGCAAGCTGCCAAAATGTCTATTCCAAAACAAATACCTTCGCCATGAGCGTCAGCCCTGCGACCTGCAACCTGCAAGCTGCGAAGCCATCCTCCCCGTTTGCCTCCCTCACAATGCCCTCACCTCTACACCGAAAATGTGGGGAGAGGCGAGGGCATTACGAGGGCAATAGACGAGTAAGCACCTACAATTGCCGGATAAATCCGTGTTAATTCGTGTTAATTTGTGGACAAAAAAAGCTAAAGGCATAGCAGTTCGTGAAGTCTATGCCGGCTGATAGTTTCGGTATCGGCATAAATATCTTGCCATCATAAACTCCACGGACATTCGTGGTAGAAGCCTCTATTTTCCCCTACTAAATGCAGACTCCTAACGCAAACAACTCCGAAACGAGCGCCAGCCCTAACACCTGCAACCTGCAAGCTGCCAAAATGTCTATTCCAAAACAAATACCTTCGCCATGAGCGCCAGCCCTAACACCTATCACCTAACACCTAACACCTGAGATGCGAAGCCTGTGGCTACATTTCCACATCCTGTTGTAATAAATCCTCAGTTTGTGCTTGACATTATTCTTGCTATCAGATTTCTTTGTTTTACCTTGGATTTGCAGCTTTGGGTTATCTGAAAGCTACGAGTATAAACGCAATGCGATAGGTACATAACGCATTGCAGGTTTTGGAATTAAGATATTACAAGGCAAAAGCTTTGAGGATGCCAAATGCCAAGAACAAAGTGTGTTGCACTCGGGGTACTTTCTTACACAAATTGGCTAATAGGGGCTTTGCATCCTTATTTCCCTGCGCTTTTTGCCTGTTTTGCACTCAAAAACCCCATAAATCATCACCGGAAACAAGAGAAACTGCTTTTATTACACTACTTTATGAATAATCGTCGCACATTATCACATGCCAGTGTAAAAAAGGCAATCCCGTATTTCTGGTGCAAAAGCCACATTCAAAACCAAACCGCTAAGAGCTTCAAGATTCATAGCTTTGCCTTTGGGAGGCTTTAGCGTTTAAACAAAGATCCTTATTTAAGAAAGCTTTTTCATAAGGAGTATTATACTATGACTCTGTAGAAAAAACTCCCTAAGGACATAAAATATATTTATTAAATTGTAAAGAAAAGACTTGACAAGATATAAAGCTGTATATAATTGGCATCATTAACGATACATAAGGATACAGCATGT
>JAQVIX010000016.1 GCA_028695495.1 Candidatus Cloacimonadota bacterium | reverse complement strand
AGCCCAAGCACGAGAATTACCAGAATCCAAAAACCGTATTCAATGCGGCGTTTGGGACCCCGGATATCCACGTCGCCATTTCGGGATTCAAGGGTTCTTTGCTCGGATTGAGTCCAGATTTCCGCTACACTTCCCAAAGCCTCCAAAGCATGTTTCAAATCTTCCAAAGTGGCATAACGCTGAATGATATTGCGGTGCAGGCATTCCCCCAAAATCTTATTAAGTTCAATACTTACGCCATTGATATATTGATATTTATGTTCACGCAGGCTGTCATCTCCATAGATTTTGGTGGCAAAAGTAGCTTGGGAAAGCATCTGTGCGGTGAGCTTCGCCAAAGTAAAGAGGTCTTCACGCTCGTCCACATCTTCATAGTCGATGCCGCTGGAAAGGATGATAGGCTCATCTGCACTGCTGAGCATGATGCCGGAAGCCTCCAAATTTGTAATGGTAAGTCCCTGCCGGCGAATGAGAATGGTAGTTTCCACCAGCATCTTGAGCACGGGGCGCATGAAGGCTTCATCCAGGCGTTCGGGGTTGTATTTCTTCATCTCCGCCAGCGAGATGCCATGCACATATTCCGCCGCCATATAGGCAGGGATATGGGTTTGATTGATCTCCACCACTTTGGCAATATGTGCATCCTGCAATTTATTTAAACGGCTGAACATCATTTGCAGGGAATACAGGGTATTTACGTTTTGGAAACTGCTGCGATTAAATACTTTTAAGACATGGTCTTTATTATCTTTTTGCGCAATATACTTGATGCCTTCAGAATCCTTATTGATCATCTTCAAAATGGTATAGCCCTGAAAGCTATCACCCGGATTCAGCAAGGTAAAGCTTTTTCCGATAAGCTCCTGATACTTGGGAATCGAGCCGCTATCTCTGTCTTTCTTTGCCGTTTCTGGCGCTTGCTCTTCCTTCACGCTTAAAACCTTGAGGTTTTCCCCACACGCCGGACAAAACTTCGCCTTTTCGGGTACTTCCTTCCCACAATTGAAACAAAAGTTTGTAATGGTATCCTCCAATCTCTTTTCAGACGACATTATTTACCTGCTTTTTGCACCTTTAGCATTACGCTTTTACCGTTCACATCCACTTCCTGCATTCCTGCTATTTCTTTGTAACTAATGCTGTTGCACAAGGTTTCATTTTTCAGATATTCTTCATAGCGCGCTACCGCTTTTTGCACTTCGGCATCTGCCACAAGATGCAAATCCACGCGGTCCATAATCTCAAAGCCTTGCTCTTTGCGGGAAAACTGGATTTTATTGATCAATTCGCGGGCATATCCTTCCAAGATAAGCTCTTCGGAAAGGCGGGTATCCAGAGCAACGTAGATATCCTTCATATTGGCAAATACATAGCCCTCGCGCGCAAGAATCTGCACTTGCAGGTCTTCGGGCAATAGCTGATAGCTCTCCCCCGCCAAATCCAGGCGGAATACGCCTTCTGCGGCAAAGGCACGCAGGGCTTCGGCGCCATTTACCAGTGCCAAAGCGCTGGCGATGCTCTTCATCTTGGCGCCATATTTGGGACCCATCACCTTGAAAGAAGGTTTTAGCTCATATTGCACAAAATCGCTATCTTCCGCCATATAAATGATTTCATGGATATTTACTTCCTCTTTGATGAGGGATTCCATGTCCTGAATAAGGGGTTTGAGCTTTGCCGGCACATACATGCTGCCCAAGGGTTGGCGAATCTTGATCTGGCACTCGCCGCGGGCGGTTCTGCCCAAGGAAACCACGTCTATCACCGCCTGCATATTGCGCTCGAGCGCTTCATCGATATACTGCGGATCGCCTAAGGGATAATCCTCTAAATGCACGCTTTCGCCACCGGTAAGCGCCAGATACAGCTCCTCTGCCAAATAGGGCACGAAGGGGGCAATTAGCTTGCATACTTCCACCAAAACGGCATGTAAAGTGCGATATGCCTGCACCTTATCTTCATCCAGCTCAAAGCTCCAAAAACGCCTGCGGCTGCGGCGCACATACCAGTTTGAAAGCTCATCTATTACAAAACTCTGAATGCCGCGCACGCTGCGGGTAAAATCATATACATCAGTATATTCCCGCGCCTTTTGGCTAAGGCTGTGCAAGCGGGAGACGATCCAGCGGTCGATCTCCGCCGTGCGCTGCCAGTTATGCGGATATTTCGCCGCATCAAAGCCATCGATATTGGCATAAGTAGCGTAGAAAGAATAAACGTTTTTCAGGGTGCCGATGAACTTGCTTTGCACCTCGCGCACGCCATCCACATCGAAGCGGGTGGGCACCCAGGGCGGGCTTACTTCCAAGAGATACCAGCGGATGGCATCGGCGCCGTAATCCTGCATTAGCTGGATGGGGTCAACGCTATTGCCACGGCTTTTGCTCATTTTCTGCCCCTGTTTATCCAAAATAAGGTCGTTCACCAGGCAGCTTTTGAAGGAAGATACGCCTTTGAGTAAGGTGGAAATGGTGAGCATGCTATAGAACCAGCCGCGGGTTTGGTCTATGCCTTCGGAGATAAAATCTGCCGGGAAAAGCTCTGTATCAAAGCATTCGGAGTTTTCAAAGGGATAGTGCCACTGGGCAAAGGGCATGGCGCCGCTATCGAACCAACAGTCAATCACTTCCGGCGTGCGCAGCATCCTTTTGCCGCACTTTTCGCAGGGGAGATATACATCATCGATATAAGGGCGATGCAGCTCAATTTCCGGGCTTACCGCTTCGCCGGAAAGCATCTTGCCTACCTGTGCAAGCTCATGAATGGAGCCGATGGAGCGTTTATGCCCGCAATCCTCACACACCCAGATATTTAGAGGGGTTCCCCAAAAGCGGTCGCGGCTAAGCGCCCAATCCACGTTGTTTTCCAGCCATTCGCCAAAGCGCTTTTCACCTACAAAGCTGGGGTACCACTTGATCTGGGCATTATTCTCAATCAGCTGTTCTTTGAAGCGCGTGGTGCGGATATACCAGCTTTCGCGGGCGTAATAGATAAGCGGACTGGTGCAGCGCCAGCAATGCGGATAGTTATGTTTGATCTGCTCGCGGCGATAGAGCGCACCCGCATCCTTCAAATGGCGGATAATCTCCTTATCTGCCGTTTTTACAAAGACTCCCGCCCAGGGGGTAATCTTGTCATTGAACTTGCCTTCGCCATCTACGGGGTTTACGAAAGGCAAATCGTACTTCATGCCCAGCGAGTAGTCGTCTGCACCAAAGGCAGGCGCCGTGTGCACCACTCCGGTGCCGTCGCTCATGGATACGTAATCCGCCAGCCCGATAATCCAGGCAGCTTTATCCACTTCCACAAAAGTAAAGAGCGGCTCGTAGCGCCTGTTTTCCAGCGCGCTGCCGCCAAACTCCTCCAGAATCTCATATTCGCCATCCAATACTTCCAGTCTGGCTTTTGCCAAAATCAGGTATTCATCGTTGTGCCTTACTTTTACATAAGCTTCATCCGGATTTACCGCCAGCGCCACATTGGAGATCAGAGTCCAGGGCGTGGTAGTCCAGGCGAGGTAAAAGGTGTTTTCGGCATCCAGCGCTTTGAACTTTACAAATACGGAGGGGTCTTCCACGTCTTTGTAGCCTTGTGCCACTTCGTGGGAAGAAAGCGGGGTGCCGCAGGAGGGGCAATATGGCACTATTTTGTGCGCCTTATAGATGAGATCCCGCTTAAAGAAGTTATCCAAAATCCACCAAACGGATTCGATATAGTTATTATCCAGTGTGATATAGGGGTTATCCAAATCGATCCAATACGCCATTAGCTCGGTCATCTCGCGCCAGAGCTTTTCGTAGGAGAATACGGATTCGCGGCATTTGGTGCAAAAGGCTTCCACGCCATATTCTTCGATTTCGCGCTTGTCGCTCAGCCCCAACAGCTTTTCCACCTCGATCTCCACGGGCAGTCCGTGGGTATCCCAGCCCGCCTTGCGCCTTACCTGAAAGCCCTGCATGGTTTTATAGCGGCAAACGCTATCTTTGAGCGTGCGCGCCAATACGTGGTGGATGCCTGGCTTGCCATTGGCGGTGGGGGGACCTTCGTAAAAGATAAATTGGGGGGCATCAGCACGGTTGCAGATGCTTTTATTTGCCGTATCCTGGCTATTCCAATAAGCGCGTACCCGGGCTTCCAAATCCCGGGGGTTTTCCTTCAGATCGATATTTTTGTACATAATTACTTAAACTTTCTTGGCTCTTCCTGTGCGTTTGGGTCCCGGAACGTAGGCAGTCCGGGCTACGGGATGGGATTTCTTGTGGTCATAAATCTGTTGAGTAGGGTGGTTATCCTGTTCGGGCGCTTCTGCTTCGGCGGCTTCTTCAAATAGCTCGGCAAAATGCTCTTTTAGCTCTTCATGCTGGCTTACATATTCTTTCCAGCCATCCACGGCTGTATCCATATCCACGCAGCGCGCACATAATACCAGCAGGTTCTCATCGGTTACACCAATCCAACCGCGATCATAACACTCGTCGCAGCGTTTCTTTTTGCGGTTTGCTGCGGCGATCTTCTTTGCTTCATCCAGATGCTTCTCATCCAGTGTAAACATAGCTATCTCCTTGGTCAATACAATACTGACCTATTTTGATTCAGTCACCTGAATCCAAATTTCCTCATTTGCGCCATCTTTTTACAAGGCACTATTTTGAAAAGCTTTTTTTTACCAGTAGCGGCAGTTTAGCTCTTCTTGCGCGTTTTGGGCTTGGCAGGGGCAGACGCTTCTACCGCTGGGATTTCCTTTGCCTTGGGTGCTTCTTTCTCTGCCTCCTGTGCTTCAGGATTGGCAAAATCCATGGGGCTGCTGATCACCGTCCGCTTCATCTCCACTTTTACGATGGGTTCCAGACGGTGGGTGACTACAAATAGGTTTTTGTTGCGGGAAAGCGCCAGTTTCTCTTCGGCGCTCATGGCGTTGATCTCTTTCAGATTGGCGATGCGGTCGATTTTGCCGGTCGCCATATCCACGATCTGCACAAAGTGTTGCTTTTCTGCCATGAAATAAACCTCCAGTTCATATTTTTCGGGGAATTTATCCACGATGTCCAACACAAAATTGAGATATTCCTGATGGTAAATACTATACCAGGCTCGAAATGACCGGCATTTGAGCACGCGCGGGCATACAGCACATAGCTCTGGGGCTATCTGCCGGTAGCGCTTGATCTCGCAAGTGTATAATCGTGGTTTTTTCACATATTGCAAACAAGGATAAAGGCTTTTCTTGTCAAGCAGTTTCCTGCGATGCGCTTCGCAGGTGTTAGGTGTATTGCTCGCAAGCTCGCAAATGAATAATGAATGATGAATGATGGCGGTATTGCTCGCGAGCTTCGCAATGGTTTATTAGATGCTGACGCTCGGACTGGTACTTGGTCTGCCAAACTCCGATTTGGCAGAGGGTGGCTGTGGCATCTTGCCACAGAAGAGTAATAGCGGCATCTTGCCGCCTTTCACGCTACTTACGCCCTATACAAGCGAGCAGGACTTCAGGAATCCTGAGTAATTTGCATACACCATGCGCCAGCTATGATCAACCTGCGCTTGCGCAGCCGCCATCATTCATTGCAACGCAAAGCGAGGAGACAGCTTCGCCCCGTGGCTTAGGCACGCCACGCCTCACGCAGGCAGCAAAAACTGATATTTAGAAAACATCACTCTGCTACCCAATATAACTATAGTGGACAAGGAGTGGACAAAATGGGATTTATTTTAAGCATCGTGATAAATGAAGAAACGAGAGTGTATTATCACCAAATTCCACACACCATGCGCCAGAATCTAATCAACCTGCGCTTGCGCAGCCTTCAAAGTTCCGGAGGAACGGCATTTTAGCTAGCCCAGAGTGTTAGTGCCTCAATATGAGCATGCAAATATTTGGGCACGATCACCCTGAGTGACAGGCATGTTTGATGAAATCCTTTTTATCCCCCAGCCCCCCTTGTAATTGATGGTACAAAACCCGAGGGAGTTTTGTGCCATCAATTACAAGGGGGGCTGGGGTTTTGTTTCATGTTCTCATGCAAAACACGCAAAAAAAGGACTCATGGCGTATACCACAAGTCCTTGATATTGTTATTTATTATGCTCTATTTCAGCTTCAGCACCCACTTATCCTGTCTCAGGCGCATAAAATAGATACCGGCAGCTTTTTACCCTGCGAATCCACACCATTCCACTCGAACTCATTGCGATTTTTACAGCTTTTGCCGCGAAAAGAGCTTGACGAAAATCCTGCTGTGTCAAAATATTGTAATCAGATAAAATATAGGAGTTCATTATGAATACCGCCCAGCGTTTATTTCGAGCCATTTTTGTTTTAATCATGATAGGGCTTAGCCTTTCTTGTTCAAAAAAACCCACCGCCCCGGAGACCAAGCTACCGGTAGTGGAGATATCATCTTTACATATCATCATGGAAAGAATTGCCTTTGCAGAAATGAAAGTAGTTTCGCGTGGCTCCTCACGTCTGACCGAGCGTGCAATATGTTGGGGCACGTCTCCCAAACCGGATATGAGCGGTTCAAACCACAAGTTTGGTGCAGAAGATGAGGATGCTGTGCTTCCCTACAAACGATTCTGCAACTTTGCCGATCTTGAGCCTGGAACTACATACTATGTGAGGGCTTATGCCAAAAACGACGCCGGCGAGGTTTATAGCGAGGACGCCACCCTTACCATGCCTCCAATGCTCTGGGATGTGCTTGAGTTTCCTCAGAATACTTACATCAACAGAATCTATTTTCATAATGAGTACAACGGCTTTATCTGTGGTAGCGGAGGCATGATCAAAAAGAGCACCGATGGTGGTGATACCTAGAGCAATATTGATAGCGGCAGCAATGCTTATCTGATGGACATGCACTGGCTCAATCAAGACCAGGGCTGGATTGTGGGCAATCAAAATACGGTCTTGAAGACCGAAAATGGTGGTATCACTTTCAGCAGCGTAGATGCTGGCACCATCCCAGATGAACAGTATTGCGGTGTATTTGCAGAAGATGCAAACACGGTGTATATCAATTCCATATATGGGGCAATCAAAAAGACGGTTGATGGCGGCAAGAGCTGGACTCAGATTAAGAATCCCGGAAGCTATACCTACAGCGATATATGGGCTAATGGAGATACCATCATTATGCCCGGACAGGGGATTTTGGTATCCACCAATGGCGGGAGCACTTGGACCAGGAAGCTGAGTGATGAGTATGAAATGAACCAAATATACCAGGCTCCGGATAACACCCTGTGGGTAGGAGGATACCGATCAAGTGCCAAGTTGTATAAATCTGTGGACATGGGGCAAACCTGGACCTCCGTAAAGCATCCGTCACAAAGGGAGATAAAATCCATTGTCGCCAGCCCTCAAGGCACAAAAATGTGGATGACCGGACTTTATGGGCTGATCTATAGCTCTCAAGATTCAGGAGCCAATTGGACTATAAACTACAACACCTTCCACAGCACGATGTTTAAAAATGTGTGTGCCATAAGCGATGACAAAGTGTGGATATGTGGAGATCGCTTTATATTAAGGCTGAAGCCACAGAGATTTTCAAGATGAAGAGTTCTTCAGCTTTTTTGTATTCTGGAGCTATCCAGAAATGCAAAAACTGCACGATAAACGTTACATTATAATTGTAGGGGCTGGTATGTGTGCCTGCCCCTTTTGGGAAACCGCATGCAATTCCCGAACCGCAACATATTGATATACAATGTAGCTGCTTATATTCTCGGGCTTTGCCCTCGCTCGACACGAGGACGCGAAAGAACCCACCAATGGAATTGGGAAAAGCCGCTTGTTACTCTATTTATTGTCAAGCTTTTTCTTCTTGACATGAAACCGGTGTTGGTTATCATGCCATCGGAAGAAATGTAAAGGGTCATCTATTTCTGCAAATTGGGTCAGTGATTTCTGCAAATGGGAGTCGTCTCGCCATTGACGACAAGATTTTGGGTCATCTATTTCTGCAAATTGGGTCAGCGATTTCTGCAAATGGGGGAAAGGATATATGATTTTTTGTTAATAATCGATGGTTAGGTTTTTGGCTTTTTTCTTTTTTTCTTCTTCTTTCACATGTTTGTCGATCATACGCTCTAATTCTGCGGCGACTTTTTCACTGTAACAAAACGCATCAAGGATATTGGGAACTTGATAATTAGCGACAGCACTCCACATTTCTTTGAGTTTAGTATTTTGGGATTCGTTCACCAGAAACCAGTTATCCGGGATGCTTCTGAATATTAATATCTTTTCGCCGCATTTAGGGCACATTCTTACTCTGGCAACTTCTTTACCAATATCTTCTAAACATGAGGGGCAATGCCGCATATCAGAGGACGGGGAAATAGATTTTGAGTCTGCCAAAAGCTTATCTTTCCTGCGCTTGTACTGGTCTGCCACTCTGTTGTATTCAGATATAATGGCAACATATTTTTTTGATTTTTTTATATGTTCATTCCCTACATGTTCTTTCAGATCGAACAGGTGTCTGGATATAACTTCTAATCTTGACCTGTAGTGGTATTCTGCTTCACTTCTTGAGGAGGTTTGATAGATGCCAAATAAATAATGGGCAATCCTGAGGGCTTCATCATTTTCCCAAAGTCCAATATTGATGCCAAGGCTATTTTGCTCATCAGGCATACTGTCTCTTTCTACGGTGTCTTGCAAGTTATTAGTTCTATTTTTGAAAACAAAATACACTACGATGACAAGACCGGCTATTGCCACTACGATTAACATAATTAACTCCTATTAATCTCCCTGATTACCAAATCCAAAATCCCGATCATGACGATCTCTTCATCATCCTCACAATAAGGCTTCGGGGCGTATTGATTATTGATTGGCATGAGCCAGGTTGTCTTGTGCGGGTAGTCTTCGCGCAAGGTTTTAACTGTGATTCCATCCGGCGTGCGAAACGCCATTATCTTACCGTCTATATCCACATTGCGCCAATCCTGGCTACACACCACCACATCCCCAGGCTCCAGGAAAGGGCGCATGCTCTCCCCGGCGATATTGAAGACCAGATATGGAGGCGGATAACGAAGCAATTTGAACGAGACCTCGATATAGCGCGGGTCTTCGTCCGGGACTATCTCCATCGGCGCGCCTGCGGCAATATCTCCCACCACGGGCAGACGGATCATGGGCGACTTCCCCTCGCGCGTGCGTTCCTTATTAAACATTTCGCCTTCGCCGGTAAGGAGCCAAGCGAGAGAACAATTATATTTGTCTGCAATTTTAATAGAAATATCTTGGGGAACCTTAGAGAGTCCAGCGAGGTAATTATTAAGACGCGCAGGACTGATGCCGATACTTTCGGCAAACTTTTTTTGAGTTAGCATGTTCATGCTAATCAAGGTTTTAATTCTTTCGGGGACTTCCATGGTTCTCCTAAATACATAATTCTTGTATTTTTTGCTTGACATAATACAAGGTTTGTGTATCTTGTCCTTATACACTGACAATATAATTAGTGAGGTAAGAATGTCAAACAGAAAGATAGGAGTTCGGGACTTGCGGGCTGGGATGGCGCGGAAGGGGATCAGCCAGAAGGAAGTGGCTGCGGCTTTGGGGCTGAGCAGTGATTATGTGTGCAAGATATTGAACGATAAACGCGTAGCGCGCGAGCGCAGAGCGCAAATACAGGAATACATAAAGACGCATGGAGGTATGCGATGAAAACGAGGAAAGAACTGGTGTATCTCTACAGCCGGATAAACGGGGTGGAGAAGGAACAGAAGGCGCCGATAAAAAGGCAGGAGCTGGTGTATCTTTTTACCCGGATAGACGGGGTGGAGAAGGAGCGGATGACGCCGATCAGCGGGCGCGGGATGGAAGAGAACAGGGCATTTAGCCGAGCCATCGGGCTGCCGGTAAGGGAGGTGGGCAATGTGTAAGAGGCATGAAGAAAAGGTGCTGCTTGAGCGGGAGATGCTCTTAATGAATATGGCGGCGATGTTCCAACTATCGGTAGAGAAGGCGACAGTGGCGATGGGGATGTGTGCAGATAATACGGAACTCTGTAAGACCTGGTATGCCATTGTGTTGGAGATGGGGGAAAAGATGGATAAGCTAATAGGCAGAGAGGTGCAGAATGAAACTATATAAGAATGCGATAGCGGAGATGAAGGTAAAGGGCTGCAATGACTGTCCGCACCGTATTCCCAAAGTGTATAAAGGCAGGAACGGCGGCTATTACACGCTGCAGGTATGCAGCGCCATCACGATGAAAGCATATAACCACATCCTTTGTAAACCAGTCACACACCACCTCTACCCCTGCGTGGCTGATGCCATCAATAACGGCAGTTATCTGCCTGAATGCCCGCTACCAGAAGCGGGCGAAGGAGACAAGAAATGAGTATCTTCAAAAAAAGAAGCAGAATCAGCATACAGATTACCGGCTGCAAGGACTGTCCGCTTCGGACGTCCAAAGTAGTGTTTATAAACGACAACGACAACTTTAAATCCCTAAAAGTCGTCCAAGTTTGTCGCGCCATCATCGAAAAAACCCACAATGGGCTTTTTCGTAAACCCACTATCCACCACCTCTATCCTTGCGTGGCAGACGCCTTAAAGGGCGGCAGTTATCTGCCCGAATGTCCGTTGCCGGATGCGAAGGGGGTGGCGAGATGAAAGCAGTTATGATAAAAGCTATTCTTCTGGCAACACCTGTAGGTCGATACCCAAAAGGTCAAACACCTCTTGCAGCGTTAAAATTTGAGACAAATCGGCAAAGCAAAGAAACTCTAAGTCGTTCAAAAACATGTGTCTTTGGGAATCAATCAGAGGTATTTCTTTTTGATTCAGGTCGATCATTTCAAAGACTCGCCTTAGACGGCAATATGCAGGGAAATAATCGCTTGGTTCTTTTTGATCCAATCCGCTCCATTTTTCGTAAATTGGCTTCATTTCTGGGATTTCATAAGCCAGAAAATGCGAAAGCTCTTGATGAGACAGGTCTTGGAAAGCTTTGGAATAGTGAGGGAACTCACGCTCTAATGCCGATAGCCGTTCAAACAGCTTCCGGTGCAATACAGCGCTATGAACTCCTTGCATTGGTGCTTTAATTAACATGATGTCCACACTCCTTTGGAATAATCATTATCAAGGAACTGGTATTTTGAAAGCGAACCCTCTGTCAATCAAAAACACACTCCAATCATTATCATCTGCGGGCAGAGGGTTCAATATTTTAAATAGAAAAGGAACGATAACAAGCATGGGACGCCTCAGCTTTCTGCAATCCCTCCAGATTATAGATCGAGAGGCGTCCTATTCTGTTTTTAGCGTGCCATCTCAAAAGGGACTTTGCCTTGGGGCAAAGTGGGGTGGCACCCTAAAAATAGCGCACCAAAACCTGCAACTCCGGGCGGTCGGGAGTCGACGCCTAACCGCCCATTTTTGGAGATTTGTATGGATTAATAAGGAGATGCAGGATGAAAGAACAGCATGATGTAAATTGGCTTTCAGTGAAAGAATACGCAGACAGAATGAACCTCAGCGAGCGGGCTGTTCAAAAGCAAATCGCAAGAGGAGTGCACCAAATAAAAGAAGTTCCACATCCGAGCATATCGGGACGGACAACATGGTTGATCGCATGCGAACCATGCGAACCATGCGAACCATGCGAACCATGCGAACCATGCGAACCATGCGAACCATGCGAACCATGCGAACCCATCCCAGATTTCACTCCTTCCGAGCATCTGCCGCTTCACAAAATGGATGAGGCTCAGCTTTTTGCTCAATTCCTCGAAGCCGCCGAAAACATCCTGGACGCCGCCGAGACCAAAGGAACGGCCTGGAAACAGATCACCCGCAGCTACAACGATAAATCCTTGGCTCCGGAGCTATATAAGCTAAAAGGCAAGCGCTCCGAGCGTGCTCTGCGCGAATGGCTAAGCAAGTGGCACGAATCTGGACGCGACATGTTTGCGCTGGTGCATCAAAATACCGATGCCCAGCGGGGGCGTAAGGTGACGGAATTTGAGCAAGACTACCTCCTGGCGCTTCTTTTAGATGGCCCCAAAATCTCCATCGGCTCCGCCATCGGCAATCTCAAACACGATACCCACATGGGTCTTTGCGATAGCCCGTCCTCAGAATCAACCCTCAAGCGCTGGATTGCGGATTGGCGCGCACAAAATCCGGACGAATGGGCACAGGCGCGCAAGGGCAGCAAATATGTAAAGGATAACATCGTAAAATCTATCATTCGTGATACCTCGATGTTAATTCCCGGGGACGTCCTGGTAGCAGATGGGCACATACTGGCTTTTGACACAATAAATCCCCATACGGGGAAACCGGCGCGGCTCACGCTTATTTTGATAATTGATTGGGCATCGCGGTATCCCATCGGGGCATCACTGGTGCTCACGGAATCATCTGAGCACATCCTGGTAGCCGTGCGCAATGCTATTATGCATCTCGGCTTCTTGCCCAGATTCATATACCTGGACAACGGCAAGGGCTTCAAGTCTAAGCTTTTTCACGATCGCTGGGAAGAGCACGATCTCAACGCGGATTTTGCTGGAATATTCCCGCGGCTGGGCATCCAGGCTCAATTTGCAGAAGCCTACAACGCCCGCGCAAAGGTGATTGAACGCTTTTTCCGCAGCCTTCAGGAGCAATTTGAGCGCTTCCAAAAAACTTTCCGTGGTCGCAATATCGACGACAAACCCGCTCAATATTCCCGTAATGAAAAGTGGGCAAAGAAAATGCAGAGCGGCAAGCCCTTGCTTTTGGAAGAAGCGCTGGATATGGTATATTACTATTTTCGCCATGTATATGGGATGCGTCCGCACCCCGGACTGAATGGACAAAAACCTTATGAGGTCTTTGCGGCACGCGCAATAGATCCGCAGCGCACAATTTCGCCGGAAAAGCTCAACTTTATGATGCTGAAAGCCGAGCGGAAAAAACTCAGGAGCGAAGGAATATGGTTGAATAAGTGTAGATATTGGCATGAAAACTTTGTAAAACACATAGGTCAGCCGGTGATCATCCGCTACGATTACTCTGATCTACGCTGGATACTGGTGTATGATCTGACTGGCAGATTCATAGCACAGGCACCTATGCGCGAGGCTCAACATGGCTTTATCGCCATTGAGATGGATAATCCCATTGCGCGCCAAAGCCTCGTCCAGGAGCTTTCAGAAACCCGTCGTCTCCGCAAACAGATCGAAAAAAACACGGCTCAAACCATGAAACGCGCACAGCGAAACGTTGCTGCCGTAATCAAGAAGACGCAGTATATCAAAGATGCCGTAATGGACGAGATATCCCAAAACAACCCCACCTTCCGTCAGCCGCCCATGATCAGCCCGCCCATTGACCAGGAATCTGCCAACGAAGTAGTTGCCAAAATTTTGCAAAAAACGGCTAAAACGAAAGATATACAAATAGCAGAACCGAAAGGCAATAGCTTCACAGATGCACTAAAAAGAAGAGGAATAGGAGGAATATAAAATGAAACAAGGAAAGCTAATCCCCACTCACAACGTTCTGGAAGCAAATCGCTGCATTAGCGAACTCCAGCGGCGCCCAAAGCTCGAAATGGTCGGTCTCGGTCTCGTATATGGTGCGCCGGGTCTGGGAAAAACCACCTGGGCAACGCGGACAGCGCTTCGCGAAAACTACATTTACCTTCGCCTGGAAGCCACCACCACCGCCAAGAACTTTTCAAAGACCTTGCTGCGGACACTATCTAAATCTTTGGGATATGGTGATATTGCAGTAGCGGGCTCTGCGCATGATCTATTTCAGCGCTCAGTAAATCTTTTGGCACTGCATCCACATACGGTAATTCTGATAGACGAGATCGATTATGGCTTCCGCAACCCTTTGCTTTTAGGCGCGATCCGCGACATCGTGGACGAGACGCTCGCCATTGTGATTTTGGTGGGCATGGAAAACGCCATGGAGCGGCTACTACAGATCAATCGCTATTACTTCGATCGCTGCTCTCAGTTTTACCAATTTCTACCCTGCAGTCTGAAAGACCTCAGCATGGTTGCCACTTCCATCCTGGAAATAAAGATGGATGAAGATGTGGTGCGCTATATCCATCGCGTATCTGGTGGGAACCTGCGCCAGGCAATCAAGGTAATGGACTCGATGGAATCCCTGGCGCTTGCGAAAAATCTCAGCACGATCACCATGAAGGATTTGGGAGGCTAAAGCAATGAATTTGAACGTTTTCCTAAGCACCTATCGAAAGCCCTACTCGCTTGCTCAGCTTTCAGAAATACTGGGGCGCCCTGTGTCGGAAATAAGTCCGGCGCATCGCCGCGCCATCAAAAAGGGCATGGTAGCGAATCTTGGTGATGGCATTTTTGTAAGCAAGCTTTGCCGAGAGGCATCTTTCGGAACGGTAAGCTGGCGCTACGATGCCGATATTGCGCGCTATATAATCCAAGAACTTGGCAAGCGTCCGGCTTTCTCTTCTCGCGCCCTGAGCGAGCGTATATGCCGGTCTCACGAGTTTTGTAGCAAATACCTGGCAGCGCTCATCCACATCGATGCGGTGATTGTAAAAAAGACGGGATATCATCCTGGACCAAACCAAGACCTTTCACTCTTAGGTATTAGCGTGCCGAGGGACGTGATTCGTCTTGCGCGCCAAAAAGCAGGGATATACTGATGAATACAGACACAGCATACGCGCGCTACCTTCGACAAAGAATCCAGGCGCACCGCATCGCCCGGCTAAAATGGCCGGATGACGTATTTATACAAATAACGGAAGCGCTTGGTTTTGGACGCTCACTACGGGAGCTTCCAGAGCACCGCCTTTCGCAACTTCACGATATCATTGCAGGCTATCGTATTCCGCTGCCAGAAGGCTTTGAATACGACTCATACGGGCGCTACATGTATGCTCTTCAGCAGCGAGCTGGGCTTTCAGACGAAGCTCTCCGCTACTACATGGTCTTTCATTTTCAAAAAAGCCACTGGAACATCCTGGATTCAAAAGAACGGATTTCCACGATACGCATGCTAAACACTCTTATCCAAGAACAGGAGCAACCACAATGATTACCCTTATTTTGCTTTTAGCCGCCCTTGCATTCATGTCAATAATTGCAATTCTAATTGTATTAGCCGGCACAGCCCGTGATCGCCAGGATTATATCATTCGCATTAGCCAATACAAAAATGCCGCAGACCATTGGCGAGAATCTGCCTCAGAATCTCAAAAAGAGGCGTTGGCTGCCATAAAAGAATTGGAAATCGCCCAAACCCGCATTGAGGAACTTACAAAAGCCAATCTGCATATAGTCCAAAAATATGTTCAAGCCACAAATCTGATTGCCTTTTATAACATGGTAGAACGTGCTTTGAAGGGGGCATAACGGTGGATACTATCAAAAAAATGATGCAGGAATACAAGTACCTTAATAGCCCGTTTTATACTGCGACGATGTCCCTGAACATCTTTGGCATCCGCCACTCACGGATGCTTGCAGACGAATTTGACGACACCATTGGCGTAATCTGGAAAGCGAACGATAAGCTCAATGTGCTCACATTCCCCGCCACTACCGACCCCGGCGCCTACTACCTAAAGTCTCCGATGAATCCCAACGGCACCGCCATCCTGGTGCCTGGGCACTATCCAGGTCTTTGGCGGCTGGGGCTTCATCGCGGGCATCCCGCGCTGGTTCAGCGGGGAAAATGCAGCATTTATCGCGATAACAATCAAGATGACCGTCTGGACTTGGATGCGCAATCCATTACGACTGGACTTTTTGGAATCAATCTCCACCGCGCCCAGGCATCTGGCAAAACGCAAAAGATAGGGAAATATTCCGCAGGGTGCCAGGTTCTCCAATATGCGCAGGACATGGATACAATTATCGATTTGCTGCGCTTGCAGCAGAAATATCTCGGCACCGATGCTGTGAGCTACACGCTTTTTTATGCGCCCGAAATGCTGTGTAAGGGGGAACTGTGATAAAATATGCCAAAAACATAGTAACTGAAGCCCTCGAAGCCCGCTCTCAAGAGCTTTTAAACCGCACGGTCTCAACAAAATAAACTAAAAAAGGAGAATAAGAACATGGCCAAAGGCATAATCACCTGTCCCATTTGCCAAGGTTCTGGCAAAATCACAGAAAATCAAGAGGAATATGAATTCCTGCATCGAGATCCCATCACCAGTCGCTGCCTCGTTTGCGATGGTTCCGGCAAAATAGGCGTTCGTAAAAAACTTCCGGATGGACGCCCCGCCCGCAGCCTGGTGGGCAACAAACTAAACGTTTCGGCAAAGCGAAAATCCGCACATAGCTCCCAAGCCGCCGCGGATTTACATCCCTGCAACAGGCAGATGATTATCACTGATATTGAAGAGCTTCCAAGTTTGGGGGGCAGCGATCCTATTTATACGGAGGGTCTGCTCATATCCCCGGAGCATCCATGTTTCCATGAAATGTTGAGCTTTTTCCGCAAAACAGCGCAACGAGCAGGGATTTGGTCTGATGCCAGGGAGCGCCTTTACATCCAATATCTCGAACGAACCATAAGCGAACTAAAAGAGGCAAACAATGGCTAAAATAGTAAAACGCAATGGAAGTGTGTATTGGATCGATTCTGCGGGGCGCGAAGTGCCGAGCGATTACGTGCCTGCCCAGGATAAAAAGCGCGATGCACTCGTTGAAAAACTCGTAGCTCAGGCTCGCAAGCTCCGCACCCATATCGCCAAAGAAAAGGAGACTATGTCCCGCCAAATCGCCAAATACCTGGATAGCATCGCCGCAGAAAAAGGCGTTGATTGGGAAGGAGCCACCACGCTCTACAACTTCGACATGAGCGAGGCCATCGCGGTGCGCATTTACAAGCGCTTCACATTCGATGAAAAGCTAAACCTCGCAAAAGCCAAGATAGACGAGTGTATCAAGTCCTGGTCGCCAGGCTCAAACGAAAAAATAATAGCACTGGTTAATCGGGCTTTCCGCGTGGATGCAAAGGGAGACCTCAATTCCCGTGAAATTCTCGGACTCCGTCAGCTCGATTTTCCAGACCCCGCCTGGATTGAAGCGATGGAACTGATATCTCAATCCATGAAGCTGATAGAAACCAAAACCTATTACAACTTCCAGGAAGCTGGCAACGACGGCAAGCTCATTACTATCGTGCTCAGCTTCCCTTCTCTATAGGGGGTATAAAATGCCACGCAATAAAGATCTCTGGTCTATCGCATCCGATCTTCTCGGTGCGCAGGAGCTTTCCCGGCGCTTCCGAAATTGGATCGGCAATCTTATTCGCAGTGAGCGCGCCAAAGAAAATAAGAGCCAAAATAGCAGTCTATTTGATCAAGATGTAGCCAGCATTATTGCAGATCTGAATGAGCGCAGCAAAAAACGTTTTCTGCCCACGGAAACCGCCAGTAACGCCATTATTCGGCTAATTAGGAGTGGATACACTGTTCAGGATTTTTGCCGCGTCCACGAGGCTATGGTGCGGCTTTGGCTTCACGATGAAAAAATGAATCGCTATCTGCGCCCGAGCACGCTCTATCGTCCGAGTAATTTCGATGAGTATTTAGGGGAGTGGTGGGCGCTGGAATCTGCGCGCCAGGAGCTTCAGAAAAAAAGAGATGCCGCTAACAAACGCGCCACCCCCACATCTCGCAAAGCAGATGCCAGCCTGGTTGCGAATCTGCTTTCTATTCCCTGGCATGCCCATGCTACCTGGGCGGATTTCGTGCGCCATACTCTGCAATTCCCCTCAGCTGAAGCACTGGCAAAATACGATATGCCGGAGCGTCTACGCAAAAATCGCACCGAAAAGCAGATGACACTCAAGGTAATAAGCGGCAAAAGTCCAGAATGGGCGGAAGCAGACTTCCAGCAAGCAAAAAAGGAGATGGCAGATGATAAAACCTGATAGAATCTACCGCCCTGACGAAATTGCTACTCTGCTGGCAATCGACCGCAGCTCCGTATATCGGATGATCCGCAACATAGAGGATCCGCTTCCGGCTTTTCGTCCCACCGGACGCGGTCCGCTTCGTGTTAATGGCATCGATCTAATTCGCTATCTCGATAGGCGCAAGACTGTCCCAGAGGACGAATAGTCATCATAATACCCTCAGCCCCGATTCTTTGTCGGGGCTTTTTTTGTCTGCACGAAAATACTGTCGCACACTTAGGCACGCTTTTTTGACACAATCACCCCACCCCAAATTATTGACCTCATGAGTACGCAAAAAATAAACTACAGACAGGCGCGAGTAGCCGCCCAAGATGCCTACCTTGCAGGGCAGACGGATCACCGTGTTCTGGCTCAGCAGTTTGGCGTTGCCCCTCGCACGGTGTCTAACTGGATATCCCGCGGCAGTTGGCGCAAAATGGCGAAAGAAATGGAAAACCTTGAAATTCGCGCTGATCGAGCTCGCAAACGCGCGGTGGTAAAAGCTCTGGAAGAATTCGCAGCCGATCCCCGCAATACTCAGCTCCAGGCTCTCGTGGCGCTTCTGCGAAACGAAGCTAAGCGCTTGGAACCAGCGAAAGAGCTGAACGAATATATTATCAAGTTCCTGGACCAAACAACTGATTTTTTCCTGGAAAAAGGCTATAATGGCTTGCTCAAAGAGTTCCAGGCTATCATCGTAGATTTGTCCGAGTATCTCAGGATACGTAATGTATAACCACCAGTCCCTCAGCCGTCGCCAAGCCCTGGAGGTGATTCCGCCCCTCCGGGGCATTTTCTGTATTGGAGTATAAAATGAATGATCTCGCAACAAAAATCTTCTTCACCCTTTTCACCCTCTACGCCGGAGTCTTGTCCTGGCTTCTCAAAACCGCATGGTCAGACATCCAAAACCTAAAAAAAGACATCCGTAAAATAAAAGAAGACATCGATCGCGATCTCGATCGCCGCTTCGATCTTTTCCTCTCCCAGCTCGATGCCAAACTCGATTCCTGGTGGGCAAAAATCGAAGTAAATCTGATGAATGACGGACGCATACCACCAAAAAGTCGCCCCAAAAAAGGAGAATAACGCATGACCACCCAAGCTAAAGCTTCGCGCTCCCTCGCAAAAAAAGAACTGCAGTCCATGCCGGATAATGGCATCCCTTTCGTTGCCGCAGAGAATAATGATACAATCATCACCGGCTCTTTTTCTGCCATCACCATATTCAATGCAGACTTCCCCGAAGATGAAGACTCCATCGAAATCAACGGCATCGGAGTCGATCTCTCACCCCTCAATGATTTCGTGCCAGATGGCTTTACCTACCTCTCACACTTCACGAAAATCACCATTCCGGCAAAATCGGACATGGTGCTCATTGTTTACGGGTTCTAATGATGCGACTTTCTCACCGGTTGATGCTGCCGCAGAATAAAGCTGGCATTATCGGACGCTTAGACGAAAGCGCCTACGGCGTCCGGTTCAACTTTTCACTCCCTGTCGGAGGCGCTGCGGGACGTTATGAGCGGCTCGGTCGTCTGGCAGAATTCAACGATGAAAACGGAGCTTTGCCTTGGTCTGAGCAGCTTGCGCGCAAACTGCTCACCCAGAGAAAGATGCAGTGTTGTGTGGTGGACGATGATGTGGATGCACGCGCTCCGCAAGACAGCGTGGCGTATTATCTGCATCCGCAAAATTCCAACCTACGCGCGGATGGCAGCCCGGCAGATATCACCGGAAAAGACGGCCAGGTAATGGTTGAAATACCAAAATTTTACTACCAAGCGGTGTATGATCCTAACAGTCCGGACAATTTAGAATGGTGGATATCTCCTCATGCCCTGCCCGGATTCGATGTACACCCCGCTTTTTTGAAGGTGATCGGCGGCAAGCTCACAGAGGTTCCTTTTCGCTATAAAGCGAAGTACCTGGGCGTTTTGCAAAACGAGGATGACGAATACCAGGATTATTACGAATACACGGGAGAACACCAGCGAGTTGTAACCCTGGAAAGGCAGCTCTACCTGCAGTCAAAACCGCGTCTGGCATCAGTAGCGGGGAAACTGCCAGTAGGCAGAGGCACACGAGCCGAGTTTAGGGCAGCCGCACGTCGCCGAGATAACAATTCAGATGATAGCACCTGGCGTTTGCTGGACAACCCCTTACTGGAAGCTCAGCGGCTTTTAATGCTCACCGAATTTGCCACTTTTAACAGCCAGCTTGCTCTCACGGGCTGCCCCACAGGTGGGTTGGTGAATCTACCGTCTGCCACCTGGGAGGCGTCTGCTGTCGAAGGCAGCTCGATCTATCTGCCAATAGTTCCGAACGGGGGCACAGAGACTTTAGGCAACGCGTCCGGTTGTGTGTCTTTGGTCGATGTTTACCCCGACCGGGGTTTGCCTGTTTTCGATGGTGAAAAGAATGTTTTTTGGGAAGACGTGATACCGTCTTATCGCGGCATTGAAAATCCCTACGGGCACATTTGGCAATGGGTTGAGGGCATGCTATACGATTTTCACGCAACGGACAGAGCGGATGTGTATGTTTGCCAAAACCCATTTAGCGACACCCTGGCGAATTATGAGCGTATTATCGAGGCAGGGGAAAAGCCTAATATGCCATCAGGCTATATAACCCGCATTTATGAGGAGTTAGCGGACTACGGTTTTATCCCACGCGTAGCGGGTGGAAGTTCTATCACGGGGCTTACGGATCGCTTTTATCCATCGAGCAGTAGTGGCTTGCGGGTGGTTGCGGTCGGCGGGGCTGCGATTTACGTCGGTATTGCGGGCGTGTTCTGCGTGATTGCGGGCTACGGCTCCGGTAATCGGATTGCGTATATCGGCGGGCGGCTCTGCTTATGAAAAAATTAGTATCACTAACATTAAGGTGCTTGGCTATGCGGGTAGTTGCAGTCAGCGGGAATGCGAATAACGTCGGTAATGCGGGCGTGTTCTGCGTGAATGCGAGCAACAGCTCCGGTAATCGGAATGCGAATATCGGCAGGCAGCTAAGCTTATTAAAACACAAACTGATGTCAGGCACCCTGCCTCTTGGCAAAAAACAAAGAAAGCCCATAGGTGCTGGTAGCCCTGAAGGTGAAGGCTCCGGGCGGAAATAAGCAGAGATGAAAAGAGTTGGTGATTTATTCATGAAAATAGCAGATATTGAGAACCTGTGGCTTGCGCACGAAAATGCGCGCAAGGGTAAGGGCTGGTATCGTGAAGTTCGCGCAGTAGATGGCGCCCGGGATCAATACCTGGAAAACCTCAGGACAATGCTCATCTTAGGCAAATACATCACATCCCCTTACGTGCAGCAGGAAAGGCGCTGCGGCTCCAAGATTAGACAAATATATAAGCTCCCGTATTATCCTGATCGCATTGTACATCACGCTATTTTACAGATCACGCTCCCTATATTTGTTAAAAATCTGATTGCAGACACTTACGCTTGCGTGCCCGGACGTGGAATACACTCCTGCGCAAAGAAGCTGTCCCGCGTTCTGCGCACCGCTCCTGATGCCCGCTATTGCTTAAAAATGGATATCAAGAAGTTTTATCCGAGCGTGAATCACGACATACTAAAATCGCTGGTGCGCCGCCTGATAAAATGCAAACCCACCTTGGCTTTGATAGATGAGATAATTGAAAGTGCCGAATCGGGACTTCCCATCGGCAACTATCTTTCGCAACACTTGGCAAACCTCTATCTTAGCGGTTTTGATCACTGGCTGAAAGAAGAAAAACGCATAAAGCATTATTACCGCTACTGTGACGATCTGGTGATCTTGGGTTCGGACAAAGACGAACTTCATAAACTGCGCAAAGAGATCGTGTCTTTTCTTTTGCGAAAACTAAAACTATCCGTGAATAACAACTGGCAGGTTTTTCCCATATCTATCCGTGGTATTGACTTCCTGGGCTATCGCTTTTTCTCCGGATATACCCTGCTTCGCAAATCCATTGCACTTAATTTCAAACGCAAAATGAAGCTGATAGCATCCGGCAAAATGAGTGCGAAAGCTGTCGTCTCCAGCTTCGTAAGCTACTATGGCTGGCTTTGCCACGCAAATACGCTAAGACTGCGCCGTAAACACATTACAGACGGCGTGAAAAACAAAATTATAAACTCATGTAAGGAATTGAAATGCAAGAATCCTATGTACAAAATGACGATGTAAATAACTTCAGTGATTTTGGTGATGATTCCGAAACCTTGGAAGGCGAAAAGATGAAAATTGATGATCTGCTAAATCAGGATTTGATCGTCCGCGGCTACCGCATCAAAGAGACTAAATTCCCCAAAAAAGGCGGTTCGCCATATTGCCTCACCTTGCAAATCGAGCTTAATAGCGAGCTTCACGTGGTTTTCTCAGGATGCATAGTTTTAGTCGATCAAATCAGAAAGTACGCGGCCAAAATCCCTTTTCGTGCGCAAATTGTTAAAATTGGAAACTACTACAAGTTCAAATCTGAACAAAGGAATACAGTATGACCGGATCATCTGACAACATAATGCCCACCTGCTTCATCTATTCGCATTTCATCTATGTCACATGGAACCACACCCCCACAGAAGACGGCTACAGCTTCGACTATATCGAAGCGCCCATTGGCTCTTCTTTGGACGACATCCAAAACATGATTGTTGCTGCTGGCGGAGATTGGAATGCACTAAAAAATGAAATCATTGAGGTATTGTCATGAAGCGTTTTACCCAGCGGCAATCAAAAGCCATCGCACGCATTGTCGCCAAGACCCCTGCTGTCCTGCCTTTCGCTGGAGATTCCCCCGTAGAAAAATCCCAGCGCATCACCCGCGCCATAGATAACTCCTGGGATGGATTTTCATATTTCTGCTCTACCTATTTCCCTCACATATTCGATCTCCCCTTTTGCCCGGCTCACGAAGACATGTTCCGCCACACTCACAATTACTTTGGTATTGTTGGGATCACTGGCTTCCGCGAACTAGGAAAAACCATCCTGATGGGCGTTGTTTATCCCATCTGGCGCATCGCTCGTGGGGATACTTTCATCGTTCATATCGCCGCTGATGCACAACTCGCGGCAAATCGTTCCGCTCTTACGCACCATCAGCTTAGCGAAAATCGCCGAATCCTTACAGATTTCCCTCAGCTTCGCACCGATGGAGACGATGTATCCGAATTTTACCTCAAAAACAACGCTTATATCCTCGCCGCTGGCATCAATTCCTCTTTTCGCGGTCTTATCAATCCCCGCACTGCCCGCCGTCCCGATCTCATTATCTGCGACGACATCGATCTCGAACGCAACCAGGGTAATCAAAATATCGGACGCCGCAAGCTGCGCAAAATCCTGGAAGAAATCGGCGGCGCCATCCGCAAATCTCCAGATTCTGTCGTCATTCTCCTGGGCAATCTCGTTCACCCAAACTACTCTATCGTCATGTACAGAGAGTCCATTATTGCGCACATTCGCCAGGATTCTCCGGACTTTATGCCATCCTATCATCACACTCTTGTCATGCCGCAACGCAAGCTGTTGGCATATCCCCTGGAAAACCCGGATGGCTCATCCGCCTGGCCAGAAAAGTATCCCGCCGCTTCCTTTCCCCAGCTTCGCATCCGCTATGGGCATACAGGGTACCAGAGAGAAATGCTCGGATTTGCCGTGATCGATGGAAATATCTTCAAAAACGAATGGTTCGCACATTACAGCGCTCCGCCGTCCCTATCAAAGGTGTCGCGGGTATGGCTATATTGCGATCCCGCCTGGGGTGAAAAAGGTTGTTTCAAGGCCGTTGCCGCCATCGCTTACGATGGTGCACGTTTCTACCTCCTCCGTATCTGGCTCCGACAAACTGAAAATACAGCCTTCTTTCGCCATCTTTATGACACCACTATTGACCTGCTGGCTACCTATAAAGCCCGTTTCCGCCCCTCCATCGAAACCACCTTCGGGCAACATCGCATCCTCGATGAATTCGATCGCTGGGCTCGAGAAAACGCCCTAAAACCCATCTCTCACCTCTTCAAGCGCATTGATAACCGCGAAAATAAATTCCTCCGCATCGAAGCCACCGAAACCACCATCGAATCTGCCAGACTCCTCTTTCCCGTTGGGCAGGATACTCCCGCTCTCAAATCCCAATACCTCAGCTACCCCGATGGCTACATCGATGGTCCGGATGCCATTGCCGGATGCCTTGAGCGCTTCAGCGAATACTCCTCTCGAACCCGTGTCCGCATTCGGAAAATGACTGTATGAACTACTTCGATCGCCTCATGTATGCCTACTACCGCCCCCTGAATAACGCCTGGCGTGCCAAACTCCGTGCCGCATCCCTGCAAGCCATCACTTGGCTCTCTCAGATCGACCCTCAGTCCAGAAAAGACCAGCAGACCGTGGATAACATCATGAATATCGCCGCCGTTGAACTCGGCCCCAAGTTCGCTGCCGCCGTATCTTCCGAAACATTCGCCTATACCGAACGCTCCCTCCGCATCGGAATCCAGGATGTTGCCGTCCAGCTGAAAACCAAGATATCAATCGGACTATATGGCGTAAAAGACCAAAATCTCGCCAACATCATCGCCCGCCAAAATATCTTCTGGATTGAAAACCACTTCGATGCCGATATCGCCGAAGATTTCCGCAGCGTCCTCAACCGCTTCTTCTCAGAAGGCTGGACCATGCGAGACCTTGCCACTGCCCTAGAAAAACAGTTTGCAGACCTCGGTCAAAAATCCGCCCATTACTGGCAAGGCCTCGCCGAACACACTGCCCTCCGCATCCGCGAGTTTGGACGCCTCTCCGGATACGAAAAAGCAGGCATCAATTACTACCGCCTGGTCAACCCACTGGACGACCGAACCTCAGATATCTGCCTCGCCCTCGTATCCCAAAATCAAGTCTATCCCCTTGCCCCTGCCCTCGATATCAGGGATAAGCTCCTGGATATTGACCAGGGAGCAGAATCACTCGAATCCGCCCGAGACCGCATCAAAGCCATCGCCCCCTGGGTCTCTCCCAAACAAATCGAATACGATGCAGAAGGCAACCCCACGGGCGTCTCCGGCCCCCACACCCCCTTCCCCCCCTTCCACTGGAAATGCCGCACGAAAACCGAGCTCGTCCTCGATTCCGAAATTCAATCTTGAATTTAAAAAACTGTCGCACGCTTAGGCACGCTTTTTTGACACAATCACCCCATCCCAAATTATTGACCTCATGAAAGCGATACCTCTTACCCCAGTTGCTGCTCTTGCTCAGGTCAATTTACCTTTAGACCTGGCGGGGAATCCTGTATTCACTTCTCACACTCTCCTCGTCATGTCCCTTCTGCAGGATTACTCCACTACCGATGCCTTTGAAGAGGCAACCCTGGATATTCCAGAGCCTACTACACCCCTCACGGATACGGATCCCGACCTATCAGAAAATGAGAATGATATTGAAGCCCCCCTGCCACTCTTTACGCCCCTCCAAATCCAGTTCCGCGCCGCCTTCGCCTTCCTCCTCCTCGCTTCCACTGCCGAGTTTCTAAATCTGAAAACCCTTGGCGAAGGCATCGTAAAAACCGTTGGACTCGATGCCGCCGCCACCCAATTGCTTACCGGCCACGAAATCGAAGCATTTGCCTCCCGCCTTACCCGCCGCGCTCTTCTATCTATCCAGCCCTGGCTTTCGCCGGCTGGTCTCGCAACCCTGGAGCTTCTCTCTCCGGAAAATCCCAAACCCCTCCGGATTTCGCTGATATGAATAACCCCAGCTTCGAGCAAATCTACGAAAGCCTGCTCCGCGTCCTCGAATCCCGCGTTTATCTCATCGGCTCCGTCATCGCCCGCGATGCTGCCCGCCTCGCTGAAAAAGAGGGCATCCGAGACCTCGGAGATTACATCGATTCCTTCCATTACATTGTGTCACCCTTGCCCGATGGTTTTCTCCTCCATGTCGGTTCCCACGTACACCACGCCCCCTTTATAGAAGGGGGTAAGGTACCTTCCTGGACGCCACTCGCCCCACTCATCGCCTGGGTAGAGCGCAAGCAGCTCGCCTGGACGGATAAGAAGTCCGGAAAGCTCCTCTCCGTGGTGCAGATGGCTTGTTTAATCCGAGCCAAAATCAAGCGCGAAGGCATCCCCGCACGCGACGTCTTTAAAGCCACCATCGATGATCTCGATGCCTGGATCACCCAACAAATAGATTCCATCACCTTGGATAACCTGGATTAATTCGATGCAAAAAGTGCGCTCCCAAATCACCACCGCTCTCCAAAACACCCCAGACATCAAGTCCATTATGTATTCCAACTCGGACATTCCAAAGTCCCTACCCGCTGCCATCGTTACACTGGAATCCGAAACAGGCATGGCAAAGACGGCTCGCCGCTATCTCTCCTCAGATTTTTCTTTCACCGTCCATCTCATCGTCAATGCCCATAATGTTGCCGATCCGGATGCTGACCTCTATACCCTCAAAGAAGCTTTCCGCACCGCCTGGCAAGACGCCGCAGCTCGCGACTTTAGCTTCGTAGAATACTACACTTCCCGCATCGATGGCGCCCGCCTCGTCCGTATTGCCCGCATCTCCATCCAAAAACTTCCCGGAGCCCACGCATGAAAATCCAGCGCATCGCTCACAATAATATCGGAATCCTCGCCGCCGCCGATATTTTAAAGTCCTATGCCCCAGAACTGCCCGATCTTTCACGCCTCTGCGTCAAGGGCACCCGTATCATCTCCAAGGCCGCCGAAAAAAAAGAAGCGGCTCCACCCTATTCCATGGATAAGCTGCTCAATCTCATAGACCAGGACGAATATCACGCCGGCTGCATCGATGCCATTGCCATGTCCACCATTACCAAGTTTGAATGCTCGCATTCTCAGGTAAAAGCCTGGCTCAAAGCTGCATCCTTCCCTTCTTGCGAGGATGAATCAACCCTCCTCACCGAGCTTCTAAAGTATTACATAGCCTGCGGCAATGGCTTCTTCATCAAAATGCGCAATAGCCAGGGCGTCTGGACTGGCATTGAGCGCCTGCTCCCCAATGAAGTGCGCATCGTTGAACGCTACGATGATTTCGGCTTCTTCGTCCCGGATTACATCCAGGTGCGAGCTGGCGTCCGCAAAGACTTCCGCTACGCCGATATCCTCCACCTCAAAAAAGCCACTCACCGCTCATCCGCCTGGGGTCTTGCCTGCATCCCCATAGTTATTTCGCTGGAAATCCTAAATGAAATTAAAACTTACGATTACAATAACTTCAAAAATGGATTGCTCATAGATTACTTCATGATTGTAGAAGGCGGCTCACTTCGCGATGGCGTAGTAATAGACGAAAACGGCAATGAAGTAATGCAAGATGCCTTCCAGCAAATCGAAGCCGCCTTGCGCGAGGCCAAAGGAAATGCCAAGTCCCATTCCGCAATCCTCATCGAATCCGAATCACGCGACGTCAAAATCAAGCTCGAACCACTCCGCCAATCTCTGCCAGATGGCGGTTTCCAAACCCTCAAAAAAGACCTCCGCGATGGCATCTTTGCCTATCATCGCGTACCACCCCGGATCGTTTCCCAGCTCGTTTCCGGCCAACTCGGTGGAGACAACAATTCCGACATGAATCTTTTTTATCACTTCGTCATAAAACCCCTCCAGTTCCGCCTGGCCTTGGCTCTTGCCAACGAGTTCAATTACGATTTCCCAGCCTGGAAAGTCCTTCCCTCTCACTTCGATTTCGGAAATATCACATCCCTCACCCAGGATGATGATCTCGCCCTTTTTAAATCAAACCGAAACTTCTAATCATTACAGGAGACCTCATGAAACACTTATTCTTTCATCGCCGCCGCATCCAAAAGGCGGCTCTCGCAAATGTAGATGTCGAGCTAATCTCGCTCCTTTTCGACGACATCATGCCCGCAAATCAGCGCGGCGCCATCTACAAATCTGCATCCGGTGGACACTCCGTAATCACCAGCTCCCGCAAAATAAAGTCCATCACCCAGGGTGACCAGGGACTGATCTATTGCACCATTATGGAGCCGGATATCGCCGATTTTCAGGGAGATACATACACCGCCGCTGAAATAGCCAAAGCTGCCCACGCCTTCGCCGCCAAGGGGCTGGTAGGTAGAAATGATATCAACCACAATTTCACGCCCGTCCCGGAGTTCATGATTGCAGAATCTTATATCCTCAAAAGTGCAGACCCTCAGCACTTCCCAGATACCCGCATCGGCTCTTGGGTAGGGGTTATCAAGTGCCTTGATCTCAGTTCTCCCTACTGGCAAAAAGTCGCAAAGGGTGCCCTCAATGGCGTATCCATCGCAGGAAGTGCCACCTCTCTCGCCCCTGCAGATAATTCTGCACTCATCACCGAACTAAAGTCCCAGATCGATGCCATTGCCAAAGCCGCCAAGGCTGCACCCGGCACAGACCCCACTCCCGCTCTCGCCACCCTCCAGACACGTATCGCCGAGCTTGAGACCCAGGATGCCTCCGCGGCATCAAACGCGCTTATCAAGTCCCTTACTTCCGAAATCCAACAGCTCTCTGTCAGCCTATCCAAAGCCATTTCCACTTCCGTCAAAGGAGAGCCCGCCACCGCTCCATCTGATTCCTCTGTGGATATCGATGGCGTTAAGCTTATCCTCAAATCTCAAAAAATGGAGCTTTACAAAAGCATTGCCAATGTAGATGCCGGCGCTCCCATGAATATCCTTACCCCCACAACCACCGCACTTTTCATCGATGAAGTAATCTCCTCCGACCCCTCGGATACACTTAAGGACATTACCGTGGTCCCGCTCCTCAAAGATGAAAAAATAGACGTAGGCACTGTTGCCGATCTCGTCTTCAAAAACTCCGAGGATGGAGCCGTTTCCTCCCAAAACATCGCCTCAGCAGATATTGCCTGCCCCACAGGGATACTCCATGCCAAGTTTTCTCTCAGACGAGACACCGTGGAGTTTTACAAGGATAAATACGGCGAAGCCGCATTCGGCGCTTACGTCGAGAGGCATATCGCCCGCAAAGCCGAAAAAGCCATCCGTAAGCTCCTATTCTCCGGCTCGCGCTCTTCATCCACCCCCGCCCTAAAAGCGCTCGATGGTATTATCGCCCTCGCCGAGGAATCCGATGCAATTACCACCATTGATGGTCTCAAGAACATCAATTGGGATGAAAAGCTGGAAGCTGCTCTCCTTGAATTCTCGGATGACGTCCTTGAAGAAATGGAAGATTTTGTCTTCTACGTCTCGCACAAAGACCACATCCGCATCAAGGCCGAAGTTGCCCGCCGCAACTCCCCTGCCGGAGACAAATTCCTCCTCGAAGGTGGCAAGCTCAGCTATTCCGGCATTCCGGTAAAACCGCGCTTTATGCCAGATTCCAACCTCATCGCTGGGCTCTCTCGCTTCATTATTGTTGGCTATCGCACCGATGCCGAGCTCAAAGTAGAACACCACGGTTCGGACTGGAAATACCACTGGTATATCCGCATCCGCCCCGGTATCACCTACATCGATGGTCCTATACGCATCTTTGATATCTCTTTTGCCGAAGACGATGATCTCGATGTCGAAGCCGCCTAAGGGAGTATAATATTATGAAAGAATTCATCACCATCTTCGCCATCCTGCTCTGCGCCGCTCTTCTCGCTGCGCAGAGCGCTCCCACTCTACCCGTGGATTCTCGCAAAATACCCATGCAGATTTATCGCACCTACGATTTCACCGAAGTCGCACCTACAGATACCCTCTGGCAAAAGGTGCCGCTCCCTAAGGGAACCGTAGCCGTCCAATTCTTCTCTCTCGTAGATTCCGTCGCAGTCCGCCCAGATTCTACATACGCAGCATCAATAAAACAGTTGTATATTACAAAAGATAAGGCATACACCCTTCCCTATGTCCGCACCTCACATATTTGGATCAGACGCGCTGCTAAATCCACCGCCGCAAAGGTGCGCCTATTCTTCTATATCATGTGAAAAAAGGAGACACACATGAATACTATTATCAATCTCTTATCCCAAAACCAGCAGTTCGTGATCACTGCCCTCTCTGTCGTAATCGTCTGGATCATTGGGCTTATCTGGAAACGCCAGGCAGACCGCACCCAAATCGCCGCTGCACTCACCATGATCCTCGATATCGTTCAGGATGTCGCCAACGGACCAGACATTACAAATGCCGTAAAAAAACAGCGCGCCGTTGCCACCATCGAAGCAAATCTCCCCAAAAAGAAAAAAAACCTCCTCCTAAAAGTCTTTGGCACTATCGGCGGAGCCGTTGAATTCGTCTGGAAAAACCGTAAACACTTTGGCTCCATCATCACCAAAATAAAGGGAGTATTCTAATGGCTTTCAAGAAACCCACTCTGCCGAGCGGCATATCTGCCACAGACCTCGCCTTTAGTGCCCAGCTGGCCGTAGTTCCAAGCGATGAAATCTTTCTCGGAATAGGCGCCTTCGCGGCTTTTGATGCAGATACCTTTTTCCCAGATAAGGAAATAGCCGCTGCCACCATCGAGGATAGCTTCATCTTAATGGGCGAGCTTGCCGAGGCTCCTGGAGATTTTGGTTCGTCTGCGGAGGCACTCAAAACCCGAAACTACACTCTACCTGGGAAACGCACAAACTCCGTTAGTCTTACGATTGCTGGAATTTCAAACCTCCAAAAAGCGTATTTCGAAAGTCCCCAAATATCGGGAGTTCCTCTCTCTATCTGCGTTATAGACCGAGAACGCTCCCGCGCTGTCCTATTCAATGGCCTTGCCTGGACACTGGACTGGTCTGCGGAAGTGGATGGGCTATATAACATCGTGATATCTTCCGAGTTTAGCGGCTCCACCAGCCAAAACATCTACATCATCCCCAACATTCCAGATGCCGAATAAAGGAGAATAATCATGGCAGAAACTATACCCGAAGTCCCCATTCCCCCCGCCGGTACCTCGCTCGATTTTGCAGACCTATCCGCAGTAATGCCGGGCGATGAAGTTTACTTTGCCGAAGGCGCCGATACCGTATCCGCAATCAATACCATGTTTGCCACGCGCACGTCTCTCGCCACCGCCCTTGCCGCCTCTTTTACTTCCCTGGGCGAGCTTGCCGAAGCTCCTGCAAAAGTAGATTCCTCTGTAGAAAAATTACGCACTCGAAATTACTGCATTCCTGGGCGCCGAGAATCCAGCATAGAATTGGTCGTTGCCGGTATTTCGGATAAAACAAAAGCCTATTTCGAGTCCAGCGCTTTCGCTGCCAAGGATATCTCTATCATCCTCCTGAATCGAGATCGCACAGATGCCGTTATATTCATTGGCATGCGCTTCAAAGCTGATTGGAAGGCGGAATCCGATAAAGTACCACAGGTAACCCTCACTGCCAATTTTACCGGTAATTCCGATAAAATCCGCATCTACAAAATAACAGCTTAATCATGAACAAAATGCTGCCCTGCGCTCAAAAATTGGAGTAGAAAGCGCTTATCATGGTCCTGCTTTTCCAGTTCCTTTTGATAGTGCTTTCTACTTCAAGCAGCCGATAAACACCATAAAGGAGTAATAATGCCTCAAATCACCCTCCCATATACCAAACTCCGCGAGATACTCGGCGCCATCATTGCCGCCGAGCCTATCCGCACATCCTTTGCCGATCTCCTATCCGGCTCCCTTAATCTCACCGAAATCCAGCTTATCGATCTCATCTACCAATCCCAGATCGATGCCCGCATTATAGAAATACTGGGGCAGGACCCCGAAAGCATCGATGCCATCGCCGGACTGGAGCTTATCCTCTCTTTTTTCGCGTATATGAAAGCCAACGCAAGCAAATTCAGCGACTGGCTTTCCAATATCGCATCCCCAGCAGCCGCTCCCAAAAATCGAAAAACCAATTGACCGAGTTTGAAATGGCACTCCGCTCCCTCGGCTTCAACGCTACAGACTTCGCTTCTCTTTCCATAGATGAGCTATACCTACGCTTCTGTATAGCCTATACAAACCTAAAAAAGGGGCTAATCAATGGCTAATATCGTCTTCCGTGTCATCCTGGACGATGCCGGCGTCCGCGAAAAACTCATCCGCATAACCGATGAAGCCGAAATCGCCCGCCTCAAAATCGAAGATCCCGCATCTCTCCGCATCCTTACTACAGATGCCCGCGGGAAAATACGCGCCGTTCAGGATAACGCAAAAGAGACCAAAGAACAGATTGAAACCCCCGCCGAAATCAGGATATCCACCACCCAGGCCCTCGGCACCATCCGAGACCTAAATATCGCTGTCCAGGGTGTAATCAAGTCCGTCCAATCCCTCACCAATGGCATCAATTCCTTCCTCGATTCCGCACTTATCCAACGCCAGGCAGAAATCCTCACAGCAATTGCCTTCCGCTCCGCCGCCGATGAGATGAAGGTCTTCGCCTCAGCCATGCAAAGCGTCACAAATTATGGCGATGAAGCCCTCTTGCCCCTCATGGCCCGGCTTTCTCAAACCTTCAAGGTCTCCGCCGTAGACGTACGCGCACTCACACCTCTTCTTATTGATTTTGCCGAAGCAAATAAAGCCGCCGGAATGACTCTTGAAACGGCCTTCAATCTCTTCGGTCGTGCCTTGGACGGAAATACTGCCATGCTTTCCCGTTATGGCATCTCTCTGGATGATACCCGCCTCAAAACCGAAGGAGTTTCATACCTCGTAGAAAAACTCACCGCAGATTATGGCGGTACCGCTGCCGCACTCGCAGATCTCCGCATCCAAAATATGAATACCTGGGGAGATATCAAAGAAACTCTCGGCTCTTTTCTGGATGTAATCATCAATCCCATCCTCCAAGCATCTCGCTGGCTAATGGAAGCCTGGCAATCTCTCCCTCCCGTCCTTCAGGGGCTTACTGCCGGCATCGCTCTCGCCATCCCCGTCATCTCCACGCTCGCCGTTACTATTACCACCCTTGCCACGGCCATTGTTGCCCTCAAAGCCGTTATCAATCCCATCGCTGGCATTATTTCCCTGGTTGCTGGCGCTGCCACCATTGGCGCCTTCTCATACGCCGCCTATGCCGCATCCACCCGCGATGCCGCCGATGCCGCCCAGGGCTTTGCCGATACCCACCTCTCAGTCGAAGAAGCAATTGCTGACGCCAATCGCCAGGTGTCTGTCCAGTCTGAAAAATTCAATCTCCTGGCTGCTAGGCTGCTCGAACTCAAGTCCGCCACCAATCTCACTGCCCAGGAAAAAATCGAGCTTAAAAACATCATTCAAACCCTTAATTCGACCTATGGCGAATACTTATCCAATATCGATCTCGAAACTTCTTCTTACGATCGCCTTGTAAATACCCTCAAAGGAGTATCTGAAAATCTCCTGAATAAACAAATAACGGAGATTTATGGCGAACGCTACCAGGCTCAATTGCGAAAGGTTGCCGAGCTACAGGTCAAATACAATGAACTCCTAGAAAAAGGAGTCGAATTCATGGCTCCCAAAGGCATGCACCCACCCATGATTATCGATACAGTCGCATCCGTTTCAGAGCGCCTCGAAGCTGCCAAAACCGAACTCTCCAAGTTCGCCACCGCCTACTCTCAAGCCCTGGCAGATATCACTAATCTCAGCTTCGAGGTTCCTGTCGGCGATGCTACCGGGACTATTTCGTCCGAAGCCCAAAAACTCATGGACGAACTCGCCAACCTCCGCCTTTCCGAAACTCAGCGCATCGAAGCCGAATACCAGCGCCGCTCGGATATCATCTCCGCTGCCACCCAAAAAGATTCTGCCGCACAGACCACTGCTCTCGAAAATCTCAATGCCTGGAAGGAATCTGAAGACAACAAAATCGAGCAAAAACACATCGCAGATACCCAAAATCTCTTCCGCGCCGATATCGATTATTATTCCAATCTCAATTCCCTCGGCGTCTCTTCATACGATGCCCTAAAGTCCACCATGGAAGCATACTATGAGTGGGCAAAAACAAACCTCCCCGAAAAAGAACGCAACCTTATCCTCGCCCAACTCAAAGAAGCAAATCTCCGCCACGGGCTACATGAAAAAGAAAAGCGAGATCGCATTATCGCAGAAGCGCAGGCCATTGAAGATATTCAGGATGCCTTTCTCAGGCGCAGTGAAGGGCTCGAAAATGACTCCTATTCTGCCCGCATTCGTGAGATTAATCGATTCTTTGAACGAAAAAAAGAAGAAATGATCAAAGCTGGCATCTCCGAAGCGGAAATCACCGAACAAAACGAAAAGATGATCCTCGATGTCAAAGCCAAATACGCCGAAGCAGCCGTCAAAGGAGTCTCTTCTATCTTGGGCAATCTTGCCGCTTCCCAGGATAAGGAAACAAAAAAAGGCTTCAACCGCGCCAAAACTCTCTCAATGATGCAGGCGACTATAGATACCTTCGCTTCTGCCAATGCCGCGTACAAGGCCATGGTTGGCATCCCAGTGGTCGGCCCCGCGCTTGCTATTGCCGCCGCTGCTGCTGCCATTTTGGCGGGGATGCAAAATGTCGCCAATATCAAAGCCATGGAATTCCGCCCTCCCCAGGCTGCCACCGGGGGACTCCTCTCCGGACCCTCGCACGCACGCGGAGGTGTCCTTATCGAAGCCGAAGGCGATGAATACATCATCGCTCGCGAACGCGTCCGCACTCTCGGAAAATCCTTCTTCGATTTTCTAAATTTTGAACCCCTCTCCAAAGTCAAGTCCGCTCTCTCCTCTCTTGCACTGCCACCCATGTCCTTTCCCTCTGCTCCTGCCTATGCCTTTGCTTCTGGTGGCGCCGTCCCTTCCTCTTCTCCGGTAGTGGAGATGCTCAGCCAAATAAATAAATCTCTTATCCAGATTATTCAGCAGCCTACTCACTTCGATATCCATGTCGATCCCCTCTCAAACGACCCCGTAAAAATCTCAGAAATAGCAGACCGCGGAAAAATTATCCGGAGCGAAATATGAATCACTTCCGCATCGATTTTATCCAAGGTTGTACCACTGCTTCGGATTACGGACACTCCGTTCATTCGCTTGCGGATTCAGCTATCAGCCGCCAGATTATCAGCCTTTCCCTCTCTCCACAGCGGCTACAAAGCGTATCAAATTATACTCGCGAACCCCGCCGCTTGCGCTTCGAGTGCTATCTTGATCCATGGCTGCAAGACTGCCTTTTAAACCCGCAAAATGAACATCCTCGCTATATTAGCCATTACGAAATTAAGGCGTACCAAAACAATACTCTCTTTTTTTCTGGCATTATCGATACATCCAGCTTATCCCGTGATCACGCATCCGAGCTTATTAGTATCACCGCATATGACAAAATCCGCCTATTAACTATTTTTTCAGATGTCAAACACTTCTATGCCCTTACCGCTGGATATATGCCAGGCTGGATACTCGGATATTTTATCCAAAAAATTACCCAAACCATTCCTATCTCCATCCCATATAACGGCGCATTACCTCTGCCTTCTTACAATATATCGCCCAGCGACCCTCTTGTTATCAAACGCATTGATTACGCTTATATGTTAGAGCTTCCACTGCCGCCCTATGGCCGATCAGTTCAGGTCAATTACGATTATTCTTATTCTTCGCCAGACCGCGGCTTTCGGCATGATACCCTCTCTGGTTCCATTTCTTTTTGTTTCGCACATTATATCTTGTTGGAGGCTCCTTCAGATCATTATATCTCTCTTTACAAAGCGCGTTATCTCGGCTATATTATCCGCTTTTTTAATTCTGTCTGTCCTCTTGTTGAAGTATTCGAAAAAGAAACGGATTGGTTTGACAACGAGGATAACATCGAAGATTTTTATGCAGATTTCCGCACATTCTTCCAAAACAACGGCGTCAATCCTGATTCTTTAACTTCGCTGCTTCCTTCCGCTGCTGCCGATGGGCGCTCTTATTCTCAATCTCATTTGATGGGGTCTTGGTTAGATATCGTATGCACTGGTAATCTCTACCCCTCTAAACTGCATCCTGGTAAATTCTACGAAACGCATCTTACCGAACATACATCATCTATCCAAGCGCTTCAGGCCATGCTCATGCTGTACAACGCCACTATTACTGCCAATGCTGCCGGTATCATCTATTTGCGCCTCAAATCAGCATTGCCTTTATCCACACATACCATAGATGATGCAGATATACTGTCAATGGTCGAGTCCCGAGCAGACCAGGAATTGCCAGATACCTCTGCTCTCGATGTATTGGCTGGAGATACTACTGTTTTGGCGCAGGAAATTCAAAACCAACTGATTGATTTCTACGCAGCTAAAACCACCTGCGATTTTACCATCGACAATATCGCAAAATATTCAATCAATCTCGGAGATATAATCTCTGTAAAAAACTCAAATTATCATATATATGAAATTCAAACGGATTTCCAAAGTGATGAATATAAGGTAAAATCATGGAAGCTTTAACAGGATTCAAGCTCATTCGCCTCACGGAAGGTATTGCCTACGCTATCCTATGCCCAAATGGACAGATAGATTACATGCCCTCCGTAAAATATCGACATGAAAAAACAAGTCCTTTCGATCCCACCATCATACACAGACGTGGAAAATATCACGAAGATACATTCACGTTATCTGTTGTCCTGTCTCCAGATAACTATAGATCTCTTCTTTCTTTTCTCAAAGCCGATGGAGATTTTTTCCTTGAATATTTGGCTACTCCCAATCAACTTCAGCAGTTCCCTGTCCGGCTCAAAGAGCCTCCCAAATGCCCGGATAATCTCCATGAATTTGTGGATAAAACCCAATTCACAATGATCTCTTTATACCTCATTACTCCGCCTTACTTTAATTACGGGCTGGTCGCCTCGCTCGAAGATGATGATATAATCGTAAATCAGTTTTAAGGAGCCATAAATGTATAAATACGGCATCGCCTACTATAAAGTGGAATCTGGTCAGCGTATGCCAGATACTGAACGTAAAGTGCGTCTTGTCCGCCCCGGCGAAGCCTGGGAATCTGGACTTCTCCTTGCAGACCTCTCGCTTACCGGATTTTACGAATTCTCTACGTCAGATCCTTCGCAGTTCGGTTTTTATGAAATCTGGGATGATGTGTTCAATCCGCCTGCTTTCTCCGGAAAATGCTGCTTCGTAGGCCCCCTCGATTCCGGGGCACTACAGCCTGGAATCATTAATAATAATCACCTAAAGGATGGCATAATCTCCGCCCAAAAGCTTGCTAAAGATGCAATCACATCCGAACACCTGAACGCTATCGAATTCAGTTTGTCAAAAATTGTTCACGAAATACAGGATGAAAAAGACGGCGAGGGCGATGAGTCTTTTAGCAGTCCAGCAATAATCGGCATAGACAATGTCGCTAAACATGTCCTAAATTACGAATATGTTAAACTCCCTTTTGTGATCCTTGTTAATCACTGCGCCGGTCACTTATACATTGCCAATATTATTCATCAGGCAGGATTTGTCGTCGTCGAGGTCGGACTCGTTGCAGGCAAGGACACTCTCGATGCAATTTACAATCTACTTGTTATTAGCAGAGATTGATATCATGAGAGCTATATTGATTCGACTCATTCGCCAATCGCGGGACACATATATATCCACACTGCACATAGTTATTCGGCATCGGCTCTACGATGCTCATCTATACTACATACTTTTTATGGTTTATACTATACTACTTGCTAGGGGGATCCTCAAATCTCTGATTCTCTGCCAATTTGCAGAAATCACTGACCCAATTTGCAGAAATCACTGACCCAATAACTTCACTCAACTACACCAGGTGAGTCAAACAAATAGCTCTCCTTGGTATTTCTGTGTCCAAATCCTTGCAGAAATCACTGACATTTGCAGAAATCACTGACCCAAATTAGTCTAATCCACTCAATATAGTGCCTTTTTAGGTCATTTATTTCTGCAAATTCCCGCGCCATTTGCAGAAATCACTGACCCATTTCACTCCATTTACCCTCTTTTTCGCCAAGATTGCCCTCTCCAATAAATAGCCAAAAACACCGCCTAATCCCTCTCTATTACAGGATTACAACCCTTGCAGAAATAGATGACCCAATTTGCAGAAATAGATGACTCTTTACAAGAAAGACGGAAGGGACAGATGAGGATGCCGATTGACTTCGAGTCATTGCTTCGGTTCCCATTTGTTCTTTCCGAATATGAGCATTCCTTTTAGAGATTGGCGCTTGATAGATCAAAGCCATCATT
>JAQVIX010000097.1 GCA_028695495.1 Candidatus Cloacimonadota bacterium | reverse complement strand
CTAAACCGCATCTACCGCACACATATTATCATCGATGAAAACACCTACAGTGCAGTAAAAGAGGTATTTCTCTGCCGCATGCTTGACCGCATCTGCGTAAAGGGCAAAGACCAGGCGGTAAATATCGATGAAGTGATCGGCCGCCAAAAGGACGCCAAGCCAGAGCAGAGCGAACTCTCTGAAAGCTACCAAACCGCACTCAAACTCTTTATTGCTCAGGATGCCAGTGCCGCGGAAGCCGCTTTCAAAGCCTGCGTGCAAAAGTTTCCAGCGGACGCCCCCAGTGCCCTCATGCTAAAGCGCATACAAACCATGGACTGGGGCTGTTGGGAAGGCTTCTGGCGCTACGATAAAAAATAAAGCTCCCGCCTCCGCCTTTAGCCCTCCGCCCTTAGCCCCCTGTTCTTTGCTTCCCCCTTCAGTTTTGCAAAATAATTTGCCAATTTAACGATATTGCCTATCTTGTAGATAGAATATAAAAAACATATCTAACAAGGTGGTTAAGATGTTAAATACTAAAACGATAGATAAATATAGCCCGCTTGCAGATAAGCTCTATCAATTGATAGACGATAGCGGGCATCCCCTAAACAAGAACTGGAAGCCGGAGCTAAGCCCGGAAGCCATCCAGCAGGCATATAAGGATCTCCTTTTTGCCCGCACGGCAGACCTCATGGCGGTAAGCTACCAGCGTCAGGGACGCATGTACACCTATCCGCCCAATCTGGGTCAGGAAGCCATCCACATTGCTGCCGGCTTGCAAATCAAAGAGCAGGACTGGCTGGTTCCCGCCTTCCGCGAGCTGGGCACCTGGCTTGCCAAAGGCGTATCGCTAAAGGAAGTCTTCTTATATTTCAAAGGGCATGAAGATGGTTCCCGCTTTGAAAATGCCCCCCGCGTTTTGCCCGTATCCGTGCCCATATCCTCGCAGCTTCTGCATGCCTCCGGTCTCGGCTATTCCATCAAGTACCAAAATGAAAAAGATACCGCCGTATTTGCCTTTGTAGGCGATGGCGGCACCTCCGAAGGCGATTTCCACGAAGCGCTTAATTTCGCTGCTGTATGGGAAGCACCGGTAATCTTTGTAATTCAAAACAACCAATTTGCCATCTCCGTTCCCATCGAGATGCAAACCAAATCGCTAAATCTCGCCGTGAAAGGCATCGCTTACGGCATCCCCTCACTAAAGGTGGATGGTAATGACTTCTTTGCCATTTACGACGCCCTGCGCTATGCCCGCGAACAGGCAGTATCCGGCAAAGGTGCCTTCCTTATCGAAGCGCTTACCTTCCGTGCCGGTGCGCATACCACCAGCGATGACCCCAGCAAATACCGCAGTGCAGAATTGGAAGAAGCTTGGGCACTCAAAGACCCCTTAAAACGCCTTAAAGGCTATATGGAATATGCTGGCTTCCCGCTTCCCGCCCCCGAAGATGAGCTTATCGCCAGCTTCAAGAAACTGATTGATAAGGAGTTTGAAGCGGCAGAGAACTACCCGCAATACCGGCTGGACGATGTATTTGACTACATGTATGCCGAATTGCCGGATGAACTGAAACGTCAGAAGCAAAACTTGATAAACGCAATTGGAGGTGTAAAATGAAGGTAATGAATCTGGTTCAAGCAATCAACGACGCTATGGATATCAAGCTAAAAGACGATAAAAACGTAGTGGTATATGGCGAAGACCTAGGTGTGGAAGGCGGTGTATTTCGCGTAACCGAAGGCTTACAAGTAGCTCACGGCGCAAATCGTGTATTCGATAGCCCTCTGGCAGAATCCGGCATTGCCGGCACCGCTTTGGGCATGGCGATTTCCGGACTCAAACCCGTAATCGAAATGCAATTTGATGGCTTCGTATATCCCGCCATGAATCAAATCCTTAGCCACGTCTCCCGCTTTCGCAATCGCACCCGCGGAAAATACAGCGTTCCCATGGTAATCCGCATTCCTTATGGTGGCGGCATCAACGCCTTAGAGCACCATAGCGAAAGCCCGGAAGCTTATTTTGGGCATACTCCCGGCCTCAAAGTAGTAATTCCCTCCACTCCTTACGACGCCAAAGGCATGCTGATAGCCGCCATCGAAGACCCCGATCCGGTTATCTATCTGGAACCCAAGCGCATCTACCGCGCCATCAAACAGGAAGTTCCCACGGAAAAATACCTCATCCCCCTGGACAAAGCCAAAGTGCTGCAAAGTGGTGAACAGCTTACCCTTATCGCCTATGGAGCCATGATTCGCGAAGCGCAACGCGCCATCGCCATCGCCAAACAGCAAGGCTACAGCATCGAGCTTATCGACCTGCGCAGCATCTGGTCTATCGATCGCGAAACCATCCGCAATTCCGTAATGAAAACCGGACGCGCCCTCATCGTTACCGAAGCACCCCAAAGCTATGGCCCCGCCGCCGAGCTTATCAGCATCATCAATGAAGAAGCCTTCCTTTCGCTGGAAGCGCCGCCCACCCGCCTTACCGGTTTGGATACCGTAATCCCCCTGCCCTTGGGCGAAAAGTATTATATGATCAGCCCGGAGCGCATCGCTGCCGAGATTGAGCGCTTAATCAAATATTAGGAGTTTACAATGCGATATATATTCAAATTTCCCGATATCGGTGAAGGTCTGGAAGAAGGCAAAATCATCGAATGGTACGTACAAAAAGGTCAAGCCATTGCCAGCGGCGACCCCCTGGTAAAGATGGAAACGGATAAGGTGGTAACGGACATCCCCTCGCCCAAAGCCGGTGTAATTGCCATTACTTATGGCGGAATTGGCGATATTGTAAAAGTGGGTAGTCCCTTGGTAGAAATAGATATCGAAGGCGTAGATGGCGTTGCTGCGCAAGTGGTAGCAGCCGAAGTCCCAGCCCCGCCCTCTACCGAAGCAGTGGATGAAAAAGGCTTTGGCGTGGTGGGCACCATCGAAGTAGCCGGAGATGGCGCCTATCTGCCTGCCGGAGATGAAGGTATCTCTGCCGCTCCCGCCCCTACACCCCGCAAGAAAGCTCTCGCCACCCCCGTTGCCCGCGCCATGGCAAAGGATTATGGTGTGGATATCAATCTCATTCCCGGCAGCGGTCCCGCCGGCAGGGTAATGAAGCGCGATATCGAGCGCCATGCCGATAGCGTCCGCCTTAAGGAAGCTGCTGCTCCCGTAGCCCACGAAGTGCCGGCAGATACAAGAGACGACTACCGCTATGAAGCTCTTAGCACCATCCGCAAAACCATCGCCAAAAACATGCTGCGCAGCAAGCAAAACGCTGCTCATATGAGCGTGATGGACGAAGTGGAAGTAAGCGAATTGGTCGCTGCCCGCACTCGCCTGAATGCCGTGCTTGCCAAAGAGGATATCCGCCTTAGCTACCTGCCTTTCATCATCAAAGCCGTAGCGCGTGCGCTAAAAAATCATCCCGTATTAAACGCCGAGCTGGATTTAGATAACGAACGTATTATTTACAAGAACCGCATCAATTTAGGCATTGCCATGGACGCCGAAGATGGCTTGGTAGTTCCAGTAATCCGCGATGCCGATACCAAGAGCCTTGTCCAGATTGCTCAGGAACTTAAGAGCCTGATAGATAAAGCCCAAACCCGCCAGCTTTCTCTTAGCGATCTCAAGGGCGGCACCTTTAGCATTACTTCCTTCGGCTCCATCGGCGGCTACTTTGCAGTTCCCGTAATCAATTATCCACAGGTAGGTATTTTCGGCATTGGCAGGCTTACCGAAAAGCCTATTGTAAAAGACAAACAAATCGTTATCGGGCAAATGCTTCCCATCAGCATGAGTGTGGATCACCGCATCGTGGATGGGGGAGAGGTCACCCGCTTTTTGAACGAAGTGCTCAGCTATCTCAAAGACCCGCTCTTGCTTTTGGCATTTGAAGGAGTAAATCATGAATTATGATCTCATCATTATCGGCAGCGGCCCCGCCGGCTACGTTGCCGCCATCCGCGCCGGACAAACCGGACTCAAGACCCTCATTATAGATAAGAAATACATTGGCGGAATGTGCCTGAATTGGGGCTGCATTCCCACCAAAAGCCTGATGGAATCCGGCAAGGTCTTCCGCCAGGTAAAACAAGCCGCCGAATATGGCGTAAAAGGCATTGATCCCGAAAAGCTGGAGTTCGATTGGAATACCGCCATTTCTCGCACCCATGGTATCGTTTCCAAGCTGAGCCGCGGCATCGAATACCTTTGGAAGAAAAACGGCGTGGAATATCTCAAAGCAGAAGCTAAAATCCTATCCGCCACTCAGGTAAAAGCCGGCAACGCCATTTATGAAGCCCCCAATATCCTCATCGCCACCGGCTCGCGCATCATTCCCCAAAAGCTTTTCGCTTCCTCTGTGGAAATCGAAGATATCTATGAAATGCCTTGCACCGCCCTAAAACCGCTCATCTACGGGCGCGGCTCATACGCCATTGAACTTGCCCAGTTCTTTGCCATGATCGATAAAAGGCCCAGCATTTTGGCAGAAAGCCTGCCGCTCATGCCCTCGCTGGATTCGCATCTGGAAAGCTTCCTGAAGCGTAAACTCAAAAAAGATGGCATCCCCATCATCCCGCTCGAAGAAGCCAGTATCAAAAGCGGCAATCTATATCACAAAGATAAAGAGATTGAATACGATGTGGTAATCAATGCCGGTTTTCGCGAAGCCGTTTTGCCGCCCATGGATATAGATCTGGAAATCAAGAATGGCTATATCGCAACCGATGATAGCTTTGAAACCAGTGTAAAAGGTATCTACGCCGCGGGTGATGTAAATGGCAAAGGCTATCTGGCGCATGCCGCCTCTGCCCAGGCAATGGAAGTAATTGCCGCCATTCATGGCAAATTGCCGGAGGATGGCAAACGCCTGATCCCGCTGAATATCTATACCGATCCGGAAATTGCCCAGATCGGCATTACCGAGGATGCCCTCAAAGCCCAGGGCGCAGAATATGAGGTAAAGCAAATCTCGCTAAACTCCAACGGCAAAGCCATCATCGAAGGCGATACCGAAGGCTTTATCCGCCTGATCTATGAACCCAAATACCACGAAGTATTGGGCGTGCAAATCGTGGCAGCAAATGCCACCGACCTCATTAGCGAGGCAGGCGTGCTAATGGAATTGGAAGGCACTACCTTCGATCTGGCGCGCACCATCCACGCCCATCCCACCGTTTCTGAAATCTATATGGATGCGGGCGTAGAGTAGATAGCTCCGCTTCGCTCCGCAGGTTTTAGGTGTTAGGGCGCTGCGCTCGAGACGGACACTGCAGTTCTGGGCTGTCAAACTCCGATTTGGCAGAATCAATAAGTGGGTGCGGCATCTTGCCGCATAATAGTGTATACGGCATCCTGCCGTATTCAAAGCAACCATTGCGAGCGAAGCGACCGGATTCATGGAGTTCATCCCGCTTATCCGCCTTTAAGTGTTTGCAACGCCTTATGCCAGCGGGTAGGACTTCATGAATCCTTCCCAGATTATGTGATAATGCGCCAGCTTCCAATAAGCCATTGCGAGCGAAGCGAGCAATACCGCCACCTGCTACCTTGAATACAGCTTCGCCCCGTGGCTTAGGCACGCCACGCCTCACGCAGATACCAAAACCGGATATTTAGAAAACACCAGCCTGGTACCCAATATCACTATAGTGGACAAGGTGTGGACAAATCCGGAATTATTATCATCTGAATCTATCCCAATATGCGTAATATGCATGATTAGCAATGAAATAAGCATCTGGTTCCGCTCCCATTTTGCGGTAATCGGGCATGAACTGTCATAACTGGACGCTTCGCCAAAACACCAGTCGCAAAATATCCACACAATAACGACATAAATCCCTCCCAATTGCGTTATTCTCCTTGACTTTATTTTGCAATTATTTCTATTATCACCTTGTATGTTTTTATAGATGTGTATGAATAAAGGGCTGGCAATATAAAGCGTCTTGCTTGCCGATAAATCAATAAATGAAAAGATTCTTAAAGGAGGAATCATGAAAGAGATTGACGAATTAACGCAAAAAATGGTGGAAGCAGCTTTGGTTCTGAAACAAATCAATGGCGAAGAGGTACAATATGTTCCCCCAAAAGTGAAACTGGAACATGTTTATTGTAAAAACTATGAAAAGAGCATACTGGAAGATATTAAACGTGAAGCCTATTTTAATGATTTAATTAAGGGAGGTGGAAATGAGTTAAAGACTGAAGTTGGACGCGCACCCAAGTTTAATTCGATTGTATCCTCGGCTGCACTTGCAGTGAGCACTTTTGCTCCGTGGAAGAATTACTTAGATAAGCTTTCCATTTTAATTGGGAAAGAATGCTTCTCAGGATTTAAGTCTTTGGGCTTTGAACATAAAACAAGAAAACCAAAAACAATAGGTGGACAACCGCCTAATCTTGATGTATGGCTTGAAAATGATGATAGTATCTTGGCCATTGAATGTAAGTTTTGTGAATGTTTAGAACGAATATCCGACGATAAAAAAACAATGTCCGAATCCTACAAAGAACTAATAAAAGAAATGGATCAGCCCTTACCATGGGTAAATACATTTAAAAAAGTCATAAATGCGAATGGGATTTGCATCTATAAGTACTTTCATGCTAAACAGATTCTTTGCCATTATTTTGGGATGACAACCGCTGGACAAAAGGAAAAACACCTTTTGTACCTGTATTGGCGTCCAGAAAATGAAAACTGGAAAGACATTGAGCCATATAAGCAACATGAAGATGAGTTAAAAGAGTTTTCTGAACTTGTTAAAGATGCAACCGATGTAAAATTCTATTCCATGACTTACCAAGATCTATGGGAGCAATGGGCAAAACTGGATGATAATGACGGTGCCATTAAGAAACATATCGCTGCATTGAAAAAGAGGTATTCTGTTACTATCTATGAAAAGTCGAAAACAAAAAAATAAGGCTCACTTTCAAACTTTGTGGGTAGCCATCGAATATATTGGATGCGATTATTTCCCGAAATGATGGCATCCTACCTGTCTTGTCCCATCAGGGACAGTGGTTTAGATAGCCCAGGGTGTGCTTGCCAAAAACGAGCTTGCGAGTTTTGGGCAAGATCACCCTGGGTAAATGGAAGCGCTTAAATAAAGAAATAAAGCCCCAATCCCTCTCCCTTTTGGAGCGCAAAATCCGGATTTTGTGCTCCAAAAGGGAGAGGGATTGGGGGGAAAAACACATTTCAAGAATCGTATCCCACACCCAGGGTTTATCTTGCCAAATATTCGCAGGCTCATATTTGGCGGCGAACACCCTGGGCTACCTAAACTTTATCCCCTGACGGGGAAAGAACGGCAGGCATGTTTGGTATTTCTGGAAAAGGGCATAAGCTTCATGAGCACATTGCTGTTGATCGTATTGGGTAGCTTTATGAATATCTTGCCGCAAAGACTTCAATTAGAGAAACGCAAATATTTATAAACCCTCTAATCTCATTGTTATTCCAAAGCCGATATCTCCGAAACGAGCGCAGCGCCTGCCACCTGCCACCTGCAACCTTGCGCAGCACCTGCCACCTGTCCCCTCGAAATCGCAAAAAGCTTGACATTCCTCGCACTCTTAAAACTTAGTGTATTCTGATGTAAAAATGAAAAGATTCGCTCTGTATCTCGCACTTATCTTGCTGTGTGGCAGCATATTATTCGCTCTGGATGAGCCGGGGGAGCTTGCGCCCACGCTTCTTGATGCCACTTTGCCGGATAGCCTAAATGGCGATCTCAATAGCAAAAGCCACCTGGATTCCCTCTTTTATGCGGCGGATAGCATTCGTGCCTATTACGATAGCGAAGAGATTTACCTCTATAGCAATACTTCCATCGACTATCAAAACTCACACATTCAGGCGGATTCGCTGTATATAAACCTAAAAAGAGAGCAAGCGCGCACTTGGGGCACTACCCTATTACGGGATGGCGATCAGCTTTTGATCGGTAAAAACGTTTTATACGACGTAGGCAGCCAAACCGGCATTATTGCCGAGGGTCTTAGCTACATTGAAAATGGCTTCTACCAGGGTACCGAAATCCGCAAGACCGGTGCCCGCACATATGATATTGATGGCGGCAGCTTCACCACCTGCGACCACGAAGAGCCATCTTACTGGTTTTGGGCGCAAAAGATGCGCATCTATCAGCGCGACAAAGTGGTAGGCAAGCATGTAGTGGCTTATGTAAACCACCTGCCTGTTTTTTATTTCCCCTTTATTACCATGAGCATCAAGCGCGGGCGGGAGCGCGGCTTTCTCATCCCTTCGCCGGGCTACAATTCCGCCGATGGCAAATATGTAAAGGACATCGCTTATTACATTCCTTACAAGGACTTAGCGGATTTTACCTTAGGGCTGGATTTGATGGAAAAGACCGGCTGGAAAAGCCATTTTGATACCAATTATATCAAGCGCTATTCCCATGCCGGCGCTTTCAATGCCAGTTATCAAAAGAATATCTATCGCGGCGGCAAAAACTTCGATTGGTCGCTGAAAGGCTCGCACCATCAGGATTTACCCGAAAAAAGCGCTTTAGATTTGAATGTAGATTTTATCAGCAACAAACGCATTTATCAGGGTAGCGGAGATATCAATGAATCTTTGGCGCAATGGCTAAACTCCAGCTTTTCTTATCGTAAGCCTCTGGGCAGCACTTACTTGAATGCCGCCGCAACCTACAATCAGGATCTGATAAACAATACCGCCAGCCTTAGCCTGCCCAGCCTCAGTTGGTCGCTGCCCTCGCGTCCGGTTTATGAACTCTTTTCCGGCAACAGCAACGCCTGGTATAGCGGCATCAGCTATTCCTTCAACACGCGGCTGGATCATACCGGAAATCTGCGCCATAAACACCCCACTTTTCAGGATTACATTTGGCAAAACACCCTAAATCCCGCCGATTCTACCCAGTTTTTGGTAGAGCACCATCTGGGTATGAAGCACAACCTGGGGCTTAGTAATAGCTATAACTACCGTGGTTGGTTGAACTTACGCCAAAGCGTTAGCTACGGCGAAGCCTGGTATGACCGCGATAAAGAAGATAATAAATGGGTGCGGGGAAACGACTATTCCGCCTCGCTAAATGGCAACTTCAATCTCTATGGCATCCGCAATTTCCAGCGCGGTCCCGTCTCCAGCCTGCGCCATGTACTTAGCCCAAATCTCGGCATTAGCTATGTACCGGATTTTGAGGATAATAAGGATTATTACAGCTTTGGCGGCATCTCGCTAAGGCAGGGCAAAAAGCAGGCAAATCTCAGCCTGGGCATGGATAGATCGGAAGAGCGTCG
>JAQVIX010000096.1 GCA_028695495.1 Candidatus Cloacimonadota bacterium | reverse complement strand
AGATGCCAAAACGGGCTTTGCGATGCACTTCATTTACCGCGTGCAAACCGCAATTGCCAATCACTTTATTGGTATCTTTTTCCACTATGGCAAAAATGATGTCGTTTTTCATTAGATGTTGCAGCGCTTCTCGCTCGCTATCTACATCCAACACCTTGGTGGCAAAGAGCACAAATTGACCAATTTCCATGTCATTTGCCCATTCGGTATAGCGTTCCAAATCCTCCATTGATACGGGGGAAAGGTAGCATTTTTCTCCAACTAACTTGCGGAAGTATTTCATGATTCACCTCTCTAAATCTTTTTTAGATAACTTTGCGTAATCTCAGAATTTGTCAAGCTTTTATTTGATTTATTATCTGCATTGGCGTTTGAGATTTCATCTGCACAAGGCTATCTCTTTATTATCTGCCAGTTCTGAGCGCTTTCCCGTTTCTCGCCCTTACAATGCCCTCGCCTCTACCCAGAAAAAGCGGGGTGAGGTGAGGGCATTGTGAGGGAGGCAAACGGGGTGCGAGCAAGCTCGCAAATGTAGAATGTAGAGTGTAAAAATGTAGAATTAAGCTGCGTTCGTGGCGGGATTATCGATTTATGGGTTACCTGTAAGTGAAAACAAAGCACCGCTAATTTGCGCGAATACGCCACAAATAAAAGTCTTAAATCTAACAAGTTATTCTCGAAATGAGCGAAACCTAAAACCTATCACCTGCTAAAGGATTTACGGTCGCCATGGACTCCTGGATTCAAACACGATAACCCTGCCCTGAGTGTCAGCTATTAAATTAACCTGCGCTTGCGCAGCCGCCATTATTCATTATTCATCATTCATTGTTTATTTGCGAGCTTGCGAGCATTTCCGCCACTTGAAGTCAATGTCGCTTGTGAAAGGCATTGATCGGGTAAAAGGCGGGTAAGCGCCATTAAACCAAGGGCTTGGCTGCCGAGCGGGAGGCTGTCCCGAAATGCGCAAATAACACAAAATTAAGAAATGTCCGCCCCTACATTCTCGTTTTGCTTGATATCGTGCTTGGTTCTGGGATTTCAATTAAATATCCCATGATTGGCACAAAAATTGCTTTTAATATGTATAAAAACAATTACCGGGAGGAACCAATGAAAAGAGCACTGTTATTGCTTGTCTGGCTGTTCATTTGCAGCAGCATTTTTGCTCAGAATATATTTTCCGAAATAGCTGAGAATGTATGCTTTACCGGAGATTTAGCAGTTTTTGCCCAAAGCGATACCATCATGTATGTATATTCGCAAAGGGGAGATCCATATTCAAGTTTGGTTTTAAGATACAGCTTTGATAATGGTGAAAACTGGCAACAAGCGTCAATATCAAATCTACCTGACACCTACCTTTCTTCTTTGTGCCCCACAGATAATGGCGTATATATTGAAACCGCCTGGGAACGATACTTTTTCGATTTTGAAACCCAAAACCTGCACTCTCTTGATTTGGAATATTGTGAGGGAAACCAAATTCGCCATTTCATCATTCATAATGGTAAAGAATACTCACTTTCAAATAAAAAGGCTTATCCAGAAAGCTTACAGTATGATTATGCGTATAACGATTCTGAAAACCCTTATTTACCATCGATTTCCCTTTTTGCAGATCAGATGAAATCTATACACGATAATAATGTTTATTTTTATGGACAAGACTTCATAAATGGTGTTGTGGGTTCTAACTCTGATATTTATCTCAAACAAGCAGGAGGCGGAACCAATAACGGCTGGCCAACTTTCTTGAGACCGGTTTTCACCGCTGGCAATATTGTTTCTATTCCTCCAATCTTTCCGCCAAACATAGTCTTTAGAGGTGGACTTTTCGAAGAGACCACATTATTATCATATCCGGAAACTATCAATATCCAAAGCTTTGACGAATATTTGGGTGGTGAGAATAAAATTACCCTCATCGAAATGAATGGCGAAAACTACAGTGGTTGGGAAGGCACTTTTGGGCCTGAACGTCGGGTAAGTAAAACTGTTTATAGCTCCTATCCCCCTGCCGGAGATTCCTTATATACAAATAGTTATGCTGTGCGAGATACGCTATGGACGCCGATTTCCGGTACAAATGCAGGCGGTAAGAGGTTTTGGGTGGATGGAGATTTGTGGATCAAGGGGAATTTTGCCGGCGAACAAAGCTGGTGCGCCTCTGGCGATATCAAACTGCTTGGAGAAATAACACTTACAAATACCATTCCCGGCTCGTCTCCGCATAATAATTATACAGATTTTGTGAACCTGATCTCCGGCGGAGACGTAATCCTGGGATATGGTTATAAAAGCCCAGCAGATTCAATACGTTACCACTGTTTTTTGGGGTCAGACGATGAGCTTATGAACATCTATGCAAATATCTATGCCATTGGAAATCCGAATGCGTCCAACTCCTTATCAAATGGTGTTTTCACCTTTGAGTATCAGCATCCCCATCCTTCCACGCCTGCCATTCACGTAAATATGCAGCACGAAGATGGAACGATTACCAATGTTATTTATGATAATATAGACATCCATCGCCGCCACTACCCGCCCACTGCCGAAAACCCCTGGCCTTCACCAGCCTTGGGACAAACTTCCCTGGATTTGCCTTACTACAATCCACTCTGGCCGGAAGCGCAGCCTTACCTGGAGCGTGGAGTTATACGAGTTTTTGGCAATATATTCGAAAGAAGAAGAGGTTATTTACACCGTAGCCATAACGACGCTGAATACCCTTCCAATAGTGGAGTTTGGAATACTGAAATGGATATGTGTGGATATCCCACACAAGCATCGCAAATACCAGACCCTGTTTTTGGAAACCAGTTAAGCTTAATAGCCATAAACTATCCTGGTGCCATCGGCTCTGGAGTAGGTTATAAAAAAATGTTTGTTGCAGATAATCGGCGTAAAGCCGCCTCTTTGCCGGATGATATCTTCATTGAGCTATTAGGTCTTGGCACGAGATTAACAAGATCAAACATTGAAGATGATGCATCGGAAGAAATCATATACCTTCCAAACAACGAAGCTACGCTTAGTTTAAATGCAGATAAACGTGATGGTAATCTGCTCTTTGCTTCAACCGATGCCCTTTTTTTTGTAGATGCAGAGGGTAATGCTAAGGATTTAAGTGCATTAACCAAAGCTCAGGGCATCATCTACGGCGCAGAAATCGATATCGATGGCAACATCTGGATTTTACAAAGAACCTGCGAAGGGAGCCAGCATAACATGTATTTACGCCAAATTGATCCTATTTCCGAAACTGTTTTGAACACAAACATCTTTACAGATTTTAATATAATGAAGCCGGCGGGAATACATATCAGCCCTGAGGGAAGAAAGTTTTTGGCATTATTTGAAAATTGGGCTTTGGCGATATATGAAATCATGGATGATCAACCCGCAGTATTACGCGATATCCTCTATATAGGAGGTAGTTTTATGTTTCCTTATAAAACAAATATGAAATTGGCAGCAGACGGCACTTTACATGTTTTTTATGGAGAAATCATATAAACGAACCCTTGCACGGCTTAGGTTCTCTATCTTATTGCAAGCTGCAAATACCGGCTTCAAACGCTGGTGAAACGGTTCCGCCTGTGCAAAAAGCTCAAATGAGAAGCTTTCCAAACCCCACTAAAGGCAAAGTGAATCTGGAATTGAGATTACCCAAACATCTTGAGCATCAGATCGATGTATATAATATCCGCGGGCAAAAAGTAAGAACTATAGTGATGCCCTCTGTAAAGGGCAAGAGTGTATATGAATACGATTTGGATCTAAGAAACATGGCAAGCGGGCTTTATATCATCCGTTTGAAAATGGACAATAAAACCGTATCGAGTAAGAAGATAACTGTGTTTTAAAGGCGCGTGTTTATTCCTGGTGGATGAAGCTTTTCGTAAGATGTGATACAGGTATTGCTCTGGAGTTGGACAGATTAACCAGCCTCACCGTAATAAATTGATACACAATTCGTAATGATTACTTGTTGCGGGTATATTTCGGCGGGTTCAATGCCTTGAACCCCTACATTTCAGGTGCGAACATTTCTTGTTGTCGTGTTGTTTGCGTATTTCTGGACATCCTCACCGTAATAAATTGATACACAATCCGAAATGATTACCCATTGATTGCTAATATCGGCGGGTTAAACGCAGATGAACTCTAAAAAAGCCTGAATTTGCTTGACAGCGCAAGGCAGTTCAAATCTTTTAGCCAAGAAGTAGTATTTCTATTACTTAATAAGCTAATTTTCATTCAGACAAGGAGTTTGGATAATGGAGCAATTTAGAATTGCAGCGCATCCTATTCTGGAGACGCCAGCGCTTGATATGATAGGCTTTTACTTCAATGGCAAGAGCTTGGAAGCCCGCCGCGGAGAGATGATTTCCTCGGCGCTTATCGCCAACGGCATTGATGTATTTGGACATCATCATAAAGATCACAGTGCTCAGGGCATCTTTTGTGCAAACGGTCAATGCGCCAAATGCACGGTAATAGCCAATGGCATTGCCGTAAAATCCTGCATGACTGCCGTTCAGGAAAATATGATCGTGGAAAGCGCCGAAGGGCTGCCCACTTTGGCGGATATTAGCGAACCGGTGGAATTTAGCCCCTTGGAAGAGCTAAGCTGCGATGTACTGATTATCGGGGGTGGTCCTGCCGGTATTTCTGCCGCTATTGAGCTGGGTAGATACAATATTGATGTATTGCTACTGGACGATAAAAACCGTTTAGGCGGCAAGCTGGTATTACAAACCCATAAGTTTTTCGGTTCCGAGCAAGATAGCCGTGCCGGAACGCGGGGGCACGAGATCGGAATCTTGCTAAGTGAAGAATTGGCGGGCTTTCCGAGTGTAAAAGCCTGGATCAATAGTACTGCTCTCTTTGTTTTTAGCGACCAAAAAGTAGGGGTACTAAAAGACGGCAAATACGTAATAATAAAGCCTAAGCGTATCCTAAATGCTGCTGGTGCAAGAGAGAAATTCCTGCGTTTTGCCGGCAACAATCTGGCGCGCATCTATGGCGCCGGAGCCTTCCAAACTTTAGTAAATAGGGATTTAGTGCGTCCCACTCAGCGCCTCTTTATCGTGGGTGGCGGAAATGTGGGCTTGATTACTGCCTATCATGCTCTGCAAGCGGGTATTGAGGTGGTAGGTTTGGCAGAGGCTATGCCTCGCTGCGGCGGCTACAAAGTGCATGCAGATAAGCTAAAGCGCTTTGGCGTACCCATTTACACCTCGCATAGTATCCTCAGCGCCAATGGCGATGAAAGCGTTGAAAGCTTAACCATCGTGCAAGTGGATGAGAAGTTCGCGCCCATTGCCGGTACCGAAAAGAGCTTTGCCTGCGATACGATTCTGATTGCGGTGGGCTTGGATTCTTTGTCCGAATTCAGTGAGCAGGCATTAGCCGCGGGTATTCCCGTGGATTCCGCCGGAGACGCTTTGGAGATTGCTGAGGCAAGCTCGGCAATGTTTAATGGCAAGATTGCCGGGCAAAAGATTGCACGCCTGCTTTTAGGTGATAAAGTGCCGGAAATCTCCGCTGCCTGGTACGAAAAGGCAGCGGTGCTTAAAATGCACCCCGGCGAGATCAAAGGCTATCAGGAAGTGGATGAAAGCCTGCAAGATGTATATCCCGTAATTCACTGCTTGCAGGAAATCCCCTGCAACCCCTGCACCACGGTGTGCCCCACCAAATCCATCCAAACCGAAGATGGCAGCCTTATGGCTCTGCCGCGCTACGTGGGTAAATGTATCGGTTGTGGCAAATGCCTGCTTATCTGCCCCGGCTTGGCTATTACGCTGGTAGATTTCCGTAAAAACCGTGATAATCCTACCATTACAGTAGTTTACGAGATTATGAATATCCCTGTAAAGGTGGGGGACAGGCGACTTTTAACCGATATCAATGCTGAGGCTTTGGGTGAATATGAAGTAATACAGGTGCAGGATTTTCCCAAACAGAGAATGCAATTTGTGCGCTTCAAAGTGCCGGCAGCTTTGGCGAAAAAGGTGGCGGGCTTCCGCGTGCAAGATGCCCTGGTGTCGCAGCCTTTGGCGGAAGCTATTTTACCGCAGCACACTCCGGATGATTCCATGGTATGCCTCTGCGAGCGCGTAAGCGTGGGTGAAGTGCGCAAGCTTATCCGTATGGGGATAAGCGATATAAACCAAATAAAGGCAATAACCCGCGCGGGAATGGGACCCTGCGGCTCCAAAACCTGCGATGTGCTAATTCGCGGTCTCTTTAGGGAAGAAGGCGTGGCTGTAAGCGAGGTGGTGCCAAATACCAAGCGCCCCATCTTTGTAGAAGTGCCCCTTGCCTTATTCCCAGATGGAGGTGCCAAATGACTTACGATGTAATCATCATAGGTGCCGGCTCGGTAGGCGTTCCTGCTGCTTTGGCTTTGGCAGAGCGCAAGCTAAAGGTTTTGGTCTTGGATTATGAACATGCTCCCGGACAGCAGAATAATAAGAAAGCCATTGGCGGAGTGCGGGCTACGCATTCGGATTTTGGCAAAATCTCGGTGTGTTTACGCTCGATAGAGATACTGAAAAACTGGCAGGAAGAGCGGGGAGACGATATCGGCTGGATGAGCAACGGCTATTCCTACCCCGCCTGGCGAGAGCAAGATGCCGCTTCGCTAAAGAGCCTGATGGAGATTCAACATAGCTTTGGGCTAAATATCCAGTGGCTAAGCCCGGAAGACTATCAGGAACTGGTACCCGGAATTGCCAGAGAAGGGCTTTTGGGCAGTACTTATTCACCCGAAGATGGCGGCTGTTCGCCCCTTTTAACCAGTTCCTCTTTTTACTTTCAGGCGCTTAAGACGGGGGTGGAATTCCGCTTTCAGGAGCGGGTTATTTCCTTTGAAACAAAGGGGGCTACGGTCGAGAAGGTGATAACAGATAAAAGCGCTTATAGTGCGAAATACATCATCAATGCAGCGGGAAACCATGCCCGCGAGCTGGGGCAGATGCTGAATATGGATTTGCCCGTATATCCGGATAACCACGAAGCCGGTATCACAGAACCGGTTAAACGCTTCTTTGGCCCCATGGTGGTGGATATGCGCCGGGCGCCGGGCAGCGCAAACTTCTATTTTTACCAGAATCATGAAGGGCAGGTAGTTTTTTGTATTACTCCCGATCCGCCCATTTTGGGAATCGATAACCGCGCTACCTCGGAATTTCTGCCGCTTTGCAGCAAGCGTATGTTGCAAGTATATCCGCGGCTAAAAAACCTCAAAGTAAGGCGCACCTGGCGCGGGCAATATCCCATGACGCCCAGCGGCTTCCCTTATGTGGGTTTAGCACGCGAGTGGGAGAATATGATTCACGCTGTGGGTATGTGTGGACAAGGCTTCATGCTGGGTCCCGGTTTGGGAGAGCTTATTACCCGCATAATTTTGCAAGAGCTTTGTGAAGATGATAAGGAAGTGCTAAAGAGCTTTGATCTCTATAGCGAGATGAGTGCGGAAGAGAAGTTTAAATAATGAGATTGACAAGATGCGGCGCAAAGTAAATAATGACATTATTAGAAAAGAAAGCGGAAAATACTTATGATTCGAGATAAATACAAGCTCTTACTTTGCCTGGTATTACTGGGCAGCTTGGCGGGGTTATGGGGTATAACGGCTACAAATCAAGAGCGTTATGACTACAAATATATCATGTTGCTTTATGATAAGGGCTATAACGATATATTGGATAGTGAGATAAATAAGTATTACAGCGAGTATCCCGCCAGCGAATACCTGCCCTATCTATCCCTGCTAAAGGCAAATATCCTGCTGGAAGCGGGGGATTATGCGCAGGCGCAGGAATTGTATGATGCACTCTTAAGCCAAAAGCTGGAACTTAATGCCAAAAATGAGCTGTATCTCAATCGTGCCCGCAACTTATACTATCAAAAGGCGTATTCCGCTGCGATTACGCAATTGCAGACAATGGAGAGTAGCAGCACTATGCCAGAGCTTTTACAACAGGCGCAAATCCTGAAAGCACGCATCTATGCCGCTTTGGGGCAATCCTATAGCGCGATGCGGGCTTATGAGCAGGCGCTAAGCTACAAACAAAGCCCGCAAATCTTGTATGAATATCTGGAAAGCCTGCTTTGGCAAAATAAGCTGGCAGAGGCGATGGCAACCCTTAAAACTCTGGAAACGGATGAGTATTACCAGCAAAAAGCGCTGGTGCTATATCTGCAATACCTGTATAATAACGAGTATTATCAGGATTTTCAGTACATTATCGCGGAAAACCCCTGGCTGGAAAGCCTTACGCCAGTGCAGGTAATGCTTTTGAGCAAAGCCATTTCGGATGAGGATTATGTATATGCAGATGCCATCCTTGCCGAAGCAGACCTGGCTAAAGATAGCATTGCCTATTTTTATGCGCTAAATCTGGTGCACAAAGATGAAACTGCCGAGGCAGACGCCATCTTTATGCGTTTGGTAAAGGACGCTACGCCAGAGCTAAAGGTGCTTAGCTTTTTAGAGCGCCTCAAAATCCTCTATAAAAAAGAACCCGTAGCCGCCATGCTGCAGCTTGGGCAATATCTGCAAAATCCTGCCAATACCACTGCTAAGGCAGAGCAGCATCTCACCATGGGCTTTTTTGCCTATCAAAAGCAGGATTATCCGGAGGCGCTGAAGCAATTTAATCTGGCGCGGGGCTTTAGCGCGCAGCGGCAAAAGCTGGCGGAGATTGACCTTTATATCGCCAAAAGCTGGCTGAAAGCGCAGAAGAATAACCAGGCGCGGGATGCCTTTAACCGCTATCTGGCGCTATATCCGCAGGGGAAAAACCGCGATACGGCGCTCTTTTACCTCGGCTTTATCCACTTTGAGCAAAAGGATTACAACCTTGCTAAAGCTTTCTTTGGTAAATTAACCGAGCGCTATCCGGAATCTACCCAGGTACCGCCAGCGAAGTTTTATCTGGCGGAAATGGATTATTATTTAGCGAATTACACTTCGTCTCTAAACGCCTTTTTGGCTATTTTGGCAATAGAACCGGATAATAGCGATGTGGCTTTGCGCGTGGCACAAATCTATTATTATATGCAGAATTATGAGGAAGCCGGTCTTTGGGTGGATAAACTTACTCCCTCTTACGATTCGCTCACCCTGCAGGGGCACTTAAGCTTTATCCAAAAAGACTATAATGCCGCTTTGCAGCTCTTTAAGCTATCCGAACGGGCTACCGCCAATGCTTTGCAAATTACAGAATCCAAGAGTTATCAGGCATTGTGTTTGTATCAGCTTAAGCGTTTTAATGAAGCTACCGAACTATA
>JAQVIX010000095.1 GCA_028695495.1 Candidatus Cloacimonadota bacterium | reverse complement strand
TTTACCAGATGGAAATGGGCGTAGATAAGAAAATACCAGTCATAGCACCTTTTGTGGTTGACAATTTTATCAAATACACAGAATTGGTTCGAGACAAGGGGGGATACTTTTTGGCTTTACCACCCAATCACCGAAAAAATATTCCTTGACAGCACGCTTGCCGTCATTTTACTTGAAAAAGATCAAAAACATTAGAGGTATCGTATGGAACTCTTGAATCTGCCTTTAGTTTTCCCGGAAGATTGCAATATCATCTTGGGGCAGAGCCATTTTATCAAAACGGTGGAAGACCTTTATGAGGTGATGGTTAATAGCGTGCCGGGTGCGGATTTCGGCTTGGCTTTCAGCGAAGCGAGCGGTCCCTGCCTCATCCGCAAAGATGGCACAAATAACGAGCTCATCGATATCGCTGTGCAAAACCTGCGCACTCTCGCCTGCGGACATGTATTTCTCATTGTGATGCGTGGCTGCTACCCCATCAACGTGCTTCCCGGCGTAAAAGCCTGCCGCGAAGTGGTGAATATCTTTTGCGCCACGGCAAACCCCACGCAAGTAATCGTGGCTCAAAGCGAGCAGGGGCGCGGGATATTGGGCGTAATTGACGGCTTTTCTCCCAAAGGAATAGAGCTGGATACGGATATATCGCATCGCAAGAAGTTCCTGCTGGATATCGGATACAAGCGCTGATGCGGATATTTGTGGCGCTGGAATTGCCCGCGGATTTTGCTGCCGGACTGGCTGAGGCTATCAAAGCCATGCAGCGCAAATCTTTAGGCGGAATCAACTGGGTAAAGCCGGAAAACCTGCATCTTACGCTTAATTTCATCGGCGAAATGCCTGAGCATCAGCTGCCGGATTTTGCTAAGGATTTGGCAGAACTCTTTGCCGCTCAAGCGCCTAAAAGCTTGCAAGCAAAAGGGTATGAACTCTTTCCCGCGCGTTCGCCCAGATTGCTCTGGCTAAAGCTTTCCGGTTCGGAGAATGAACTGAGCAAGCTGAACCGCAAAGTGCTGAAATTAGCCTGGACTTACGGGGTGGATGCTGACGCCAAAGCGCTGAAACTGCATGTGACGCTGGGGCGCATCAAAGCGCCGCAACATCCGGATTTTGAACGCTTTGCCATGAGCTATCCGGTTTCGCAAGAGAATCTGGTATTGGATACTATCCGCTTGTACCAAAGCATCTTGCGCGCGGAAGGACCTACTTACAAAGTAATAAAAGAATATAATCTAAAATAAACGGAGGTAAAATGCTGGATAAAAATAAAGATGCAGCACTCAAAACCGCCATGTCTCAACTTGAAAAGCGCTTCGGCGTGGGCACCCTCATGCGTTTGGGGGATAAACCCATCGAAGCAGTGGAAGTAATTCCCACCGGAGCCTTTAACCTCGATATCGCGCTGGGTATCGGCGGAGTTCCCAAAGGCAGAATCATCGAGATTTACGGTGCGGAAGCCAGCGGGAAAACCACCCTCTCTCTGCACATCGCCGCAGAATGCCAAAAGAAAGGCGGCACCGTGGCATTTATCGATGCCGAACACGCGTTGGACGTAGCTTATGCGAAGCGGCTGGGCGTGCAAACGGATAATATGCTGCTTTCGCAACCAGATGGCGGCGAGCAGGCGCTGGAAGTAACCGAAACTTTGGTGCGCAGCTCGGCGGTGGATCTCATTATTGTGGATTCCGTGGCAGCACTGGTTCCGCGTCAGGAAATCGAAGGCAATATGGGCGATAGCCACGTGGGCTTGCAAGCTCGGCTGATGAGTCAGGCGCTGCGCAAACTCACCGCAATCGTATCCAAAAGCAATACCGCAGTGGTATTTATCAATCAAACGCGCATGAAAATAGGCACTCCCTCTTTTGTGAATCCGGAAACCACCACCGGCGGCGTGGCGCTGAAGTTCTATTCCTCTTTGCGCCTCGAAGTGCGCTTTGGCGGCTCCATCAAGGAAGGCGGCACAGATACTCAGGTAATCGGTGCGCGCACCAAGGTAAAAGTGGTGAAAAACAAGTTTGCCCCGCCCTTCAAAACCGTGGACTTCCCTATCATCTTCGGTCAGGGAATCAGCCATTTGGATATCATCCTGGATATGGCGTCTGCGCACGATATCGTAAAGCGCAGCGGCTCCTGGTATTCCTACGGCGATATCAAGCTGGGGCAAGGTGCGGATAAAACCAAGATTTATCTTACCGAAAACCCCGATCTTTTGGAAGAGATTGAAGGCAAATTGCGCGCCAAGATCAATCCTGAAGAATTTACTGAGCCGGTAAGTCCGGATGAAGCTGAAATATTGGGCGAAGACTGAGAAAGCACGAACTGCCTTAGTAAGCCTGAATGACGAATTGTGGGGGGTTCTGGAACTAAGAACCCTCCGCTCTTTATATCCGCTTTCGCAGGAAGTGGAGCTGGATGATGCGGGGCAGAGGGAGATAGTAGCGCTCTTGGAAAAGCGGATATGGTGGCTGCTGTGTGAATATCTGGCGCAGGCGGAACACAGCGAATATCAATGCCGCGAGTATCTGAAACGCAAGGAGTTTCATCCCAGTTTAATCCAAAAAGCAATTACCCTTGCCCTGGAAAAGAAGCTGATCGACGATCGGCGCTTTAGCGAAATCCTGATCCAAAGTTTGATAGATCGCGGCAAAAGTAAACGCTACATTATCGAGAAACTTTACGCACACAAGATACCCGCCAACCTCTATGAAACGCTTTTGGAGATGATAGTGCAGCCGGAGCAGGTAAAGGATAATATAAGCGCGCAAATGCAGAAACTCTTGGATAGATACAGGGAGTTGCCGCCGGCGAAACGGAAGGAAAAAGTATTTGCCTCGCTGTATCGGAAGGGATTTGATTTGGAGGATATTATCTCAAGGTGGCAGGTGGCAGGGGACAGGTAGCAGGCGCTGACGCTCGTTTCGGACATAGAGGGATGATTGTAGGATGGGGGATTTCCCGCGGATTACACGGATAAATAATCACTGAAAACACAGAGTGCACAGAGAACACTGAAATTAACCACCGAGAAAGCCGAGAAAGCCGAGGGAAAAGTTTAGAAGGTTTAGAACGTTTAGAAAGTTGAGCGCAGCAAGCGGGTTCCTCGTCCTAAAGTCCTATAGTCATACAGTCTTAAAGTCTTCTCGTCTTTCTCGGTGGTTAAAAAAAACTCAGTGCCTTCCGTGCTTTCAGTGTTCTCTGTGATTAAAAAACCGCTGAAAAAAAAGGACTCATGACAGCGTCATAAGTCCTTTCAATTCTACATTTTACATTCTACATTGGCAACGCCTTATGCTTCTCGGCAATCAGCTCTGCCAAATCTCGCAATTCCTTCAAAGTAGGCTCTTTGGCTTCACCTTTGCAAAGCACGGCGCCCAATACTTCCACCTTCAGGTTTTTTACTAAGCCGAGGATTGAATCTACCACCTGTGTAGCCCAGCCGTAAGAGCCAATGATGGCGGCATGGCGGGCTTTGGGTTTGATGGCGTTTGCCAGGATGGCGGCGTAAGCTACTACAGGATGGGGACCCACGTGCACGGTGGGGCTGCCAATTACGATGGTGGCAGCATCTACCAATGCCATGGCGAGCTTGCCGATATCGGTAACGGCGAGGTCAAATAGCTCTACTTTCACGCCGCGTTGGATAAGCTCTTTTGCCAGGTAATCCACCATCTTACCGGTGCTGCCGTGCATTGAAATATAAGGAATTACCACCTTGTTTTCCATCTTATCCGATACCCAATCTTCATAAGCGCTGATGATATCTTCCGGGATGTCCCAGATGGGGCCGTGGCTGGGCGCTACCAATTCGATATCCAGCTCGCGCACTTTTTTCAGATTGCCTTTGATCTGTCCCTTGAAGGGCATCATAATCTCGGAATAGTAGCGCTTGGCGGATTCCATAATGGCGGGATCGCCTTTTACATACATCTCACTGGTAGCGGCGTGGGAACCCAAGAAGTCGCAACTAAAGAGGATTTTGGTTTCCGGCATGTATGCCACCATGGTTTCCGGCCAGTGCACCCAAGGGGTATGGATAAAGCGTAAGCTTTTATCTCCCAAAGAGATTACTTCGCCATCGTCCACGGTGCGAATCTTGGCGGGATCTACCAAAAGGTGCTCGATGATGAGGTCTTTGGCTTTGGGCGAGCAAATCACCTGCGCATTGGGGAACTTCTTTAGCACCATGGGGATAGAGCCGGAATGGTCTTGCTCCGAATGCAGGGTGATAAGGTAATCCAGCTTTTCCAAGCCTTGCAGATTGTTCAGGTATTCTTCTACAAAAGCGGGATCAACGGTATCGATAAGTGCCGTTTTTTCCGAGCCTTCGATCAAATATGAATTGTAACTCGTGCCGTCGGGCAGAGGAATAAGCGAATCAAAGAGGCGACGCCCCCAGTCCTGAACCCCTACAGAATAAATGCCTTTACGTATTTCGCGTTTTAACATGGATATTCTCCTTTATCATGCTTTTGCAGATAGTATAAACAGTTTTTGTTATAATCCCAGTACAAAAGTAGGTTATGTGATGCTTGTGAGATTTACATCGCTTCCAAGAGGCAAAGTAGCGCTTCAAGATGCCGCTTTTGAATCTTTTGCAAGATGCGCGCAGGGGGATGGATTACGCTTACCCCGGCTTTATTGATGCCGCCTACCTCGATAAGCATGGCGGGCACGCCCAGGCTGTGGTAAAAGAAATTGCGGGCATTGCCCACGCGGGAGCTGGGGCCTAAATGCAGGCTATAGTGTCCGCGCTCGTAATCCCGTGGCGTCTTTTTGGCGTAAAGTGCTGCCAAACGCTGCAAATCCAGATACTTATCATTATGCTTATCCACCGCCGGCAGGAAGATGCGTTCGTTTAAGAGTCCCAGCGCCGAAGAGTGGTAAAAGATGGCGAAGCTAAAGTCCTTTTGTCTGCCTAATTGGATGATTGCCTTGATCTCCGCTTCGCTTGCCGGTTCGCTGCCCTTATAGTTTGTGCTCAAGGGGTTTAGTTCGCTATCCTTATCCCAAAAAACGGGGTAATTGCGGTTCAAATCCACGCCATCGGTGCGCAAATCCAGGCGCCCGTTTTTATCCGTATCGCGGTTGTTTTTGCGCTTGCTATTGATGACTCCCTCGCTTACAATGCGCCAGCCTTCGGGATTGAGGCTGGGCACTATCCAGAGTGTGTATTCATTTAGTATCTCTCTAATGCGCTTATCTTTATCATATCTCTGGGAAAGGCTTTCGGCATAGTAAAGGCTAAGCGCCACGCCCAATACTTCCTCGCCGTGATGCTGCCCGATAATGAGGATATTGCGCTCGCCTTTGCCCAGTTCGAGGGCGTAAATGGGCAGGCTCTCGGTATCCGAAAAGCCGATGATGCGGTGCTTTACCAAGCCTGGTGCGGCATTACTAATGCGATTTAGCTCTGCCACCAAGGTATTGTGCCGCGGATAGGCGTTATCCAGAGGGAATACGTTTTGTGCCTGATAAGCGCAGCTGGAGCCGGAGATCAGAAAGACCAGCCAGAGGCAGAGTAGCAGGCAGTTGCGTTTAGCTCGCATGGGAAAATATGCCCAGCAGGGCGTGGCTTATTTCGCTCCAGTTCATGGTGGAGATGGAGATATCGCCAAACAAAATGCCCACGATGGCGCTGGCGATAAGCATGTAAAAAGGGTTTACTTTGAACTTCCAACTGCTTACAAAACAGGCGATAAAGACCAATAGCGCAAAAAGGCTTTGCACGGCGTGACCCAAGACCATGATCAGCGCTGCGGCGATAAGCCCCAGGGAGAGCAATCTCAGGCGCTTGAAGATAGCTTTGAACCAAGGGGTTTTGCTTAGCTTTATATAGCTTATGGTAATGAGCAGCATGAGGATAAGCGAAGGGAGAATCACCCCAAAAGTGCAGAGCACTGAGCCTGGGATGCCGCCCTTTGTATAGCCGATAAAGGTGGCGGTATTGATCGCGATCGGCCCTGGCGTCATCTGCGAAATCGCCACAATCTGCATGAACTCCGCCTCCGTAACCCAGGGGTTATTCAGCACCACTTCCTGCTTGATCATCGCCAGGATGGCATAGCCGCCGCCAAAGCTGAAAAGCCCGATCTTAAAGAAGGTGATAAACATATTCAGGTAAATCATTTATAGCTCTCCCAGATGGCGAAAACAATGGTGATGACGATGAGGTAAATGGGGGTGATATTGAGGTAGCCCACCAGGATGGCGGCAAGAAGCGGAAACCAGGCGTTTTGAGTTTTAAGTCCGCTCTTCTTTGCCATTTCGATTAAAGGCGTGGCAATGAGCGCCACCACTGCCGGACGCAAAGCGCTAAAGGCTCGTTTTACATATACTTGCTCGGCATATTGTTGAAAGAGCATGGCGATAAGGATAATGGTGATAAGCGAAGGCAAAATGGCGCCCAAAACTGCCATGAACATGCCGCCAAAGCCTGCCACGTGGTAGCCGGTATAGATGCTGATATTTACGGCGATAGGACCGGGGGCGCTCTGCGCTGCGGCAATGCCATTTACAAAGTCGTCTTCCGAAATCCAGCCGCGCTTGCTGCACACTTCTTTTTTGATGAGCGGCAGCATGGCATAGCCTCCGCCCAAGGTGAAGGCGCCGATCTTGAAAAAGGTGATAAAGATTTGCCAGAGCATCAGGCTTCGCTTCCTTCGATAAGCTTGATCAATTCATCCAAGAGCCTGTCTTCTGGCACTTTGGCTACGATCTCGCCTTTGGCAAAGAGCAGAGCTTCGCCGCTACCGCCGGCAACGCCAAAATCTGCTTCCCGCGCTTCGCCGGGACCATTTACGGCGCAACCCATTACGGCGATGGTGAGGTTTCTATCCGTAAAGCTTTCCAGAGCTTTCTCCACCTTTTCTGCCAGCTCAATGAGGTTGATGCGGGTGCGTCCGCAGGTGGGGCAGGAGACTATCTTTAAGCCCTTTCTAAGCCCAAGATTGATCAGGATTTCCTTGGCAACCCTTACTTCCTGGAGGGGGTCTGCGCTCAAGGATACACGGATGGTATCCCCAATACCTTCTTCCAAAAGGATGCCCAAAGCCATGGCGCTTTTGATGCTGCCATTTAGCATGGTGCCAGATTCGGTGAGTCCCAAATGCAGGGGGTAATTCACCCGCCGTGCCAGTTCGCGGTAGCTTGCCAGCATCAGATGAATATCCGATGCTTTTACCGAGATTTTGATCTCATAATATCCCAAATCTTCCAATATCTTTACATGCGAAAGCGCCGCTTCTACCATCGCCTCTTTGCTATGCCCATATTTATGAAGCAGCTCTTTGGGCAGGGAACCGCCATTTACGCCAATGCGGATGGGCACCTGCCGCTCGCGGGCAATTGCCACCAGGCTTTCCACGCCGCTGCGGCTGCCGATATTGCCGGGATTTATCCTGAGGCCATCAATGCCCTTCTGGATGGCGGCAATGGCGAGTTTGTGGTCAAAGTGGATATCGGCAATCAGAGGAACGCTGCTTTTACGCTTTAGATAGCTAATTGCCTGCGCATCATCCATATCCATTACGGAAAAGCGGATAATCTCGCAGCCCGCTGCCACCAAAGCCTGAATCTGCCGCTCTGCCGCTATATGTACGGAGCTTTTTACGCTGAGCATGCTTTGGATGCTTACTGGTGCATCTCCGCCCACCTGAAAGCCGCCCACAAAGAGGGGGCGCGTGTATTTTCGAGTAGTCATCTGATATATTTCCTTTAGATCAAAAAGAAGCTATTGCCGCTCTCTTTGGCGATTAAACCCTTTATTTCCAAGTTCGTAAGCTGGGTGGAGAGCCTGCCGATACCGAAACCGCTTGTAATGAGGAGTTCATCGAAGCTAAGGGTTCTTTGCTCTTCTCGCATAATTGCCACCAGCTTTTCCTCATCCGGGCTAAGCTCTGGAAAAATCTCCGTTTGCCTTGCCTTTTCTACTTCCATATTCAGTAGTACCTGCAAATCTTCCAAAGATTGGATGAGTGCGGCACCGTGTTTGATCAAGTGATTTGGTCCGGCGGAATTGCGGTTATTGATATTGCCGGGCAGGGCAAAGATGTCCCGATTCTGTTCCAAAGCGTTTTTGGCGGTAAGCATTGCCCCGCTATCCAAGGGACCTTCCACGATGAAAACGGCATCGGAGAGCGCCGAAACCAGGCGGTTGCGCGCCGGAAAGTTCCAGCGTTCCGGCTCCGTTCCCGGCTCATATTCGCTGATTAGCGCACCATTTTGCACGATCTTATCTGCCAAGTTCTTATTGTATGAAGGATAAACCTTATCCACCCCGCAGGCCAAAACGGCGATGGTTTTGCCACCCCCCTGCAGGGCGCTTTGATGTGCGGCGGTATCGATGCCCAAAGCCAAGCCGCTGATGATGCAAACCCCTTGCCCGGCAAGCGGTTCCAAGAGCTTCTTGCACATCTCTACACCATAAGCGCTGGCTTTGCGGGTACCCACCACGGCTAAACACTTCTGTGCCAGGGCGCTATTCAGATCTCCTTTGATATATAATATAAGCGGTGCGGCGTAGATTTCGCGCAGCTTTTCCGGATAATTCGCTTCCGGATATGCCACGTAGCGGATACCCTGCGCTTGCATGAGGGCGGTGATTTTCTCATGGTTTGGGGGTAATACAAAGCCTGCCAAATGCGCTTTGGTGGCTTGTTTGAGGATACCCTGACGATAGATGGGATGCTGTGGATTGCCCACAAAGCTTTCTACATCCGGGTATAACTTGCATAATTCCAATACCTTGGTGGGTCCCAGTTCCGGGGCGGTTTTCAGGCAAAGATATTTGAGGTATTTCTGCATTATCTGTGTTTTTGCACCATCTTAAAGAGCTGGTGTTTAAGGGCGTCCAAGCCGCTATTTGCCACCGAGGAGATGGCAAAGACCTCATGCCCCGTGGCGTCCATAAATACCTGGCTTATTTCGGTTATATGCGCTTCCTGCTCTTGGGGCGGGATAGTATCCAGCTTGCTAAGTGCAATCATAAAAGGCTTTTTATCCATAAAGCTATCGTAGAGAAAGAGTTCGCTTCGGAGTGTGCGGTAATCTTCCAGGGGGTTTGGGCTGGCGATATCTACTAAATAGAGCAGTACACCGGTGCGCTGAATATGGCGCAGGAATTGATGCCCCAGCCCTTTGCCGATATGCGCGCCTTCGATGATGCCGGGGATATCTGCCATTACAAAGTTTTGATAATCCGATACTTTCACTACGCCCAGCATGGGTTCGAGGGTAGTGAATTCATAATCTGCAATCTTGGGGCGCGCTGCCGAAAGCACCGAGAGCAAGGTGGATTTGCCCACATTCGGGAAGCCCACCAAACCTACATCTGCCATTAGCTTTAGCACCAGCTCCAGCTCCAGCTCCTGGCAGCGTTTGCCCGGCGTG
>JAQVIX010000094.1 GCA_028695495.1 Candidatus Cloacimonadota bacterium | reverse complement strand
CCCACGCGCAATTCATCGATATTTAGCACCATCTTTTGGATGAGTTCAATGCCTGCGCCCACGCCAATTATGCAGGGATGGTTGTCGATTACACGGTATTGGATAAGCGGGTATTTATACGAAAAACTACCGCCGGGCAGGTGGTTGTGCAAAAGACTTTCTTCTGGGAAATAGGAGGCAAAAAAGCCCCGCAGCCTGGGAATATCGAAGGCTTGAAACCTGATCTCGTTAAAGCTGAGCAGGATATACCTGATCATTTGCATATCTCGATCCTCCTTTTAGGGCGATCCTATATGTTTATTTTTGAATTAGTTCCGAGCAATGCCACGTGCTCCACCGAAGCATGGTGCAATAATTATAGACTCTGGAAAAAAGGTCAAGCTTTATTTTTGGTTTTACGAGAATCGTGGCGAATGAGAAAGAAAATCATGAGCTAAAATGGGAAAATGAAGTCCATAATGGCTTTGTATTCAAGGAGTACAGAGGTCTTGACCCGTGAGTGGCGCGGGTTAGATAGATTATATGCCGCATAGAAACAAGGGTAATAGAACCACAGCCCTATGCCTTTTTACAGCACAAAACTCCCCTGAGTTTTGTGATGTAAAAAGGCATAGGGCTGGGGGATAAAAGGCATTTATATATTGCATCCATTACCCAGGGTTTATCTTGCCCAAAACTCGCAAGCTCGTTTTTGGCAAGCACACCCTGGGCTACCTAAAATGTCGTTCCTCTGGAACTCATGTGGCTGCGCAAGCGCAGGTTGATAAGAAGCTTACGCATGGTGTGTGGAATTTGGAAAGCCTCTTGAACTCCAGCACGCTTGCATAAGGCGTTGCCCGAACTATTAGGCGGGTAAGCGCGCTGAAGTCCAAGAGGCTGGACGCTTCGCTCTCTGGGGTGCCAAAACCGATTTGGCACAAGCAGTGGAGCGAAGCGGAACTGCTTATTTGTATGGGGCTGCGCCACATCTGCCAAATCGGAGTTTGGCAGACCAAATATCAGCGCGTGCGCAGCCCTGCCACCTGCGACCTGCCAAAATGTCTATTCCAAAACAAATATCTCCGAACCGAGCGTAAGCGCCTACCACCTAACCCCTATCACCTAACACCTCGCGCAGCGCAGCCACCTTGCTTGCTTTCGCTTGGGATTTATAAACTGATCTCCATGATTATTCTATCAACTAAATCATCCGCTAAGGAAAGCTCCAATTCCAACCACAGCAATTTATCCTGTAGCATCGTATAGCGCTGGAGTTTTACCGCATCTTTGTGGGTGCAGAGCAGGTAGTCGCTCTTATCTGCCAGCAGGGTTTCCAGAGTGGCTTTATCCTCAAAGGCGTGGTGGTCGCTAAAGGCGTAATGCTTGTCATACCCCAACCCCAAACTGCGCACAGATTCCTCAAAACTATGGGGCTGGGCGATGCCCGAAACCAGGGAGATGCTTTTGCTTTCGAGTGCGGAAAGGGGGATAGCGCCATCCGCTGAATAGATCGCTCCGGCGCGGCTTTGCACGATAAAAAGCGGCTTGCCTTTTGCCTTGAGCAGGGCAATAAGTTTATCAGAAGGGGAGGCGCCATTTTTGCTATGGATTACGATGAGCGCCTTATCCGGCAGGGCAGAAAGCGGTTCGCGCAGATAGCCGGCGGGGAGGCAGAAGCCATTGCCACAGCCGATAGAGGCATCGAACACGATGATATCGAGGTCGCGTGCTACCCCCAAGTGTTGCAGGGCGTCATCTAGGATCATAATCTCTGGCGCATTAGCCTCTGCCATCTTGAGTATTTCCCGGCGTTTACGCCCCACATACACGGGGATATTTTTCAGTGCAGATGCCACCATCCAGGCTTCATCGCCGGAGTCTTTCAGTTTGGCTACAAAGTCCCTGCCATCGTGGATGATGCCGCCGGTTTCTTCCCAACCAGCTTTGTAGCCGCGGGAGCTGATTGCCAGGCGAAAGCCCTTATTCCGCAAAGCTTTGGCGAGGGCGATGGTAAGCGGGCTTTTGCCGCTGCCGCCTAAGCTAAGATTGCCCACGCTGATTACTTTGAAAGGCGCGCGGTAAGGTTTGGGAAATAGATATTTACGCCTAATAAGCATATACCCGGCATAGAGGAGGGACGCCGGGTATAAAAGAAAGCTGAGGTAGGACTTCCGGTAAAGGTGCCTGCGCGCAAAGGAGTGTTTATCCACTGGTCTCGGCAAACTTACGATCGATGATTGTCACCAATTTTTCCACATCGAAGGGCTTGAAAATCACGTCTTTTAGCCCATCCACTTTGGCGCGCACCAGTACATGATTTGGGTCGTAGCCAAAGCCGGTCATCATGATTACGGGCAGAGCAGGCTCGTAATCCTTTACCCGCCAAAAGAGTTCATAGCCATCCATATCTGGCATGGCGATATCGGTAAGCACAAGGCTAATCTTGCCGCTCATAATCATTTGCAGCGCTTTGAAGCCATCGCTGAAGGCATGGATTTCCCATTCCGGGCGCAGGTGTTGCAATTCTATTTTAAGATTTATTACCAGATCTTCTTCGTCATCTACTATACAAATACGCTTGATCATGTAAGCTCTTTTCCTGTAATAATTTTATAGATTTCCAGATATTTAGCGCGGGTCTTTTCCACGATCTCGGCAGGAAGCTCTGGAGCGGGCGGAGTTTTATCCCAGCCACTGGCATTTAGATAATCCCGCACAAACTGCTTATCAAAGCTTAAGGGGCTGCTGCCCATCTGATAGCTATTTAGCTCCCAAAAGCGTGAGGAATCCGGAGTTAGGCATTCATCGATGAGGAAAATCTCGCTGCCGATGCTGCCGAATTCAAACTTCGTATCGGCGAGGATAATGCCTTGCGGTTTGAGGAGATCGTGCGCATACTTATAGAGTTCCAGAGATTTATCTTTCAGCTGCTGAGCGATCCAGCCATCCATCATATTTAGCATATCGCGGTAGGAAATATTCAGGTCGTGCCCGTCTTCTTCTTTGGTAGAGGGCGTAAAGAGCGGCGAGGCAAACTTTTGGCTTTCCTTTAGCGCTTCGGAAATCATCATGCCGCCCACGGTGCCGGTCTTTTTGTATTCGCTCCAGGCGCTGCCGCTTATATAGCCGCGCACAATACATTCAAAGGGGATTACGCGGGTTTTCTTTACCAGCATGGAGCGTCCGCTCAAGTATTGGGCAAAAGGCTGTAATTCGGCGGGATATTCCGCTACATCGTCTGTAATAAAATGATTGGGCACAATATCTTGGGTGTTTTTGAAGAAATGTGCGGAAATGCCGGAGAGGATTTTGCCTTTATCCGGAATCAGATTGGGAAATACCACGTCGAAGGCGGAAATGCGGTCGCTGGTGACCAAGAGCAATTTATCGCCCAAGTCGTAAATATCGCGCACTTTACCATGTTTGGCGCCTTTGATAATGGGAAGTTCCATCAGTTTATCGTGCATTGATTTGCTCCCTTATATAGTCGTATATTACTTTCATTTCATCCACTTTGTTCAGCGGCAGCGCCAAGGCTTCATTTTCCCGATACGGCGGGTTGTCACTGGTAAAGTGATAGTTTTTGCCCTCGTACGTGGCGCTGATCAGCTGTCCCCCGCGAATCTCGTAGGTGGCATCGCTATATTCTAAGTTCTTGGCAACAAAGAGGAAGTTCAACCAATCGCGGTATTTACCCAAAAGCCACAGTTCATCGTCCAAAAGGTCTGCCTTGGCAAATTCCAGATCCTCAAAATATGCCTCGCGCTCTTTTTGCACCATTTCATAAATGCCGTTATTGGGGTGCATAAAGGTCTCTTTTAGTAGCGTTTCCAGCTTTTCGAGGGAGTGCTCGGAGGCAGGGGCTTCAGCTGCTTTTGCTTCGTGAACTTCGGCAGGCTTTTGAGGCGCTTCCACCAGGTTCATACACCAGCCGCGGCAGAGACCCTCATCCAGTTTGTAGCAGGGGTAAGTGCCGGTTTCGCAATATGGTAGCTTTAGGATGCGGCAAAGGCTATCGATGGTATCCACCAAAAAGAAGTGGCTGCGCCATGGTCCCAGATATTGCCAATCGTCATTGGTAGTTTCCTGAATGCTGATAAAGGGAAAACGGTAGGCATCCAGCGCCAGATATACATAGTATCTAAAGGGATGGATGCGAAATTGGTATTCCGGTGCCTCGTGTTGCAGATTGATCTTATAGCGGGCAAGCGCTGCCAAAGCGGAATCCTGCACTTCGTAATCCAGATATTTGGATTTGCTAATTAGCTCGGAAATAAGGGGATCGTCCTGGGTTTGCGCCATAAACTGCCGCATTTTGGCGGATAAACGGGCGCAATATCCGGTGTATAACACAGCGGAATCCGAGCGGAGACGATAAAAGACCCAGGCTTTAGGGAAAATATCGTCCGCAAAATCAAGCTTTTTATCAAGATTCACGGTAATCATACATCCATTGTTTTTGGGGGGCTATTTGAGTCAAGGAAAATTGCGCTCGCAAGCTCGCAAATGAATGATGAACAATGAACAATGAATAATGAAGGCTGCGCAAGCGCAGGTTTATCATAGCTAACGCTTGGAGCGGAGATATCCTGTTAATATTGCCGGCTTGGAAACTTGATATAGTGGAAGCGTTACCGGTTTCTCTCTCTCACAATGCCCTCGCCTCTACCCGCTTTTTCTGGGGAGAGACGAGGGCATTGCGAGGGCAAGAGACGAGTAAGCAGGCGTGGAGTTAATGGCGGCACTGGGTTTTTCAAAGCTTTTGAGATTTATCGCCGCCATTGACTTCACGAACTGTAATGCCTTCGCTTTTTTTTGTCCACAAATTAACGCAAATTAACACGAATTAGAATTGCTCTTAGCCCTATGCCCTACGCCACCAAACAACTAATCAACTAAGAAGCCAATAAACTATGTTTACCACCTGCGCAGCGCCTAACACCTAACACCTGGCGTAGCGCAGCGTAGTCCATAGAATGTCCACAAATTAACGCAAATTAACACGAATTAGAATTGCTCTTAGCCCTATACTCTACGCCACCAAACACCTGGCGTAGCGCAGCGTAGTCCATAGAATGTCCACAAATTAACGCAAATTATCACGAATTAGGTTTATAACAAAATAAGTCCGCATTGTGCGTCAGCTAAGATCAACCTGCGCTTGCGCAGCCTTCATTATTCATCATTCATTATTCATTTGCGAGCTTGCTCGCATCACCTAACACCTAAAAAAATGCTTGCCAAAATCCCCCTCTTTAAGAAACTGACTCACAATCTGTAAAATAGGATGTAAAATATGGCTACAATGGCAGATATACGCAATGGAATGGTGATCGATTTCAAGGACGATCTCTGGGAAGTGGTGGAGTTTTTGCACGTGAAACCGGGCAAAGGTCCCGCCTTTATGCGCAGCAAGCTAAAGAGCTTGCGCAGCGGCAGAACCATCGAGAATACCTTCCGCGAAAGCGATAGCTTTAGCGAGGTGCGCATTGAACGCACCAAAAAGGAATATCTGTATCGCGAAGGCGATTTCTTTGTGCTGATGGATTTGGAAAATTACGAGCAAATGCACGTGGATAAAGCCACCATTGGCGATAAAGAAATGCTGATGCAAGAGAATATGGAAATAACGGTGGCTACTACGCCATCTGGTGAGATTATCGGCATCGAATTGCCCACCACGGTGGTGCAAACCATTGCCGAATGTGAACCTAATGTAAAAGGAAATACCGCCTCCGGTGGCGGCAAAGTGGCTTTTACCGAAACGGGGCTGCGCCTAATGGTGCCCTTCTTTGTGGAAGCCGGCGAAAAAATTAAAATCGATACCCGCAATGGCGAGTATATCGAAAGAGCATAAGAGGATAAAGAACCATGGGAAAAGTAAAAAGCTTCTCCGCAAAAGTAGCACACGACCTCAGCGATGAAGGAAAACTGATGTGCCCGGTATGCAATACCGAAATCAAACGCGTTAAAATCGTGAAAAACATTAAAACCGACGGTACCTGGAGACCCCAAAAACAATTCGTAAAAGTATGCAAATGCAACGAAGCGGATTTGATGGCAGGGAAAAACATTTAGAATGTAGAATGTAGAGTGTAAAATGTAGAATTAAGCGCTTGCGGCGATGCCTGAGCGCTTTTTTGTGCTTTGCTGCGCTGAGAACTGGGCTGCCAAACTCCGCTTTGGCAGAAGGGGCGCAGCCCCTTACTTTTTGCTTTCTGTCCACAGATTAACACAGATTAGAATTGCTCTGCGCTCTATGCTCTACGCCACCAAACAACTAATCAACCAAGCAACCATTACATTATGCCCGCCACATGAAGTCAGTGTCGCTCTCTACCCTTTGCCCTTGGCCTTTTATTTGTCCACAGATTAACGCAGATTAACACAGATTAGAATTGCTCTACGCTCTATGCCTACCAAACTACCAATGGCTCACTTCCAAACGAGGTGGGTAGTCCTTTAATATATTGTAAGTCTTTTGGCTGCTTTGAGATGCCAAACACGCCCTCCGAGGGGAGTTCCGTAGGAACGCTATTTTAGATAGCCCAGGGTGATCGTGTCCAAATATTCGCAAGCTCATATTGGGACACTAAGGCCCTGGGCTACCTAAACCACTGTCCCTGACGGGACAAGACAGGAATAATGCCATCATTTCTGGAAAAACTACTTCCAATATATACAAGGGCTATCCACCATGTTTGAAAGTGAGCCTAATATTTAAACTACCAGGCAACTAAACAACCAAGCAACCAAGCAACCAATAAACTACGCCTGCCACATGAAGTCAGTGTCGCTTTCTTGTGCGTTGATATTGTGTAATGCGGGTAAGCGCCACTAACTCCATGGGCTTACAGCTATGTCTGTCACGAGCGCAGCCCTAAGCAACTAATCAACTAATCAACCAATCAACCAATAAACTATGTCTGCCACGAGCGCCAGCTTCCAAACAACCATTGCGAGCGGAGCTAAGCAATACCGTTCAAGGATTTTGAAGCGCAGCGATAACTCCTTGGTAATTCTACATTTTACACTCTACATTCTACATTGTTTTTCGCATGTCTTCAAATTAGTCTTGACTATTTGAAGGCAAGCGAAAAACTGACCTCGTGACTTGATGGTGCTTACGCCAAGGTAATAGGGAAATCATCAAATGATGCGGCCTCCGCCACTGTATGCAGCACATTCAGGCAGCAATAGCCACTGGGGAAACCTGGGAAGGCTTTTGCAGATATGCCGCTGCGAGCCAGGAAACCTGCCACCAAGTATTTGAAAGGACTCCGCGGAGCGATGGAGCAGCTTTTCAAAACCATCGGATTCATCTCAGGTCACAAATAAATATTGAGGTGAAGACCATGAAACGCTATTTAGCAATCCTAATGCTACTGGCATGCCTGCCCTTGCTGCTGGCTGCCGAAATCCTTTATGTGGTTAATTCCCAATCCCGCACCCTAAGCCGGATTGACTTAAACCAAAACTCTGTAAATAATAGCTTTGCACTTTTGGGTAATGTGCCAAACAAATTGGCGGTATCGAAAGACTATTTGTGGTTGGTGGCTTCGGGGGATAACGCCATCCAAAAAATCTCGCCTGCCACGGGGCAGATATTGGCAAACTATTTGGTGGAAGTAGCCGCCAATCCCTGGGACGCCATTTATCATGAAAACTATCTGTATATCACGGGCTTAATTAGTGGCAAAGTGTATAAGATGGATACCCGCACAGGGCAGGTGCTGGCGTCCTTACAGGTGGGAATTGCGCCGGAAGCTCTGGCGATTAAGGGGGATAAACTCTATGTGACGAAAGCCGGTAATTATGTGGATAATTACGCCGGTAGCAGCCTTAGCATTATCGATCTTGCCAGTTTTAGCCTGATAAACAATATCAACCTGCCTATCAATCCGCAATACCTTACTTTGCATGGAGATAAGCTGCATATTTCCTGCACGGGAAACTGGACGGATGTGCTGGGGAAAATAGTGGTATTGGATACCGCAAATGATGAGATAATTCACACTTTGGATTTGGGCGGTAGCCCCGGCAATATCCAGATCAATAGTGCAGGTATTGCCTACGTGGCAGATGCTGGCGGGTATTCGCTTTACCGCTACGATGCGAACACAATGGAACTGCTGAATCCGGCGGATAATCCGCTGAACTTTGCCGCTGGCGACCTTTTGGCAGCTGATAGCTATCTGGCGCTGGTGAATCCGAACTGGGGTTCAAATGGCAGCGTTCAGATAGTGGATTGGGAACTAAATGCCCTGCAAAGCTTTACGGTGGGGATGATGCCCACAGATATCAAGCGCGAGTTTTCCCCTACCAGTGTGGCGGATGCAATTCAGATTCCCGCGGCGCGGCTTATCCAGCTATATCCCAGTCCTTTGAGAGTGGGGCAGAGCCTTAAGCTCAAATCCGAAGTTGGGCAGAAAGGGATGTTTAGGCTCTATAACCTGCGCGGGGAAAAAGTGCAGGAAGAGTGGATACTGCCGGGAGAGGAGACGAGCTTGCCGGTTAAACAAAAAAGCGGGGTATATTTTTATCGCTTTGAGAGCGGGGGAAAGAGCAATGCCGGTAAGATTACGGTGATGTAGCACTACCGCGAATGAACACGAATTGATACGCTAATTTACGCGAATGCCACCACGGAATTGTAAGGGCAGACCAGCGTGTCTGCCCATTTGCTTATGGTTACACGGATTACGCGGATTTTTTATAGTGGGAACGGCATCTTGCCGTTTGCCCCATGTTTTTCTGTCCACAAATTAACGCAAATTAACACGAATTATCACGAATTAAGCAAAAAAACAAAATAAGCCCGCACCGAGCGCAGCCCTGCCACCTGCGACCTGTCCCCTGCGAGCTTGCGAGCCGCGCCAGCCCTAACACCTAACACCTAAAACCTAACACCTGAAGAGCGCAGTCCATTGAATGTCCACAAATTAACGCAAATTAACACGAATTAGGCAAAAAAACAAAATAAGCCCGCCCCGAGCGCAGCCCCTAACACCTAACACCTAACACCTAACACCTGAAGAGCGCAGCCCCTTACCCTTTGCCCTGCTGCCACTTGCTGGCTGGAAACATGCGGCAAGATGCCACATCTACTTTCCTGAGGCTGTCCCGAAATGTCAAAACCAAGCACGATATCAAGCAAAACGAGAATGTAGGGGCGCAATGCTTTGCGCCCGCTTTTTACAAAGCGTGCGCGCAGCGCACACCGTAATAAATTGATACTGAGTCCATAATGATTACCTGTTGCGTATAAATTTCGGCGGGTTCAATGCTTTGAACCCCTACATTTCAGGTGTGGACATTTTTTGTTGTCGTGTGGTTTGCTTGTTTCTGGACATCCTCACCCACGATGGCACCTGGCGTAGCGCAGTCCATTGAATGTCCACAAATTAACGCAAATTAACACGAATTATCACGAATTAAGCAAAAAAACAAAATAAGCCCGCACCGAGCGCAGCCCCTAACACCTAACACCTAACACCTAACACCTGAAGAGCGCAGTCCTGCCACCTGCGACCTGCGACCTGTCCCCTGCGAGCTTGCGAGCCGCGCCAGCCCTAACACCTAACACCTAAAACCTAACACCTGAAGAGCGCAGTCCATTGAATGTCCAC
>JAQVIX010000015.1 GCA_028695495.1 Candidatus Cloacimonadota bacterium | reverse complement strand
ATTCGCATTTCTGGAAATGTTTAAATCTGCGCTTAGTTCTGGGCTGCCAAAACCGATTTGGCAGAAGGTGGTTGTGGCATCTTGCCACAGAAATGTAACAGCGACATCTTGTCGCTTGTTTATTATCTATCCTGCAAGATGCAAATGAGGCTATCCTGCTCTGCACAAAACTCGCAAGCTCATTTTGGGCAAGAACACCCTGGGCTATCTGAAATGTCACCCCTGACGGGGTTCTTTAAGGAATTGCTCGCGAGCTTCGCAATGGTAGATTATTAAGCAGTATCGCTTCGCTGCACTGCTTGTGCCAAATCGGAGTTTGGCACACCAGAGGGGGCTGACGCATGGTGTTTTGGCATGGGGAAAGGCTCTTGAAGTCAATGGCGCTTGCATAAGGCGTTGGTATGATAAAGGGCGGATAAGCGCCATTAACTCCAAGAACCTGGACGCTGCGCTCGGTGAATGGGCATAATTGACACTGAACAAAAAAAATAGGCTTGTAAGATTCAATTTATCAATAAGTTTCACATATAACCAAAAAATAAATCCCGTTTTGTCCACTACTTGTCCACTATAGTAATATTGGAGAGCAATGCGTGATCCGGAAATAATGGAATTGTGCATTGATTCTCTGCGTGAGGCGTGGCGTGCCTAAGCCACGGGGCGAAGCTGTATCCAGGCAAGGCGCAGCGCACACCGCAAGCAGCGAAGGAATATCTAATCGAGGTGGAATCTTATTATACTATACTGATTACATACTAATCGAGCTGTATCCGCTCTATCTTGTTCTTATTAAAGAGCGGAACTAATAACTCATTGGTGGGCAAATGGTAATACAAATCGGCGGGGGATTTCAATCCGGTTTTGCGCACTAAAAAGCGGTTTTGTTCTTGCGGGATTTCGATAATCATCTGCTCTGCCCAGGAGCTGATAAAGATGCGCCCCAGGTCGTCCACCGCAATGCCATCAAGCTGCGAATAAACACTATCCATAAAGATATTTACCGTTTTATCTCGCACATCCAGGCTCATTACGGGCGAACGCTGGGCAAAGTTTACCACAAACATCTGCCAGCGCGGACGGTCGTAATAGATACCATTGGGTTTATTAAAAAGCTGACTCATTACCTTTTCCGTGCTGCCGTCTTTGGGATTGTAAATCCAAACGCAATTCATCTCGGTATCGGTGGCGTAAATAACGCCATATTCATCCAGGGCGATGTCATTTAGCGCGCGGGCACCTTCAATATCGTAATAGCTTACAATCTTAGCTTCGCTTACGTCGATGGCGGCAATGCGGTTAGGCTCGCATACAAAGAGCATATCGTCCCGTAACGCCATGCCTTTGGGGGAGTTTAAGGCTTTGGGCATATAGTCCATATACTTGCCTTTGCTATCCAGGGCTACAATGCTGCCGCTGCCTACATTGGAGATCAAAAAGCGGTCGCCAATTGGATCATAAACAATGCTTTCGGGTTTATTTAGTTTGCTGCCGCTCAGCTTTAGTATCAAAAGCGCGGCAAGGGTGCAAAGCGTGAGGATTACTACTGTGATCAGGGTAATTTTAAGCTTCTTATTCATTTATTAATACTCCATTTGGTGCCTTCGGGGCTATCCTTTATTTCAATGCCAAGTTCCTTAAGCTCGTCGCGAATGCGGTCGGAGAGTGCCCAATCCTTATTGGCGCGGGCTTCGCTGCGATAGCGTAAGATCATTTCAATCAGGTAGGCGCTGAGGTCTGGCAAGCTGGTTTCTGCTGGGGCTAATTCCTCTTGGAAAAAGCCTAAGACGCTGCCTAATTCCAGTAAACTCTTGGCAGCAGCCTGGCGCAAAGGGGTTTCCAGCTTGCTATTGCGGATTATACTGGCAAGTTCAAAAAGGCTGGCGATGGCTTTGGCGGTGTTGAAGTCGTCATTCATGCCATCGCGGAACTTCGTCTCGATCGCCTGTATTTCAGAGTGTTCGGTGCTTTCAGGTGCAGCGGATTCATCCATCAAAGCCAATGCAGAATGCAGGTTTTGCACTGCTTTGTGCGATTCTGTCATCAGCTCTTTGCTAAAGTCTATCGGGCTGCGGTAGTGTTTGGAAAGGAAGAAAAAGCGGATTGCCTCGGCAGGGTATTCTTTCAAGATGTCGCGGGCGGTAAAGAAGTTTTTAAGGCTTTTGCTCATCTTATCGCCATCTACATTTAGGAAGCCATTGTGCATCCAATAGCGCGCCAAGGGTTTGCCGGAAAGCGCCATGGCTTGTGCGTTTTCGTTTTCATGGTGGGGGAAAACGAGGTCGATGCCACCGCCATGGATGTCGAAGCTTCTGCCCAAATGCTGCTGGCTCATTACTACACATTCGGTATGCCAGCCGGGGCGTCCCTCTCCCCAGGGGCTTTGCCATACTGGTTCGCCGGGTTTGCTGGCTTTCCAGAGGGTGAAGTCCGCCGGATGTTTCTTTTCGGTATTTTCTATTACGCGGGCGCCGGCGAGCTGTTCTTCAATCTTTTTGCCGCTGAGGCTACCGTAAGTATCCAAAACGCCTGTATCAAAGTAAACATTGCCATTTACTTCGTAAGCAAAGCCTTTATCTTCCAGTTCCTTGATAAGCGCAATAATCTCTTGCATTACCTCGGTGGCGCGGGGCTGTACGGTGGGCGGCTTGATGCCCAGGCGCCGGCTATCTTCCAAAAAGGCATCGGCGTAGTAGGCAGCTATTTGGGAGAAGTCCTTGTTTTCGGCGATGGCTTGCTCGATGATCTTATCGTCTATATCGGTAATATTTTGCACGTATGAAACTTCATAGCCCAGGTATTCAAAATAGCGGCGCACTACATCAAAGAAGATGAAGGCGCGGGCATTGCCGATATGAAAGTAGTTATATACGGTGGGGCCGCAGGCATAGAGCTTTAGCTTGCCGGCTTCCAGCGGGATGAAATCCTCTTTGCTGCGGGTTTTGGTATTGTATATTTTCATCTGGAGGCTCCCATTATTTGTAAATTACCATTTTTTCGCGTTTCTCCAAGCTCTTGCCGCTGGCGCTCTTGGCTTTCAGGCGAATGAAATAGGTGTTATTTGCCAGGCTTTTGCCAAAGGCATCTTTGCTATCGAAAGCAACGGCATGAAAGCCGGGCTTTACCTGCTCTTTGATGCGGCGGATGCGTTTGCCGCTGGGGCTAAAGATATCCAGGATAATCTCGGCGGCTTCGGAGATGATAAAGCTAAAGTAGCCGTCTTTGCGCATGGGGTTTGGATAGATAAGGAAGTTCTCGATCGAGAGGCTGGTGCTCTTGCTACTTGTAAAGTGGGTGCTGGCTACAGCGGGCAGGTTGTAATTGTCAAAAGCAATGATCTGCAGGGTGTGTGCACCTTCGGAGAGGTTTTTTAGGAGATATATCAAAGTGCCGCTGGTGTAGCTATCTGTATCGTATTCAAAGTAATCTGTAAGAGAAACGGGCTGAAGCGAATTATCCAATACCATTAGGATGTTGTGCCCCATCTTACCTCTTAGGTTTATGCCGTTGGCGTCGCTTATCTTTACCAAGAGAGTGGGGGAGCTGCTTACGGTATCGCCGGCTCTAAAATCATAGGTGCCCAGATAAATCGTTATCTGCGGGGGACCATCATTAACTGCGGAATCTGGCAATACGCTATCCGAAAGCGGCATGGGGTGATAATAGGCGAGGTAATCCTCTTTATTAGGCTCATCCCAGAGGTATGTAAGTATCATGCCATCGGCGCCGCTGCTGAGGTCATCGGGCAGGATAAAGCCGCTTTCAAAGGCAGCACCATCATCTACCGAAACTTTGCCTTTGAAGATGATGTTGCCCTGTTTGGTAACTCGTTCTTCGCGCACATAGCGGCTACTACCGGCATCGTAAACGCTTTGTGTGGCTTCACCAGAAATAAGCTCCGGGGCATAATCTCCTTGCATCCGTACAATATCCCGGCTGTGCAGGGTGTCCGATGCGGCGTAGTTTTGCAGGTTAATGCTGGGGAATCTTTGAGGCGGGATAACATAGAGATTGGGGTCGCCCAGGATGCAGTAGGTGTCGTTATTTTTCTCACCATGAAAGCGAGTTTTGGCAAGAGTAAGGGCTGCACCTATAGGGAGGTAGTTATTTACGATATTGCGGAGAAAGTGCTTCATAAGGCTCTGATTGGGACCGCCGTAGCTATCTGTAGTGGCAGATACCGAGGCGATGGCGCCGCGATTGTTCAGTAGCACGCTTTTTTCGCCCAGGCTTTGGTAAGCCCAATGGTCATAAGCGGATGCACTGCAGGTGGCGGCGATAAAGAGCGGCATCATATCCGGATTTTGAAAGCGGTCCATATCCAAGGAACCGGTATAGTAATTCTCTTGCCCCAGCGAGTCAAAGGCACCGTGTCCTACATAATACCAAATCAGTTTACCTAAATTGATGTGCCGGAACATCTCGTCCCGTACCTTGGGTTTATTCAGGAACTGGTCATATTCCCACTCCTCACCGAAGATTTTCTCGTGCAAGAGGGCAGGGGAAAGGAGTTGCGAAAGCTCTTCTAAATATCGGGTATGGAGGAATTCATAAGTGGTATTACCGTTTATATAATCATCTGCCAGTGAGAGCATGCTATTGCGCCACATACCCGGTAGGGGGTTTTGCACATAGCGTTTAAGATTCTGAATCATGGTGCTTAGCTCGTTTACGTTGCTTACGGGGTAGCGCCCAATGGCAATATCCGGGTGAAACAAAGAGCTAAGCATCCCATAGTAATCGTCCGAAAAGAGTCCTAGATCGGATTCCGTGCAAAAGTAAAGAGGAATATGGTTCTTGGGCGTGGCAAGGCGAGAGTAGTTTCGCCAATCCAGGGTACCCAAACCGATGAGGCTAAGCGATTGAATCTTGGGGGCAGGGGCATGGTTGTAAAGGTGTTTGATATATTGGCGGATGGCTACGGGGTCTGGATGCCCACCTGTAAACTGGGTAAAGATGTCGTCAAGAAGCACTACTTTGGTGCTTAGTCCCAGGTCTGTGCGGTAAAAGTCTGCCAATTCATTTGCCTTATCCAGAAATAGGGGAGGGGTGATGATCAGGCTTTGCACCGGCGAATTGACGGTGGCGATGTCCGTAGGTTCCAGCTTTTTGATAGAGACCGGACTGTAAAGGTCATTGGCTTTTGATACATAGTAGCTGTTATCCGCATCCGCACTGCCGATAAAGGAAAAGCCGTCAGTTTCAGGGCTTATGGGGAGAAACTCCACATCGTAATCGCTATTTACTTTATACACTTTGGCATTGGTGGGGTCTCCGCTAAAGTGATATTTCTGAGCCACGGGACGCCCGCCATTAACTGCGTATTGGGAGTTTCCTTTGTGCAGTGCTTTCTTGTATTCTACCCGAATATAATCCAGGAAGAGGTTTTCCGGGTGGCCGCTACGCCATACCTTGATTTTGATGTTGTTTTGCCCTGCCCTAAAGGCGCTGCTGGTTTTGGAAAAGTATAGGTTTGTGATGGAATACCAACGGTGTCGCTCCTCACTTTCGCTGCTGGGGAGTACCACGCCATTTACATATACCGAGATGTAGTGGTATTGCTCGTAGGAGGTATCTTCCTGAATAATTCTGAATAGCAGCCTGTTGTCATCATCCACTACCAAATCCGGTAAATCTATATCGAAGCTATACTCTTGGGTGTTGCTGCCAAACATGCGCGTCATATACCAGATTAATCCCGTTCTGTCCCGCCTATGGCTTTCGGTTTCCAGATGCACATATTCCCGGTGATAGTTTACGGTGTTCTGAAAAGTGGCGTAGCTGTTATTCTCCTGTATCCTTAGCGGCGGATTATCGAAAGAACCGGCAAAGGTAAGCCAATATACGTAGTTCTCGGAATAGGGGTTGTGATAGATTATATCATGGTAGATAAGGCTATTTTGAAAGGCAATGGAGGCATTTTGTTCCCAGCCCATGCGGTTGCCGCCGTAGAATACTATATAATCCCCGGAATCGAAGCTGCCATCTGCCTCACCGGCTACATAGATGGGCACTTCTTTGAACTCGTTGCCAGCAAAGCTGGGATTAACAGGCTGCGGCTTGCCGGTAGTAGTAAAGAGGCGGAAGCTGCGGGGGTCTATCTCGGATATAGGCAGAGAGGAAAGCTGCGAGGGGTTGATGCGATACATACCCTTCTTATCCGTTTCCAGCTTGATCCACCAGGGGCTACGCGAGAAATCCGCATAGTGGACATGGCTGCGACTCTGCTGCTGCCAGTATTGGGCATCTTCGGTATTTAAGAAGGTATCCAGCATAAGGCGGCTGAGGAAGTCGGTAGCGGGTGCACTCTTTTGTTTTAGATTGCCACTGATTTTGATTTGGATAAGGGCTGAAGTATATAGATTAAGCGAGATATTGCCGTCGTATTGGGCTGGGTTTAGCTTGAAGGATACATAAGCGTAGGAGCGGTAGCTGCTTTCTCCCATATATTGCAATAAGGGCAGGGGTTGCTCTCGGTAAAGCGCTTCATCGATTGTGAAGTGATATTGCGAACGCCCATCAACGCTGCTTACTACAGGCTCCGGCGCCAGGCGTTTTTGTAGGGGCAGATTTACCTGGGTAGTGGAAAGAATATGGTATTCTACCTTGGCGCCCACAGGGATACCGATCTTGAACTCCAGATAGGGTAATGAGGGCGCAGATACAGTGCCGGAGTAATTTGCTTCGGGCATCTGCAGAGTCTCAAAATCTCCGCTATCTAAAAGCTGGTAGCTATCTGCCAGATACTCTACAGTAAGGTTGCCTTCACTCGATTCCAGTAGCCTTACTCCGGCAAAGAGCAGCGGTAGCCAGCAAAGGGCAATTAGCAGCAAAAACAGGCGCTTCATTGCTTCGTCTCTTTGCGCTTAAAGAGCTTTTCCAAAAGGTAGATAAGCAGATAGAAGCTTCCCATAAATAGGAAGATTCCCAGCATGCCCTGACCCATCAGCCAGAGCGCATATTGTACGTTGTATGTGGTAGCTATACTCGCTAAAAGCATGGTTCCTCTTTATTCTATGTGGTATTTCTTGCCGGCTTTGATCATCATGGCGCGGTAGATTTGCTCTACCAATACCAGCCGCACCATCTGATGCGTAAAGGTAAGCCGGGAGAGGCTAAGGATTTTATCTGCCCGCGCTAAAAGGGCAGCACCCAAGCCAAAGGCTCCGCCTATCACAAAGACCAGGTTTTTATTTATAGTAGATAGTTTAATCAGATACTGGGAAAACTCAAGCGAAGAGTGGCTATCTCCCGCTTCGTCCAAAGCGATTACATAATCATCCGGGCTTAGCTTTGCCAGTAGCGCTTCGGATTCCAGATCTCTAAGCTTGGCGGGCGAAATCCCTTCTTTTAGGCTACGCTCCTTGAGATGCAAAGATTGTATTTCGCAATAGGGTTTCAGCCGCTTCTGATATTCCGCCAGCGCTTCGGATAGCCAAGCCTCTTTGGTTTTACCTATCTGGATTATCTTCAGCTTCATTTGGGCATTGCTGCCAAACCCATTGCCATGCACAGCATCTTGGTTTCGCCATCATCTGCCCGCGAGGGGATGAGGATGGGGGCATGGGTGCCCATTACCACGTGCGCTACGCGATAGTGGCAATAGTAAGTAAGCATCTTACCAAAGATATTGCCCGCTTCGATATTGGGCACTACGAAGATATCGGCATTGCCGCCCACGGGACTTTCAATGCCTTTCAGCTTTGCAGCAGCCAGATCCACGGCATTATCAAAGGCCAAAGGACCTTCGATGGTACAGCCGGAGATTTGCCCGCGCTGGTTCATCTTGCAGATAAGCGCAGCATCAAGCGTTGAAGGCATTTTGGGATTTACCGCTTCCACGGCGGAGATCAATGCCACCTTGGGATTGGTATTATCCAGAGCATGCGCCACGGCTACGGCGTTTTTTACGATGGCGATCTTTTCGCTTAGCTCTGGCATGATATTGATTCCGCCATCGGTCATCAGCTTCAATCCGCTGGGGTGTTCATAAGCCAAAACGTCTGAGATTACCTCGCTTTTGCGCAAGCCATGTTCTTTGTCCAATACCGCCTTGAGCAGCATGGAGGTATCCGTTTTGCCTTTGAGGATAAGCTGGGCTTTGCCTTCGCGCACGCTGGCTACTGCCACTTTGGCAGCTTTTTGCAAATCATTGCCGGTATCGATAATCTCAAAGCTTCCTATTAGGTCTGGACTCATTTTGTCCAACAATTTCAGGATAGCGGCTTTATCGCCCACCAAAAGGCTCTCTGCCAGGTTTTCGCGCTTTGCCAGGATGGCGGCATCAAGCACACTCTCGGTTTGTGCTGCGGCTATACCACAGTGCCTTTGGGAGATTCTTTTACATGGCTGATAAGTTCGTTAAAATCTTTGAACATGGCTATTACTCCTTTAATAATCGTATTTATCTAAGAATTCATCTACAAAGCTATCTTCTACGGGGCGCATTTCCACCACTATTTTCTTGAGCGCTTCCTTTTGAATCTGGCGCACACGTTCGCGGGAAAGCCCCATTACTTCGGCTATTTGCGCAAAGTTCTTGGTTTCCCGATCCTCATTTAGCCCAAAATAGCTACGGATAATATCCGCTTCCCGCTTTTCAAGTTTATCCAAAGCATTATTGATTTGGTCGCTAAGGCGTTCCCGCCGGTAAAGCTGTTGCGGACTCATCTCAGTGGGGTCCACCATGATGTCGCGCGCGCTAAAATCATCAAAATCGTTGGAAAACATCAGGTCGTCATAGGAGCTGGTATCGGGCGTGCGGTCCATTACGCTGGTAATTGCCTTCTCGGTAGTATTCATTTTGCTGGCAATCTCTTCGATGCTGGCTTCGGTGCCGGTCTCTTTGAAATGCCGCTCCTGAGTGGCACGAATGCGGTTTACCTCGCTTGCCTTACCCATAGGCAGGCGGATGAGGGAAGACTTTTCGGAAAGTGCCTGCAAAATACGCTGTTTGATCCACCAGATAGCATAGGAGATAAGCTTTACATCTTTGGAGGGATCAAACTTCTCGATGGCGCGGATAAGACCGATATTACCCTCGCTGATGAGTTCGGATAAGGATAGACCGCGCCCCTGATATTTCGCAGCCACTTTGGCTACAAACTTGAGGTTGGATTGGATCAGGCGGTTGATTGCCTCCTGATCCCCCTCTTTGGCTTTTATGCCCAGTTCATATTCTTCTTCTTTACTTAAACTATCAAATTTTGAAATGTCTTGCAAATATGCTTGCAATGCTTCGTCTTGAAAGACGTTGCTACCACTTCTGGGTCTCTTCCTTGCCATAGTGTTCTCCTTAATTTAGCGGCAATACCTTGCGAGGGTTTATTGCCTTACCCTTGATACGATACTCAAAGTGCAAATGCGAACCGGTGGCATTGCCCGTGGCGCCCACGGTAGCGATTTGCTGTCCTTTGGTAACCTTATCACCTACGATTACCAAGTTCTTTTCATTATGCGCATACACCGTCATGATAAAATCCGGATGCTCGATTACTACCACATTTCCATAAGCACCTTGCACTCCGGAATATACCACGGTTCCATCCAAAACGGCGTAGATAGGCGTTCCGGTTTTGGCGCCCAGGTCTATACCCTTATGCGGGCGCCCATTTCGCAGCCCATATTCAGATAAGATTTTAGCTTCCACGGGCATAATCAGGTCGCCACGAATCTTATCCATTTTGAGTAGTTCTTCTTCAGTAATAGGGGGGCGGATTGCCGGTGCGTTTGCAGCTCGCGGACTGCCGCTGATATAAATACGCTGCCCCACCTTGATATCATTGGAGCTAAGGCTATTGATGCGTTTAAGCTCATCCACACTTACGTCGTATTCCCGCGCTATCTTATACAAGGTATCCTTTGGCTGCACGATATATACCTTTTCTATTACCACAGTATCCGCTTCGGCGGCTGTGCTAATAACCGGTAGTTCCGCATCTGTAGCCGGACTTAGCTCTGCTTCGGTTCTGGCAGAAGCTTCTTTTACGCGGATGCGGGTGCCAGGGAAGATCTTTACCGAGCTATTGTCATAGCTATTTAAATCCAATAGCTCTTGCAGGCTTAGCCCATGTGCGCGGGCAATTTGAAAGAGGTTATCCCCCCTTTTTACGGTATAAAGTTCATCGGCAGAGGGAGTAACAGTGGGTGCCGGAGCGCTTTCACGGCTTTCGGAAGCCGCAGGCGGAGGCGCCCCCTTTTTGATAACAAGGCGCTGCCCTACAGAAAGGTTTGTGCCTCTCATATTGTTCAATTGCTGGATTTGGGCGACAGAAACCCCGTACTTTATGCCAAGCGCATAAAGAGTATCGCCTTTTTTTACTATATGCACCTGGTCTTGCGCAAAAGCCATTAGCGGCAATAGCAAAATGGCTAAGAGCAGCCAGGTAAGTTTATCTAATTTCAAAACCATGATATCTTTTCGTTGTTTCTTCTTTGTAGATTTGGATATCTCTTACCCGCGAAAAGGTATTACCCCTTTCCAGCTCCAGGCAAAAGCTTTCCAAAACCTGGGTATCTGCCACGGCAAGGACATAAACCGAGCCGTCGTAAAGGTTCTTTACAAAACCTTCTACGTTCCATTTCTGGGCTGTTTGCTTCACGAAATAGCGGAAGCCAACGCCCTGGACGCGACCATATACTGTTATCTCCCATTGCGGCATAATATCTCACTTTATACTTTAAGTCTTAGTATTTGAATACGCGATATTTGTCAAGAAAAAAGGCTTTTTGGTCTTTACGCGATAGCTACATTTGCCTTTCTAATACAAAAGCACAAAGCAGCAGGGGAAATAAGCGATTAAATGCTAAGCCAATGGGATCAGTATAAATAAATGAAAAACTATTCTGCCTTCAAATCCCGAAGCATGAGGTCTTTGATGGCTTGAAGCGGTTCTTTATCCTGATAGAGTACCAAATACACCTGTTCTACGATGGGCATCTCTACCCCCAGCTTTTGCGCCAAAAGATATACGCTGCGGGTGGTTGCCACGCCTTCCGCTACCATGGGCATGGATGCGATAACCTCGTTTAGCTTCTTGCCACTACCTATTTCAAAGCCTACATGGCGATTGCGGCTATGCGGACTAATGGCGGTGGTAATGAGATCCCCAATACCCGAAAGACCCATAAAGGTATCGCTTTGGGCGCCCATAGCTTTACCAAATCTGCCAATCTCCACAATGCCGCGGGTTAAAAGCGCTCCCATGGTATTATCTCCAAAACCCAATCCGGCTACGATGCCGGCGGCGATAGCGATGATATTCTTTACCGCTCCGCCGATCTCCACTCCGATAATATCTTGGGAACGATATACCCTAAAATAGGCATTGGAAAAAAGCTCTTGCAAAAGTAGCGAAAGCTTCTCATCGCTGGCTGCCACTACTACCGTGGTAGGGATTTTGCGGGCTACTTCCTCGGCGTGGCTGGGACCGGATAAAGCGCAGAGTTTGCCCTGATACTCGGCTGGTAAAAGCTCTGCCAATATTTGGTCAATAGTCTTAAGGCTCTGCTCTTCCACGCCTTTTGCCACATTTACAATAGCCTGCGGAGTGCCAAATAGGGGCGGGATTAGCGTGGGCGGGATGCTTTTGATTACACTACGGATAAATTGCGAAGGGGTAGCCAGCAGAAGGATATCGCTTTCGTATTCTGCCAGATCACAAAAGCTATTGGTATAGCTTACACTTTCGGGCAAACGCACCCCTTTGAGCAGGGTGGGATTACCGTGATTCTCTTTTAATAATTGGTAATGCGCGGGATTATATTCCCATACTAATACACAATGACCGTTTTCTGCCAGCAGACCAGCCAGAGCCAAGCCCCAGCCGCCTCCGCCCAAAACCCCGATCTTCATTCTTGTATTTTTTTGCAATAGGCGCAGAGTTCGTCGTCGTCTTCGTCGTCGAAATCCTCTTCCTCTTCTTCTTCCACCACCCAATCCGGGCAAAAGAGCACGTCTTCCTCAAAGTCCCAGCCATCTACATTGTCCAAGCCAAAACGTTGCAGGATCTCTTCTTCCCAAAAGGAATAGTAGCAAACGCCTTCATCCACAGCCCATACCAGGATGGGGTTTTTGTAGCGGCGAATATCTACTTTGTGGTTTTCCACGAGGTCGAGAAACTCTTTGATACTCTTCTTATTATCTGTCTGTTTGAACTGCATTTTCACCTCAATTCATCAAAACTTATGTTTTACAAAAGCGGAGAAGCTATTTTCGATATATTCTTTTAGTCTTACCACGCTTTCGTTTGGTGAATCTACATTTCTAAAACCATGGCTATAGTCAAGAGATAATTTCCAATTTGGCGCCAGCTTGATATCAAAACCACTATTTACCTTGAGGATATCGTAAGTTCTACCGCCATTCCAGGCATCATCTGCCTGATAGAATCTATTCTCAAAACGCAGGTCGAGATAAGGCTGCCAGCTTTGCTGTTTGATGCTCTCGCCTTTGAGGGGCATTTGCTTGCCGCGCAGGCTGAAGCGGTAAATATCGCTCTCGTAGCTGCCGTTTGCCGCACTCAGCTTTTTATAGCCGGTATTATCGAACTCCTTGTAGGCATAAGCGGCTTTCAGGCTAAAGGTGGGAAAGCTGTAGCGCGCCCCCAGCTCGGTAGTAAGGGCATTACCATCAGCTTCCTGAAAGTGTTCATTGTAATACTGATCCTCATAGCGGATATTACCAAAAATCAGCAAATCCTCCACCGGACGCACCTGAAGCTCCGCCCGATAGAGGTCATAAGCGTAAGAATATTTTTCCAGCCTCCCGCTGCCATCGCTATCCACATAGTGGCGGTAATATACATAAGGATGGTAAGAATACAGGGTATGCACACTCCAATAGTATCTATCCACCTTCAGGCGCAGGGTGGAATCCATACGGCGTTTATCCGTATTGCTCATGTTTTGGCTAAGGGTGCCAGATACACTGGGCGTAAACTTCCACCATTTGTAATGGATGGGATAGGCGATATCCACCGTGGTGCTCAGCTTTAGATCATCCGTGGTTTTTACATAATCCAGATTGGGATGCTCTGCCTTAAATCGTGCAAAATCGTAATCCGAAAGCTGAAACACATTATCCGTATAATTCATGCCCAAGCTCAGTTCGCCCTCTATTTTTGCCTCGATATTTACTACTATTAGCAGTATTAGCGCCAGCATCAATATAATGGGGCGGATGCGTTTCATCTGCGGAGTCCGGCGTTTATCTTTATTGCTTTTGTTTTCATCGCGCTTGGCATAATCCAGCTCATCGGGGTAAATCTCCCTTACCTTTTCTTGTTCGGGGTTGGGGTTTATTATCATCTATTTACCTCTTTTTCAGGATCACCGGTCGCGCCATAAAGAGATGATCGCTTTCTGCTCTTAGCTCGTATTCGCTGGCAGCGCCATCCGCCAGCAGATTCAGCTTTTTACCAATGCTAAGGTAGCGCACTCCAGTAGCGCTGTATTTGATGGTGCGGGAAAGCCCAAACTCAAAGCTTTGCACCTTCTCTCCATTTTTATATAGCGCAAAGATGGGCACACTGCGGTCTGTAAGCTGAACTCGGATATAAAGATCGGCATCGCGCTGGTTATTGATGCGGAACTTAAAAGACTGGGTGGGATTGAAGCTAAAATACTCATTGGTAGTGGAATTGTGGCTTACATCGATCATGCCTGCATGCGCTTTTAGCTCCAGATTGGGTATTACCACCTTTTTGGGTTTGGGTTTGATGGTAATCATCTGGAAAGGACGCATATAGATGCTGCGGGGATAGCAGAGCAGCTCCAGGCTTTTGGTGCCTTCAGGAATCTCAAATACCAGCGGCTCATACATATAATAGCCTTCCAAACGGTGGGTTACTTTTAGATCGTAAGTAGTTTTCTTTTTATTTATAATCAGGGTAATCTGCGGCTTGCGCAAAGCTTCGATGCCAAAGCTGCGCAGCTCCAGCTTTTCCACACCTTCCACGTTTAGCTTCAGGGTCTTTTCTGGCAAACTGCGATAATACCAGTGGCTGTATTCCTCTGTTTTCAGTATTCTGCGGTTTCCGGGATTTTCGAAGTTCATAATCTTGGTGCGGATACTTTGCCCCGCCAGAAAAGTGCACACAAATAGCACGAGAATCAGCAAGAGAGAGTGTTTTTTCATCTTATACATAAAACTATATTTCCTCATCCGGATCGATGATATTTGCCAAAAAGTGTCGATCCTGCCTGTCAAATACAATCACGATAATGATGGCTGCCAAAAGCACGGCGAGGCAGATGGCGGCGATGGTTACATTATGGATAGTAGTGCTAAAGATGGAGCCTTCGCCTACCACTGGCTTGTGTTCCATACTCATATTCAGATGATATTTCTTGCCCCAGCGCAGGATGCGGCGAACGTGGAAGATCGGCACGTTATTTTTTGCCATCTTCATCATTACGCCTTCTTTTTCAAACTGCCGTTCGGCTAATTTCAGATTCAGCCCTTCAGGTATCAGGCGGGCATTGGGTTCGCTACCCACATTTGCCAGCGCTCCACCGATATTTACAAAGAGCTGATACCGCTCTCCAGACTTTAGCATTTGCTCATAAGCGTGCATACGCAGGTTTACATTATCATTCAGGCTTTTGCCCATGATCAAGGGCACGTTGTTCCGGCGCATGGCGGCTTGCAAAGCGCCAATACCGTTATCGGAAAGACCTATACCCAAATCCTCTCCACCGCCAATGGAGGCAAAATTGCTTCTAAAAGAAAGCACGTCATTTTCGATGAGGATGCTCTCCATATCCAGCCAGGTAAGCTCTTCACGATTTGCACCATAAGACGCTGAGGATAGCGAGGTAATAATTTTCGGCTCCAGATCCAGCGCGGTAATGGCGGCATATAATGCCAGATTTACGCTGGGATTGCTGCCGGAGATACCCACGGCTATCTTATCTCCCTTTTTCAAGCGGCTAAGCTCATCTACAAAGATTACCGCGATATTGGGATTGATGGCGGCTTGCTTTTCGGAAAGTAAACCGCGGTCTGTAGTAATAGAGGACAGGCGATGCCCGATCAAGCCAGTTTGCCAGCGGTCGTTGATGGGATCAATTTCAATACCGCGCGCTTCGATCTCATCTTTCAGAATGTCCAGATAATCCTGCATAAGCTGCGTGGCAAATACTTTCTCTTCGTAATTTGTGCCCTTAATCTCTACATAGCTGTGGGCGGAGATAAGGTAGCAGCCCAAAGCCAATATGCTAAGCAGGATCAAACTCCAGGAAGACTTTAAACTGGGACGGTACATCATCTTACACCTCCCCGCCAAAAATTACCATCAAAAGCAGACGCACAAAGGAAGCGGCGATTACGATGGTGGAAATCGTCTTCCAAAAACCCTGACGCTCAAACCAGTTTGCAATCAAGCCCGGCACGATATAGCCAATGGATTGCATTTGAAGCTGATGGATGGTAAGCCCCTGAAAGGTAAGCAGCCGCGAAGAAAGCCCCAAAATGAAGCCCACCAGGATGCTTAGCACCATGCGGCGTTTGCCAAATAGCAAGGTAAATTGGCTTACCAGGCGGATGATTCCCCAGGTAAGCAGGCTAATAATCAGCGTGCCCAATATCTGCAAGGGGCTATCCAAATAGAGCGCAATATAGCCGGGAACAACGATACCACCCGCCGATGCGCCTAATAATTCCGAGAAAATCAAAGAGATGATTACGCCGATACCAACAGCGGCTTGAACGACTGCGTCAATCACTTGCAACTCCTTTATGCTCTTTCGATGATTTATGCTTAAAATGCGCCACTATCTGAGCGCCATATTTTACCTGACCGGCGATATTGCCCACGCCTAATACGTGAGATTCATTCTTGGTAATATCCCACACCTGATTGTAAACCTTTTCCGGTAGCGGCTGCCCCAAAGTAATCAGCTTGTTGCGGGGAATGCCGTGGCTCAAGGCGTAAGACTCTACCTTTTCGGTAATCTCACCGGTAAGTAAGAGATAACTGTAATCCACTTGCTTTACGGCATCCACCAATTGCTGTGAACGGAAGAGACGATCGGCGCGGGAATTTAGGATAATAATCTTTTCTACATTGTTCAAATGCCCCGTTACCATATTGATGATGTAAACCGTAGATTCGGGGTCATTTGCGGCAAAAACGTTGTAAAAATGGATGGTCTTGCCTCTATCTTCGAGTTTATATTTGCGTAATGCACCCGGATCCGGATTCGCTGCCTGCATGCCCTTCAAAGCCTGCTGGCGCGGAACCCCCGCCTCAGCACATACTGCCAAAGCCAGCTGCACGTTATCTTTATGTTCAATATGCTTAAATTCTGCCATTTCCTCATCCGTTACATCCGTAGGTACAATCTTGTGAATGCGGCAATTGCGGCTCTGCGCCACCTTTTTTAGGATGGGATATTGTGATACTTCTGCCGTGTAGCATACTCCATTATTGGGAATGGTATTGGAAAGGCTCATGGTAACGCTTTGCACCGTGCTGCCCATGAGGTCCAGATGGTCGGGACGGCAGTTCGTAATCACGCTAATCGTGCTTTTTACAAACTTCCGTTCTGTAATCCATTGGAATACAGGATTTACTGCCATACATTCAATAACTATGGCGTCTGGATTTTCTGTGGCGGCATAGCGGAAGATATATTTTTGCTCGATAATATTGGCACCTTGCAGCCGGATAATCGCAGCTTCCTGACCGTCCTTGAGCACAACGCGGGGCAAGGTGCCGGTAATCTTGGCGATGGTCTTTTTACCACCTGCCCGAAGACCAGCAGCGATCAAGCGGGTAACGCTGGATTTTCCTCTGGTGCCGTTTACGTGAATGCGGATGGGAATAGCAGCCACATTCCGGCTGTGTCTGCGATACTCCAAAGCCCAATTTACGATCAGGATTAGAGTCGCCAAGCTCAATATCGCAAAGCTCATTGTCGCTAAGCTTAATGTCGTCATCTATTTCCTCTATATATTACATGCTACAGCAGGGAAAAGAGCACCAAAAGTTGGCACTTTTTTCTATAAAATGATAAAGCAATATCCATTCCATACTGCAAAAAAGTAGCAAATAATCAGAGGTTTTCGGGCTATTTGCCAAAAAGTATTGTGGATTTGCGTCAGTTTTGAGGCAGGGCTAAAGAGGAAATGAACCCCGCACTCCCACCTTGTTTGCCATTCCTTTCTGTATTGTTGCCCTCGCAATGCCCTCGCCTCTACCCAGAAAAAGCGGGGAGAGGCGAGGGCATTGTGAGGGAGAGAAACCAGTGAGAGACACCTATCATCCAAAAAGAATATGAAAGAACCGAAAATTATCCAAGATGAATAAGCTGGCTATAAAAAAGCTTTGCTCGCTTTGTCTTTGAACGACTATTCGATATCAACCTCATAATAGCAAAATGGGTATCATCGCTTATTCCGCCTGCCCCAATTACCCTTTTCCAGTATTAGGCGCAAGATATTTGGCAGAATATTCTAATCCTCTGTTTACCACATAATTACCGCTCAAATTAAAAATCCCCAAAAGATTTTCCTTGTCTTTTTTACAGTGTCCTAAATAAAGGGCACAAAGAAAAAATACATTAAAAAGGAATACTAAACATGCAGATTTCAAAACGGGCTCAAAACATTCAGGCATCCCCCATCCGGAAACTAATGCCTTATGCCAATAGCGCTAAGGCAAAAGGAATCAAGGTGTATCACCTCAATATTGGTCAGCCGGATATCCCTACTCCGCCGGAGATGATACAGGTATATCACGAATTTTCTGATAAAGTATTGGCTTATGGACCCTCTCAGGGCTTAGAAATCTATCAGGAAGGGCTGGTGCAGTATTACAAAAGCGTGGGCATCCCGCTAAACACCAAAGACATAATCGTTACCATTGCCGGTAGCGAGGCTGTTACCTTTGCCATGATGGTAGCGGCAAATGAAGGGGATGAGATCATCGTTCCCGAACCTTTTTATACGAACTACAATGGCTTTGCCACCATGGCGAGCATCACGCTAAAGCCGATTACCACTTATGCCGAAGATGGCTTTGCCTTACCGGAAGACGCAGCTTTTGAGAAGCTCTTGAGTCCCAAAACCAAGGCGATCATGATCTGCAATCCGGGCAACCCCACCGGCACCGTATATAGCAAAGACGATCTCTTCCGCTTGGCAGATTTTTGTAAGAAACACGGGCTTTATCTCATTTCGGATGAAGTTTATAGGGAATTTATCTACGATGGCTTGAAGCATACCTCGGTATTGGAAGTCCCCGGCTTTGAAGAGAATGCCATTATGGTGGATAGCGTATCCAAGCGCTATTCTGCCTGCGGTGCGCGCATCGGTTGCATTGTATCCCGCAATAGTGAACTGATGGCAGCTACTTTGAAGTTTGCTCAGGCGCGCCTTTGCCCGCCCACGGTAGATCAGCTTGCTGCCAATGCCTGCGTGTATCTGCCGCAAAGCTATTTTGATGGAGTAATCTCAGAATATGAATCTCGCCGCAATTTGGTTTACGACGCCCTGATGGATATCGAAGGCGTTGTATGCAAAAAGCCGGAAGGCGCCTTTTACATCATAGTAAAATTGCCCATCGAGGATGCGGAAGATTTTGTAATCTGGCTGCTGAAAGATTTTCGGAAGGATGGCGAAACCGTAATGGCTGCCCCTTGCGAAGGCTTCTACGCCACCCCCGGTTTGGGCAGGGATGAATTGCGCATTGCCTATATCCTGAATAAGGACGACCTCACCAAAGCCATGAAAATCTTTAAGGCTGGCCTCAAAGAATATATGCTTATTAAAAAATGAATCCGGATCGAATTGCTCTAAAACACATTCTGGAAGGTTTGGTTCACAACCTGAATAACCCGCTGAACCTGATTCTGGGCTATGCGCAGCGCTTAAGGCAGATTGATCCCGAATGCAGCGAAGCGGAGCGCATTTACAAAGCGGGTATCGCCATTGACGATATCTTAAAAGAGCTTACCATGAAGCTTTGGAGCAATTCCTTTGATTTATCAATCGAGCTGGATTTGGCGCTCTGGCTTTCGGGGGAGCTAAAATATCTTAAGCACTATCTGCCTGTAAAACACCACATTCTCTTTGTGCGTGAGGATGAGGCAGATATGCCGACTGTTTTAGCTTCCCCCTTATCTTTATCTATCTGGTATGAGAGCGTTTTGGGTGCGCTCATGGCAATTAAGCAAACTCTGCAACTTAAAACCGGTATTTGCTATTATCAGGAACACGCTGCCTTATACTTGGAATTGCCCGATGATATAGCGGAGCTGCCAGAGCTTATGCAGATTGCCGATCTCTCCTATAGCCCGCAGCTTTCCCAAAGCGCCAAAGTAAAAACCGAGCGGGAACCTGCTTCCCGCCGCATTTATGGAGTATTAGCATGAAAACGCCTGCCCGCATCTTGCTGGTGGACGATTCCCTGGAAAGCCTGGAATTGCTCGCCTCGCAACTGGAAGATAAATACGATGTAAGCAGCGCTATTAGTTTGAAAGAAGCGCGCGTGCTGATGACTACAGAACGCTTTCATATTGCCTTTGTGGATTTGGTATTGCCCGGTGAAAACGGATTGGACTTGATCAAGGAAATCTCTGAGGAGCATCCCTATACCGCCGTAATTGCCATTAGTGGACAGGCGTCCATCGAAACCGCGGTAGAAGCCATGAAACTGGGCGCTTCGGATTTCATCGTAAAACCTGTGCGCAATCTCGAATTGATCCAGATATTGGTGGAGAAAATCCTGCAAACGCAATGGCTGGTGGCGGAAAACCGGCGCCTAAACGCCATGATACGCAAGGATTTGAATACGAATCTGGTAATCGGAAACAGCGCTAAGGTACAAAGCGTAATTCAAAAGGTAAAAAAGATTGCCAATTTGGATACCATTGCCTTGATCACCGGCGAAACCGGTACGGGTAAAAGCGTATTTGCAGAACTCATCCATCAAAATAGCAATCGTCGGGCAAATAAATTCGTAGCGGTAAATTGTGGCAGCCTTACCGAAACCCTTTTGGAAAGCCTGCTCTTTGGGCATAAACGCGGTGCTTTTACGGATGCCCACCGCGATAAGATGGGCTATTTTCAGGAAGCCAATGGCGGAACCCTCTTTTTGGATGAAATTACCGAGACTTCGCTGGCGTTTCAGGTAAAGCTGCTGAAGGTATTGGAAACTGGGAAGTTCCGCGCTGTAGGCTCGGATAGCGATCTCAGTAGCGATGTGCGCATTGTGGCGGCTACGAATAAAGACATCAAAAAGACGGTGGCAGAGGGCACTTTTAGAGAAGATTTGTATTATCGCCTCAATGTAATAAATCTGCATATCCCGCCTTTGAGAGAGCGCAAGGACGATATTAAGCTCTTTGCCACGGCATTTGCCAAGGAGTTTTGCAATAAATACGGTAAAACGGAGCTTAAGCTTTCGCCGGGAGTGCTCTCGCTCTTGCTTAACCACAATTGGAGCGGGAATATCCGGGAATTGCGTAATGCCATCGAGCATGCGGTGGTTTTGGCAGAAAATAAGGTGATTCAACCTGACGATTTGCCGGAAAACATCGCTGGTAGCATGGGCAGCAGCGAGGGCGTCCTTAGCTTCGACGAAATGAATTGGGCGAAGGCAAAGGATGAATTCAGCCGCTTCTATTTACACAGTTTACTAAGCAAAACGGGTGGAAATATCCTGCGGGCAGCCGCCAAAGCGGGTATCACGCGAGAAAACTTTTACAAAAAATGCACGAAGCTGGGGATCGATTGGCGGGAGTACCGCAAGCCCAGCGGCGCTGAAGATGGAGAATAATCGTGAAACCGAAATGGAAAATATCTCCCTATCTGTATATCTTGCCAGCCTTTATCCTGCTTTTGGCGTTTAGGCTGATACCCATTGTAATGAGTTTTGTGCTCTCCTTTTTTGAGTGGTCTATTCAGGGTACGGGGAATTTTATCGGGCTGGAAAACTACCGCAACATGTTTGTGGATCCGGTCTTTTGGCAATCCATGCGCAATACCTTTTGGCTGGTAATCATACAGGTGCCGGCTACCATCGTATTTTCCCTGCTCTTTGCCGTAATGCTAAATAAGATCAAATACCTCAAAAGCTTTTTCCGCATTATCTATTTTATGCCTTATGTTACCTCGCTGGTGGCGGTTTCCATCGTGTGGAAGCTTATCTTTAACGAACAGACCGGCTTGGCAAATACCTTTTTGGGCTATGTCGGCATTTCGCCGCAAGCCTGGCTATCGGAATCGCGGGGGATATTTTATTTGATGTTTAGTAGCTTTGGGATGGATTTGCCCAAATATCTGCATGGTCCCTCGCAGGCGCTCTTTGCCGTGATCATTATGACGGTATGGAAATCCTTGGGATACAATACCATCATCTATCTGGCAGGGCTGCAAAATATCTCCAAAGACTATTACGAAGCGGCAGAAATAGATGGCGCCAGCAAAGGCAAGCAATTCTGGCATGTAACGGTGCCGCTTATCTCGCCTACTACTTTTTATGTGTTGATTATGACCACCATTGTAAGCTTCCAAACCTTTGCCCAAATCTATCTAATGACGGATAAGGGCGGACCGCTAAATACCACCAAGCTCGTGGTTTATTACATCTACGAAAAAGGCTTTGATATGCTGGAAATGGGTTATGCCTCGGCTGTATCTTTGGCGCTCTTTGTCTTGATATTGGCGCTTACCATTTTCCAAAAACGCGTGGAAAAGCACGTGAATTATTAGGGAGTACAGAATGAATAGATTCCTTAGTATCATCACTTACATTATCCTCGCCCTCTTTGGCTTTACCATGGTGGTGCCTTTTGTGTGGATGCTTTCCACCTCGCTGATGACGCAATCTGAATTTAACAAACAGGAAACCCTTTTTATTCCCAAAGAGGAGTATTATCTTTGGAAACATGGGGGAGAGGAGACCCGCGCGCTTCTGGTAATGGATAAGGGCGAAACCAGTGTAATCCACCTTTTGGACGAGAAACTGAATATCGCCGAAGAATACAAGGAAGTGCCTTCGGGTGAGCTTGCGCTATATAAAAAGAAGCCCAGCCTGCATTGGGAAAACTTTTCCAAAGCCTGGAATAAGGTGCCTTTCGGCTTGTATTTCGCCAATACCTTATACGTATCCTTCGCCAGCCTTTTGGGCGTGCTTATCACCTCGCTTCTGGCGGCGTATGCTTTTGGCAGGATGGAGTTTAAGGGCAAGGATTTCTTCTTTTACCTCTTCTTATCCATGATGATGGTGCCGCAGCCCATCTATATGATCTCATCTTACGTGCTATTGGATAAGATCAATTGGCTGGATAGCTACAATGCGCTCATCATTCCCTGGTGTGTAAATATCTTTACCATTTTCCTATTTAGGCAGCATTTTAAGAGCCTGCCCAAGGAGCTTTTTGATGCGGCGTCCATCGATGGCTGTAGCACCTTTGGTATGCTCTGGCGCATTATCGTGCCGCTTTCCAAGCCAGTAATCGCCACTGCTTCCATCTTTTCCATTATTACCAGCTGGAATAGCTTTATGTGGCCATTGGTGATGATAAACCGTCCGGAATTGCGTGTATTGCAGGTGGGGCTTAGCTATTTCAATCAGGAAGCGAGTACCCAAACTACTCTGCTAATGGCTGCCAGTACCTTTAGCATTGTGCCGGTGCTTATCCTCTTCTTCCTGGCGCAAAAGCAGATCATCGCCAGCCATGCCAAAACCGGACTGAAAGATTAAACAATTTAGGAGTGCTTGAATGTCTAAAACCAAAGAAATAAAACGACAACTGCAAAGTCAAAAGAAAGAAAGCAAAGAGTATCAGGTGCCGCTTAAGCCCCGCCGGGTTATAGATCAAGCCTATCTAAAACCGCAGGCTGTAGTGCCGTTCAAACTAAATAGCCTGGTGGTGTTTGTGGTATTTGCCTTTACCTTGGCAATCTATATCTTTACGCAGGCGCGCACCATGAGCTTTTGGGATAGTGGCGAATATGCTACCTGTGCCAGCATTATGGGCGTACCACATCCTCCCGGAAACCCCTTTTACGTGGTATTTGGCAGAGCCATCATGGCTATCTTTGGCGGCTTTATACCCCATGGCATATTAGCTGCCTTTATTTCGGGGCTTAGTTCCGCTTTGGCAGTAATGTTTACCTATCTCTTTACCGTAAAACTGGTAAGCATGCTCAAGGTAAAGCCCTGGGAAGCAATCCTTGCCGGAGTGGTGGCAGGACTCTATACTGCTTTCTCCTTTACCTTTTGGATGAATGCCGTAGAGGCGGAGGTATATTCGGGGCTGGTCTTCTTCTTGAATATCATCATCTGGCTTACCCTGGTGTGGGTGGAAAAGAGTGAGGATTTTAGCCATCAGTACATCCTACTCTTTATTATCTACCTCTTCTTTGTGGGCTTTTCGGTGCATCAAACCGCCCTGCAAATAGCGCCAGCAGTGCTCTTTATCGTATGCTATCCGCTCCTTATTGGCAGCTATAAACGCGATAGCTTTTGGATCAAGGTGGTGGGTTATACTGTGGCGATTCTGGCAGGGTATTTCATCGCCGGCGGTATTGGTGAAAAGGTAGGCGTGGATGATTTTGATAAATGGGGCTTTGCGCTTATTACTATCATCATCTTGGCGATAGAATTGCGTGAAGTATTTGGTAAACGCTTCTGGGCGCTGGCTATCCTCTTTGTAATCTTGGGTATATCCAGCCATCTCTTTTTGATGATTCGCGCGCAGGATAGACCTTTTATCAACGAAGGGCACCCCGCTACCCTGGAGGCGTTTAAGGACTATGTACTGCGTAAACAGTATGGCAATACCAGCTTTGTAATCCGTCGCGCTACCTTTTTCAAAGAGCAGATGGGCTATCACTTCCTGCGCTATCTGTATGACCAGTGGTTCCAGGAAGGGCTTTTGGCGCCTTTGGTACGCTCTACTGGGATCATCGCTACCAGCGTATCTGCACTATTTATCACCGTTATAGGTGCGATAGGAGGCTGGTTTCAAGCCAAACGCAACCGGCATAGCTTCTTCTATTTTGGCATTAACCTGCTCTTTACTTCCATTATCATGGTCTTTGTGATCAATCTATCGAATCAGGAAGTGCGGGATCGCGATTACTTCTTTGTGGCGGCATATAACATGTGGGCAGTGTGGATGGGTATCGGAGCAATGGCGCTTTGCAATCTGCTAAAGGGTAAATATGCGAAGGTGATAGTAGCGGCTCTCATGCTGCTTTTGCCCCTCGGCAATATGTTAAGCCAATACCACGTGCATGATCGCTCCAAAGAGTTTATTGCGCTGGATTATGGGGTGAACTTCCTGAACTCTCTGGAAGAGAACGCCATCATCTTTACCAATGGGGATAATGATACCTTCCCCTTGTGGTATGCGCAGGCAGTGTACGATCCTTATGCCAAAGAGCATGTTTATCCCGCTACCGATATTGCGCCTTCGGAAGAGGCTTTGGCTGCTATTGAGCGGGCAATGGAGTTTAAGAATCGCGAGCTAAAAGGAATCCGCAAGGATGTATCCGTGGCGAATCTCTCTCTACTAAATACCCCTTGGTATATCAAGCAGTTGCGGGATCGCGAGGGGATTCAGTTTGGCTTTACAGATGAGATGATAGACGCCCTGCGGATTAGCCGATTGCAAAAGCATCTACCGGTGGCTGGCACCGAGGCTGCGCTCGGCTTTACCCTGGAGCTGGACCCCGTTCCAAACTGGCGTCAGGGCGAAAACTTCTATCGCGTGGCAGACCTTGCAGTAATGCAGATTATCAAGGAAAACTTTGGGCATCGTCCTATCTACTTTGCCGTCACCTGCGAAAACTATGTTGGTTTTGAAGACTATACCCAAAATGAAGGGATGGTAGCGCGGGTGGTATCTACTCCCGAGCCAGAGCGCGTGAATGGACCCAGACTCATCCAAAACCTGGATGAAATCTATGAATATCGCTCCATTGAGGATGAAAAGGTATTTAAAGATGATAACATGATGCGGCTGGTGATGAACTACGGAGCCGGCTTTGTGCGCGCCGCTACCTATTTGGCAGAAAAAGGCGATTACGACAAAGCACGCGGTTATATCCAGCGCGCCAAAGTCTTTATTGCGGATGAGATTCGTCTTACGGATTTCTATACCAAGTTTTATAGCGGCATAAACGATTGGAATGAGCTGGATCACTTCCTGGAAAATGTGGTATTTAAGCATCCGCAGGGCTGGAGTATCTATCTCAGAATGGTAATGCCTTATCTGGAGGAAAACCATAGCTCAGTGGTATTGCGTTATTTAGAAAAAGGCATGCTTGCCTATCCCTCGCAGGAATACTTTGCCAAATCGGCACTGCATTATGCTATTAGTACAGATAAATACAATGAAATCAAAGATCTGTTGCTACGCCTGGAAAGCCGTGTAAGCTATCAGCTTGCACCTTATATAAGTGATTTGAATATGATGATCTCGGAGCAGAATTAAGTGGAAAAAGTGTATAACATCATAGTGGGCGGCAAAGCCGGTGAAGGCGTAAAGAAAGCGGCGCAGGTAATAGCGCACATCGCCATGGCTGCCGGAAAGTATGTGTTTCAAAACGATGACTATCAATCGCTCATCAAAGGCGGACACAATTTCAGCCTGGTGAGCATTTCGGATAACCCCATCTATAATAGCTATTTCAAAGTGGATATCATCATCAGCTTCGATGATCGCAGCATCCGCACCCATCGGGATAAACTCCTGCCCGGCGGTTTGCACTTTGTAAATCAAGATGATGCCGCATCCAAAGATGAGCACATGATTTCCCTGCCGCTTAGCTCGCTAATGAAGAAGCTCTATAGCAATCCGGCAAATGTATCCCTGGCTGCAACGGGCATCTTTGCTGCACTTACGGGTATTTCTCAGGCAGAGCTGGAAGCCATAGTGCGTAAAGAATACCGCAATAATACCGAAGAGAATCTGCGTTTTGCTATAGCTATATATGATTTGTGTATCACCCAGAAGCATGAGTTTGCCTTGAAGCTGAACTATGCAAAAGGAGCTATCGGCACTTTCCATAGCGGAAATCAGCTCATTGCCCTGGGAGCTTTGGCGCAAGGATTAACTCACTACTTTAGCTATCCCATGACGCCCGCTTCCTCCATCCTGCACTATCTGGCGCTCAAGAAAGAGAGCCACAAAGTATATGCCGTGCATGCCGAAAGTGAGCTGGCAGCGGCGAATATGGCTATCGGTGCCGCCTTTGCCGGTGCACGGACGGCGGTGGGCAGCAGTGGTGGCGGTTTTGCGCTTATGCAGGAAGCCTTTTCCTTTGCCGGCATGGCAGAGGCACCGCTTCTGTGTTTCCTCTCCTCGCGCCCTGGTCCCGCTACGGGGGTATCTACCTATACAGCACAGGAAGACCTCTTTTTTGCGCTAAATCAGGGGCATGGCATCTTTCCCCGCATCGTTGCTTCGCCAGATAGCTTCGAGCGCGCCTATTCGCTAAGTGCCGAGCTTATGGAATTAGCCTGGGAGTATCAAAGTCCGGCGATCCTGCTTACCGAAAAGCATCTGAGTGAGTGTTCGGCTAATATTGATCTTACGAGTATAGCTTTGCCAAAACCTTTTGAGCAGCCTTCAGAATCGGAAGCTGTATATAAGCGCTATGCCATTACAGAATCCGGAATATCCCCCCTGAAGTTCCCCGGCAAAGGAAATTGCAGTCCGGATGATGTAATCAAGTGGTGCAGCCATGAACATCTGGAAACGGGTGTGCGCACCGATGAACCGGATGCCATGATTGCCATGAAGGATAAGCGCCTCTGCAAAGGGCAAAGCCTTATCGAAGGCACAAAGAAGTATCAGCGAGTGGCTTTTTACGGCACCGAAGGACCTTTGGTCTTTGCTTACGGTTCTACTGCACTGGAATTGCGGGAACTAATGAAATACTATCCCCTGCGCCTGGTGGTGCCCATCTATCTGGAGCCTTTTCCTTATGACGAATTGGCATGGTATCGCGGGCAGGAAGCAATCGTGGTGGAACACGCTGCGCAGCCGCATTTTGCGGAGTTCCTGCGGCAGAAATTGGGTATTATTAGCCGTGGCAATATCCTGCGTTATGATGGGCGCAGTTGGGATACTTTTGAATTGCTAAATGTCATAGAGGAGCTGCAAGATGCGTAATTTCAATACTGGAAAAGAGAATACCTGGTGCCCCGGCTGCGGCAATTTTGGCATTTTAGCCACCGTTAAAAAAGCGATTAATAGCCTTACTGACGGCGGCATCCCCTTGGAAGATATCGTTATTACCTGCGGCATTGGCTGCCATGGCAAGATCTTTGATTACTTAAATATCAGCGGAATATATGGTTTGCACGGGCGGGCGCTGGCTACGGCAGAGGGTATCAAACTGGCAAATCCACGCCTAAAAGTAATCAGCTTTGGCGGCGATGGCGATAGCATGGGGGAGGGGTTGGAGCATACGCTCTTTGCTGCCAAACGCAATATTGATCTTACCCTAATCCTGCACAATAATGGCAATTACGGGCTTACCACCGGGCAGGCTTCACCGCTCTCCAAGATCGGTTTCAAAGGACTTTCCACCCCGCAAGGCAATATCGAAAGACCCTTCCACCCTGTAAATCTGCTCATGGAAGCTGGTGCCAGCTTTGTAGCCCGTGGCTATAGCGCCAAAATGGAGCATCTGCAGCAGCTTATTATCAAGGGGGTGCAGCACAAAGGTTTTAGCTTTATCGAGGTCTTGCAACCCTGCGTAAGCTACAATAATACTTACGAGCTCTACAATGCGCATTGCCAGATTTTGGATACTATTCCCCCTGATGAAGAGACTGCCAGAGCTTTGGCAAAAGATGAAGAACATATTTATCTGGGTATCTTCAAACAGGAAGAGCGCAAGGAATATTGCGATTTACTAATGGCGTAATAGTATAATAGCGAACTATCTAAGGGTATTAACCGCTTCAGCGAGTGGTAATACCCTCAAGTTTTTCTCTTTTACAAAGCTTAAGATTTCGCGGAATACGGTATCTGAACAGGAATCCGTATAACTCTGGTCTTCGGCATTAAAGCGATGGAAACCAATGATGATGAGCGCTTCCCCTGCCGCAATGCCCCGCACAATGCGCTGCTTTATCACTTGCTGGTTCCAGCCCGTTTGAAAGGCTAAATAGCCCAAAGCCTGGCGGTTAATGGGGCAGTACATGGCAAAATCGCTACTGCCGCGGATATTGGGGTATAGCCCCTGTAAATAAGGATATACTCCGCTGGGGCATTGCCCTTTGGGTAAGGCAAAAGAGAGGGGGTTCAAGCCCATCTCTTGCAGGTTTTGATAGTCTTCAAGGATTACCCTTATCGCTTCGCTATAGCTAAGTTGATTTAGCGCTTCGTGGTTCAGGGTGTGTCCACCCGCTTCCCAGCCATAGCTTAGTGTCATCTCTATTAGTTCATCTCTGCCAAAGAGCCGCGGTTTACCCAAAGCTGCGGTATTAACGAAATTGGTGCCGCGATAGCCATATTCCTGCATAATCGGAAAAGCCACCTGATACACGGATTCATGCTGATCGTCAAAGGTGAATACGATGATCGGTTCCGAGGAGGGAGAGGGGCTTGTGAATCTGCAGCCGCTGCTACTTAGCAGGCTCAAACTTAAGATCAACAGCCAAACCCAGGGTATGGCGCGGCTTGTTTGTTTCAAAATGGCTGTATTCATAATATGCACCGAACGTGCTGTTATTTAATAGCTTATATTGGCTTAGGAAAGTATATTTCCAGAGCCTCTCCTTATCTACTTCCTGCAAGCTTGCTATCGGCGTAAAGCGAAAGGCGCCCAGCTCTTGCGCCAGATACACGCGGTATTCATGCTCCTCAAAAGGGGCGTAATTCTGCTTCTTATATGCCGCGGCGATACCCATATCCGGCAGCCTCTCAGCATTATATCGTAATTCCCCCAAAGCGAAGTAATCGTTATGCCTTTCAGTTGCGTCCCATTCAGGGAATAGCGCCGTTGCTACACTCATATCCCAAGATACTTGCTTCCAATTGTCGTAGTATTCAAATGCCGGAATCAATACAGGAGTGCGCCAGTGATTATCCATTGCCCGTGCATCTAAGCTAAAGGCGTAATGCCCTTTATCTTTCTGGTGCTGATAGGATAGCAACATACTGGCTTGATTGTGTTTATTACCGCCTGCCTTTAGCTCCCAGAGGCTGGCTGGGTTATATTCAAAACCTAATGCCACCGCATTCATGCGCCTTGGCTGAAAGCGGTAAGGAATGTATCCCCGTTCCAATACGGGCAGGGTATCTATGGCAGAGCCACTACCATATCCATGCAGTTTCGTACCCGCCCCCAAAGTAAAGCGCTCATCGGGCAGCTGATACCCCAAGTTAAAGCTCTTTAGCTTCACCAAAGCTTCGTTAAAGAACTCCTCGCTCTCCAAAGCAAAGCTAAGCGCCCAGTCTTTCCAACGCGCCTGCTCTATCCCTATCTCTGCCCGGTATAGCTCGTCCCAGCTTAGTTCTTTGCCCTTTTGCAGAGTATCGTAATAGATGTAGTGCCGGGCTTGCCATTGGGCATATATGGGGAGCTCTATTGCCCCTAATCCACAGCAGATGAGCAGCAGCGAAAAAAGCAGTTTAGCTTTCATTTACACCATATTTCAGGATGTCGCGCACGGAAGCTGCCAGCTTGAGGATATCCAGTTTATCCTTGTAAACCAGCCACTGCGCCATGGCAAAATCCATCATTCCTACCACCATATAGGCAAAGGCATCGATATCCAGCTCGCGGATGCGCTTTTCTGCTATCGCCTCCCGCGCAATTCCCTTTACATAATCCAAATAACGTTTAAGCGGATTGAAATCCGGATACAGGGTGTAGTAGTCGTCGTTTTGACGCGCTTCCATGGTGAGGAAACGTGCCACAAAGGGCTTTTCTATTACCAGATTTACATGCGCCACAAAGAAGCTGTAAAGCCGGTCCATGGTATCGGCTATGCCCGCCGTTGCCTGGATAATGGTCTCCATCTCGTAATCGATAATCTCCTGCATACATTCATTCAAGAGCTCTTCTTTGCTGGAAAAATAAACATATACGGTGCCCTGAGCGATACCGGCGTTTTTGGCGATATCGGCAATGGTCGTTTGCTGAGAGCCTTTCTCGGCAAAGATCTCGATCGCCTTTTCCAAGATGAGTTGGCGCTTATTCTTGCGCGTTGCACTGCGTTGTTTTATCAAGCTATCCTCCTACAAAAAATCGCATTTCACTTAGTTTATTTATCGCTTAGTTTTGTCAAATACTTTTTCAATACCATCTTTCAAACGCTTATTCTTGCGGGTAGAATAATCTTTTGAGCTTGAGCCACTCTTCTATTCAAGAGACCTCTCTCTTATTAAGAAAAGCTACATGATGCCGCTTCCATTTTCGTTTCTTCCTCGTTAGCCGCCCTCGCAATGCCCTCACCTCTCCCCAGAAAAAGCGGGTAGAGACGAGGGCATTGTGAGGGAGAGAAACGGGTGACCCGCGATCTGGCAGCTGAATAGCAGCTCAGGTAGCGATACTATTGTGTTTGCGCGCTACGATAATGATGCCATTGCCTTTATGGTTATTACGCTTCAAATCCCAATTCATCAGCACTTCACAGATGGGATACACCAAAAGATACCAAAAGGGCAGTAGGATGATATTCAGCCGGGATTTCCCTAAAAATTGCAGAGGATACTTGATCATCAGTTTCCAGCTTGCTGCACCAAAGATGCCATAGCTATACAGGCTCTTTTCTATCTCAAAGCCCGCTGAAACCAGCTTCTCTTCCAGCTCCTCTTTCCGGTAGCCGGCGCGTACGTGTTCTTCGGTAAAGCGTGCTGCTTCATCCAGATCGCTGGGGGTAGAAACTATCAGAATACCCTCTTTCTTTAGCGCGGTATAGAGGTTTTGAATAGCCGCTACATCATCCTGAATATGCTCCAGGATGTCTATTGCGATTGCCATGTCGTAGCGGCTGCGGGGGGTGAAACTCTGTAAGTCTGCACTCTGATAGCTAAAGCTGCCGGAACTGAAAGCGGCGAAGGACTTTAGGTAATCCGTCTTGAGATCGGTGGCAAATACACGCGACAGCGGATATTTCTTTAGCACAAAACTGCTGTATTGGCAAAAGCCGGCACCGGCATCGTAAAAGCTCATCCCTTCCTTGGCATACGCCACTATCTCGCGCTTTACATACCTTTGGCGCAAGAGCAGGCGGTCTAAGAGCGCAAAGAAGATATCCCGCAAGCCGGGGAAAAGGCGGATAACGCCAAATATTCTATCTTTTAGTGGATCGTAACGCATCTTATCTCCTATCATTCAAAAATAAGTATTGACTATTTTTGGCACTATGCAATTTCGTCAATAGATAAGTTTGAGTGCGCATATATCCGTTTACTCAAAGCTTATCCCCTTGCCTGAATCGGGTTTGGCGTTTAATGGCAGATAGCATACCCGGTGCGGGCAAATTAAATAATGGTATGATTAAAAAAGAGATAAATAGTTTCAGGCGCATCAATCTGCACCTGCACACCAATGTGTCCGATGGAATTTTAAGCCCCGCCGAGCTGGTTAAGGAGGCCAAAGCTAAAGGCTTGGAGCTTATATCCATTACAGATCACGATAGCGCAGATGCCTACAAGATGTTGCCGCCCACCCTTACGCCGCTTAATATCCTGCCCGGCATGGAGATAAGTTCCATGCACAAGGGGCATGATGTACACATCTTGGCTTACGGTTGCGATTTTGACAATCAAGCTTTAATTGAGATGACAGAGATGTATTTGGTCGGTCGCCGCGAGCGCGCCCAAAAGATGCTGAAGCTCTTAGCCCAGATGGGGCTGGAGATCAGCCTGCAAGAGGTAATAGCCGTTGCTGGCAGCCGTGAGCTTATCGTGCGCCCCCACATCGCCCAGGTAATGATCAAGAAAGGCTTTGTGCAGAATAAAAACGAAGCATTTGATAAGTATATCGGCAATTTCAAGCCTGCCTTTGTGCCCAAGCCGGAGCTGAAGGTAGAGAGCGTAATTAAGCTCATCCACGATGCCGGAGGTTTTGCCCTTATTGCGCATCCCGGCAAGCTTACCAATGCCGCTTTTATCTACGATATTATCGATATGGGGATCGATGGCTTGGAAGTGTGGCATCCGGATCACTATCCCACCGAGGTGGAAAACTTCATCACTATAGCCCAAAAGAATGGGCTGCTAATGACTGCCGGCAGCGATTACCATGGCGATAGCGAGCGCAACAGCCTTTTAGATTACGTGCAGGTAAGCGAGGAGATTTTGGATAGTATCAATGCCTTATGGCAGGAGTATAAATGGCGCTTAAACACAAGATCCAGTTAATTCGGGATGCCCGCCCTATCGTATATAAATACAATACCTATGTGCGCAGCTTTACTCTGCTTTTGCTCTTTCTAATCTTCTTTTACGGGCTTTATATACTTGTAAATAAAGTAAATGCAGATACTCCGATGTTTGCCAAGCTGCTCCCGCTGGCGATTAGCTTTATCGCTTTGGATAATATCTTTCGCAAACTCACCAGCCTGAACAAAGTGATATTTGAAGAGGACTATCTCAAGCTCAGCTTTCTGGCAAAAAGAGCGATTATCATTCCTTATGACGAGATCATTAGCATGGACTTAAAGAAGAAGATAAGCATGTATTTCACTATCGTCTATAATGATGCCGCGGGCAATAAGCAATATTATACCACGCCGGCATCCTTCCCGCATATTCTGGAGATCATTGTGAATATTGCAGATTTGGCTACACAGGCGGTGGTACCTGAAAACATGAAAACCTTACTTGATTACCTTAAGGCAAATACCGATGTATGATTTTGATACACTTATAGATCGCCGCAGCACGGGCTGCTTCAAATACGATGGCTTGAAACAGATTTACGGTGAAAGCGAGCTCCTGCCGCTTTGGGTGGCAGATATGGATTTTGCCGTTAGCCCCCAGATTCAGGCGGCGCTTGCCCGCCGCGCCTCCCATCCCATCTTTGGCTACAATTTCCGTTTGCCAGCGCTTCAAGAAGCTTTGGTCTATTGGCAGAAGCAACGCCATGGCTGGGATGTAAAAGACCACCACTTAAGCGTTTTGCCCAGTTTGATGACCGCCCTGGCATATACCATTATGGCGCATACCCAGCCGGGCGAGGGAATCCTAATCCAGTCGCCGGTATATCCTCCCTTCCACAATTCGGTTAAAGAACAGCAGCGCAAGCTATTGATCAATTCATTAATCAATGATAATGGCTACTACCGCATTGATTTTGAAGATTTTGAAGCCAAAGCGCGTGAGGCAAAGCTCTTTATCCTCTGCAACCCGCATAACCCTGTAGGGCGGGTATTTACGCAGGATGAGCTACAGACCATAGCGGAAATCTGCCAAAAGCATAAGTTAATCATCTTTAGCGATGAGATTCATGCGGATTTGGTATTTGACGATAATAAACATAACCCAATTGCGCAAATGGCTGAGGAGATAACGCTTACGGGCATCTCGCCGGCAAAGAGCTTTAACCTCGCAGGTATGGGAACCGCAGCCTTGATCAGCCAGAATAAGCAGCTTTTAAAAGCCGTGGATCACTATAATATATTGCTGCATACCTTTATGGGCAATAGCTTTGGTATTGCGGCGTTTACGGCTGCATACTCGGAAAGTGAAAGCTGGCTGGAAGCACTACTTGGATATCTCAAAGCCAACCGCGATTATCTCTTTGAACAGATGGCTATCAAGTTCCCGCGCATCAAATTAAGCCCTCTGGAAGGTACTTTCCTAGCATGGCTGGATATGCGGGATTACGACATCTCCGAAAGCGAAATCATACGCAAACTCAAAGAAGAATGCCGCTTGGCACTAAATGCCGGCAGCACTTTTGGCAGCGAAGGCGAAGGCTTTGTAAGGCTGAATTTTGGCTGTCCCCGCGCCACACTTACGGAAGCGATATCCCGGCTCAAACGCGCCTTTTAGGAGATAAACAATGCAGATTAAGATAACAGAACTCTATCAAAACCCACCCAAGAGCTACAGCGAAGAGCATTTTGCGCTCTTTAAAGAGTTTCTTGGCTTACTAAATAGCGGTAATGTGCGTTCGGCAGAGTGCGTTAATAGCACTTGGCAAGCAAACGCCTGGGTAAAAATGGGCATCCTGCTGGGTTTCAGGATGGGGATATTGGCGGCATTTCCCAATGGTGATAGCCAATATTTTGATAAATCCACGCTGCCCCCCAAAGCGTTTCGTTTAGAAGATAATATCCGCATAGTGCCCGGCGGTTCATCCGCCCGCAGTGGCTGCTATATCGCATCTGGCGTTACAATTATGCCGCCTGCTTTCGTAAATATTGGCGCTTATATAGATTCGGGTAGTTTGATCGATTCCCACGCTTTGGTGGGCAGCTGTGCACAGGTGGGCAAAAACGTGCATCTTTCTGCCGGAGCCATGCTGGGCGGGGTATTGGAACCCATTGGCATGAATCCGGTAATTATAGAAGATAATGCCTTTATCGGCGGCAATACCGGCATTTATGAGGGGGTAATTATCGGCAGCTGTGCCGTGATCGCTTCCGGCACCATCCTTACTGCCTCCACTCCGGTATATGATAGCGTGCATGGAGCTTATTTGCCCAAGCAACCCCATGGTGCCTGCATTATTCCGGCAGGGGCGGTAGTGGTGCCCGGTTCGCGAAACCTAAGCGGACATGCCGGCTTCCAGCTTTATTGCCCGATCATCGTGAAATACCGCGATGCCAAGACTGAGGTATCGGTAGCCTTGGAAGCGGATATCCGCACTTTGATAGACTAATCTCACTCAATGAGTTACATATTCTTTAATGGTAGCTTCTTTGACCAGCCAGAGGCGGAAGCACTTTTGGTGGAAGGGGAGAGAATACGGCATTTAGGCAGCCTGAATGAGTGTAAAAGTCTCGCAACCCAAAGCCCTGATCTTATCGATCTTAAGGGGCGAATGCTGCTGCCTGCCTTTACCGATGCGCATACTCACTTTGTGGAATACGCCAAATCCCGCATCTTGGTTAACCTTGCGGATTGCACAAGCGTGGAGGCGATACGGGACTATCTGCTACGCTATAAGGCAAATCTAAAGTGGGACGCAGCCTGGATATTGGGTGGCGGCTGGGATAACCGTTTTGCCCAGAGCCTGAACCGCCACTTTTTAGATGAGATTTGGAAAGATATACCCGTAGCGCTTTTTAGCCAGGATTATCACGCCAAGTGCTGCAATAGCAAGGCTCTGGAGATAGCGGATATTAGCAAAAATACACCCAATCCCGAAGGCGGCTTTATTCAAAGAGACACGCATCAAGAACCCACAGGCATACTCTTTGAAAGCGCCACGCTACTACTGGAACCCTTTATCCAATCCCCTTCGGATGAGATGATTATCTCTGCTATCAAAGATAGCGTTCAGGATATGTATCGTTATGGGCTTTGCGGCTTTCACACCATGGAAAGTATTATTAGTAGAGATTTGCTGCGCAGCGCTCAGGCAGAAGGCAGCCGGTTCCGCTTTGTTTGGCATTTCTTTACAGAAGACTATGAGCAAGTGCTTGCCAATAAGGAATATCATGAGCAAAAGGACGATTGGTATCAATTGGGCGGGCTAAAGCTCTTTGGCGATGGCACCTTAGGCTCGCGCACTGCTGCGATGCTGAAACCTTACCCGCTGGAGCCTGATAATAAAGGTATCCTGCGCTATAAGGACGATGAACTATATTGTTTAATGCACCAGGCTGCAAAAGACGGCTTTGGCATTAGTATTCATACCATTGGCGATGCGGCAATCCAGCAGGCACTAAATGCTGCAAAACGCTATCAGCAAAGCGGGAATAATACCCCACTCAAGCTGCGCTTAGAACACCTGCAATTGATTGATTTAAGAGATATAAGCTTACTTAATGAACTCAATATCCAAGTCTCAATGCAGCCCCTGCATTTAGCGGGAGATATAGAGCTCTTACACGATTATCAGTTAGATACCCAAGGCGCCTATCTCTTTAAGACGATACTGGATAATAAGATTCCCTTATGCTTCGGCAGCGACGCCCCTATCGTTTCGCTAAATCCCTTCTGGGGCATCTATAGTGCCACCCAACGTAGAGCCTGGTTAAATCCCGATAACCCAGCCTTTTGCCCTAAAGAGCGTATCAGTGCCGAAGAAGCGATCCGCGCTTACAGCCAGCAAAGCCCAAATAAAGGCAGGCTGCAAGCCGACGCACTGGCAGACCTCTTTGTAATAGAAGACTACCGAACACTGCCGCCGGAATACTGGTTGGAAGCCGAGAGCTTCCTCACCATGATCAATGGAGATATAGTGCATAATGCACTTTGAAGAAAACCCGAAATACCTCAGTGAACAGCTTATTACCTGTATTGGCAATAAACGCCGGCTGCTGCCCTTTATTGATAGCGTTATCAAACAGATACGCGCTAAAGAGGGCGGCAAGAAACTCCGCTCTTTAGACCTCTTTTCCGGTTCCGGCGTGGTGGCGAGATACCTGAAACAGCATTCCAGTTTGGTCATCGCAAACGATCTTGAACCCTATTCAAGGGTGATAAATAACTGCTATCTTAGTTCGGCAAAAGCCTTTACCCAAAGCGATTACCTTAGATACTATTCAGTAGTAGAAGCAAGGCTAAAAAGCAAAGACTACCGCGAAGGCTTTATCCGCAGGCTCTATGCCCCGCAAAGTGAGACGGATATCCAGCCAGGGGAGCGGGTCTTTTATACCGTGGAAAACGCCCTGATACTGGATACAATGAGTGATTACATAGAGCAGGTACCCGAAGTAATAAAGACCTATTTCCTGGCGCCGTTGCTCAGTGAAGCTTCTATCCATAGCAATACCGCGGGGGTTTTTAAGGGCTTTTACAAGAATAAGCTGAGCAAAGTGGGGCAATATGGCGGCACCAAGCGCGATGCTTTAAGCCGTATTACCAGCCCCATCCTTCTGCAAAAGCCGGTATTTAGCAACTTTGAATGCGCTTATGAGGTGTATCAAAACGATGCAAATGAACTGGTTAAGCATCTGGATACGCTTGATCTTGCCTATTTAGACCCGCCATACAATCAGCATCCGTATGGTTCTAACTACTTTATGCTAAACCTCTTGGTGGATTACCAGGAGCCGCAGGAATTAAGCCAGGTGGCGGGCATCCCGCGAGTATGGAATAAATCTGCTTATAACCGCCGGAGCGAGGCTTTTAGGGCACTAAGTGAAGTGGTAAATCTACTGAAAGCCAAATACATCCTGATTTCTTACAATTCCGAAGGATTTATCGCGCCAGAGCAGATGCAGGATATGCTACAGCCCTTAGGCGAAGTGCAGGTATTTGCTACAGATTACAATACCTTCCGAGCTTCACGCAATTTACATAAACGGGATAAGCGGGTGAAGGAATACCTCTATTTATTGAAGAAAGGATGAGTAGATGGGTAAAAGAAATGGTCGGGATGACAGGATTTGAACCTGCGACCACCTGAACCCCATTCAGGTACGCTAGCCGGACTGCGCTACATCCCGACCGGATGTAAAGACCATAGATTTGACGGGCGTCTTTTTGGCAAGTAAAATTATTTGGCGTTCCTACAAAAGCTTTATGAATAAAATTGTATTTGACAGTAAATCCTGCTTTTATACTTTGCTCATAAATATGATAAATCACGATGAGAAGATGAATGAGTTTGATTCAATGCCTTGATCTCGGCATGGAGTTTGCCGGAAACCAGATATTTAGCAAGCTCTCTTGCAGTATAGAACACAATAGCAAGATTGGGCTTGTGGGCGCCAATGGTTCGGGCAAAAGCACCCTAATCAAACTGATGTTAGGTGAGTTTCCCCCTTCTGCGGGCACTGTGCAGCGCGCCAAAAAGCTAAATATAGGCTATCTCTCGCAATCCCCCATATTTGCCGAAGATGAAGTGCTTTACCACTATATCCAAAAAGCGCGTCCGGATATTTATCAATTAAACTTGGAAATGCAACACTTAAGCGCCTTACTATCCCAAAGCCATACCGAAGCTACCGAAACCAAGCTAAATGCCTGCATTGAAAAGATGCACGCCATTGGCGCTTTTGAACATGAAAATCAGATAAAGTATGTGCTTAGTTCATTGGGTTTTAGCGAGACAGATTGGCAGAAACGCATCCACGCTTTCAGCGGCGGCGAACGCACCCGCATTAGCCTGGCGGCAATACTACTTACGGATTATGACCTCTTAATACTGGACGAGCCTACTAACCATCTGGATTTGGCGATGACGCGTTGGCTGGAACGCTATTTGTGGGAAAACCCGCGCCCTTATTTAGTAGTTTCTCACGACCGCATCTTTTTGGACAATACCGTAAGCACCATTTTCTACCTGGATGGCGGAACCTTGGGCATTAGTAAGGGCAATTACAGCTCATTTTACGAAGCCTTTCAGATTGCCCAAAAGAGCCAAATGCGGCAATACGCAAGGCAACAGAAGTTCATTGCCGAAACCCAGGCATTCATTCAAAAGAATATCGCCGGACAGAAAACCGCACAGGCAAAATCTCGCCTCAAGATGCTTTCCCGCATGGAGATAGTGCAGAAGCCGCAAGAGCAGAAACAAAGAAAGCTGCATTTGGCAGAAAGCAGCCGCAGCGGAAACGATGTATTTATCTTAAAGGAACTTAGCTTTGGGATTGGCGAGAGCCGCATCCTGGCGGAGGATGTAAATATAAGCGCACACTACCGGGATCGCATCGCTTTGATAGGTCCCAATGGCTGCGGTAAATCTACCTTGCTCAAGGTACTGCGTGATGAGCACGACATCCTTTTAGGCGAACTAAAGATAGGCGCCAGCCTGCAGATTGGCTATTACGACCAATATCAAAACCTGATTGATGAATCGCTTACGGTATTAGAAAGCCTCTGGGCATTGGAACCGCTGAAACCCAAAGGCTATGTACTCAGCTGGTTAGCCCGTTTTGGCTTCACCGGTGATGAGGTGGAAAAGCGGGTGAGCGTACTTTCCGGCGGCGAAAAATCCCGGCTCTATCTCTGCCTTTTAATTCATGAAAAGCCGAATCTACTGATATTGGACGAGCCTACAAACCACCTGGATATCCCCATGCGGGATGCGCTGTTGGAGGCTTTACAGGAGTTTAAGGGCACCCTTATCTTCGTATCGCACGACCGCCATTTTATTCGCGCCTTAGCCAGCAAATACTGGGTTTTTAGCCGCAAACTGGAGGGAAACCGCATTTATAGCACCATCGAAGAGCCGGATACGGATTCCG
>JAQVIX010000093.1 GCA_028695495.1 Candidatus Cloacimonadota bacterium | reverse complement strand
GGGAGTTATGATCTCCGTTACATCGCGTTTAACCAGTCCCACCGCTTCCTTGGGGTTTTCAATCTGCTCGCAGATGGCTACTTTGTGCCCGCCTTTAATCAGTTTATCCAAATAGTTATCCAGCGCATGATAGGGAAATCCCGCTAAGGGGATGGATTTTTCATCATTCTTATTACGCGAGGTAAGGGTGATATTTAGTATTTTGGAGGCGATAATGGCATCATCAAAAAAGGTTTCGTAAAAATCTCCCATGCGGAAGAGCACTATCTTATCCGGGTGCTTTTCTTTCACCTCAAAGAATTGTCGCAGCATGGGGGTAAGCTTGGTTTTATCCATCTAATACTTTACTGTAAAGCTAGTTATATCGGCTTTGGCAAGAGTTTCCTTAGCTTGATTTGCCTCATCCTTATGGGTAAAAGTGCCTGCCAATACTACCCAGCTCTTTTTACCCTGTTGCGTTTCTTCATAGTATTGCGCAGGGATGCCCAGCTCGCGGATGGCTTTGCTGCGGCGCTCGGCATTGCTTTCTACTCCAAAGCGCCCGCATTGCAGCCAGTGCCCAGTCTTGGGTTTGGCGTTTAGTTTCAGGGGCTGTGTAGTAGAAGCCTGCGGCTGTGGCATCTCAAAAGGCAGTGAGGGCAGTATTTGAGGCTTTTCTTCGATAATGGAAGGCAAACTATCCGTTTCGGCGATCTCCAGCGGTATAAAGGGGTATAAAAAGCTAATATCCAGGCTCGAGCGTTTTGCTCGCATCGCAAAGATATGCTCTTCTACCTGATATGCTACTTGCGAATAGCGGTCTTGCTCGTATGCCAGGCGATAGTGCTTGAGAGCTTCATTGAAGTTTTCCTGATACTCGTAGCATAGCCCCAGCTTAAAGGCAAGATACTGCTGGTCTATACCCTGGTTTTTGCCAAGTTTATTTAAGGTATTGATGGCGTTAATGTATTTCTTTTGTTCTATATAAGAATCCACTATCAGGTAGTGGGCGTTTTCCAGATACTCGCCACTCGGTAACAGCCGCAAATAGTTTTCACTATTGGCGATGGCAACGCTGAATTCATCGAGTCCAAATGCTGCTAAACCCAGCCAATACATGCGTTCGGGGAGTTCGGGGGAACTTATCTGCCGCAAAGAATTGCGCGCTGCGGTGAAATCCCGATCCAGGATTTGGATTTTGGCAATCTCCAAGAGCGCTCTTTGTCCATGCAGGGTATTGGGGAAGCGCTCTGCCAGGCGTTTATGCAGGTTAAATGCCTCATCTTTATCTTTCTTAAGCAAAGCAGCGTAAAAGGATACAAAGGCGCGCTCATCGTCATTGGCAGGCTTCAGCTTTGGTAATTGGTCTGCCACTTCGTTTATGAAACCCCGTTGATAGCGATTCTCCAATTGCTTCAGCTCTTTGCTTAGTTGCGCAGGCAATAAAGCGTATAGAATCAGCAAAATAGCGGAGATTATCAGGCTTCTACGCATTTGCGGATCAATGCTCCCCGTTTGCCGGTATCCGGTAAATCCAGCCAATAGCGATAGTTTGGGCGGGTGTTTTCCACCTTCTGCCCTTCGCTATCGTATATGCTTTCTACTTTCATTCTGATATCATCCTTTAGCTGCGGATAGATGATTTCCACTATGTCGTCCTTTGAAATCTTGCCAAGCGCATCAAAGGCGATTTGGCTATCACTGTATTCAACTACTTTACCACAATACTCTGCAAGGGTAGAATAACTGCATTCAGATAGGTCTATCCCCATATCTAAAGCTTCTGAATCATAAAACCCCTGCCAATACTCGCGGTGCGATACCTTGCCCAGTTCCGCCATCAGGCGCTCTAAAGTACCACTATCCAGATTCTCCAGATCATGCGCTGCCCGATAGATGCGGGTAATCTGCGCCACATAGTAAAGGCTTTTCATACGCCCTTCGATCTTGCCAGAATCGATACCAGCCGCCATCAGATCTTTGAAGATGGGTAAGGTGCAGAGGTCTTTGGAACTTAGGATATAGCTGCCATAAGCATCTTCTTCGATGGGGAAGTATTCGCCGGGGCGACTCTCTTCGGTAAGTGCCCAGTTCCAGCGGCAGGGATGCGTACATGCACCTTTATTTGCACTGCGCTGGTTCAGATAGGCGCTTAGCAGGCAACGCCCTGAATAGGCAATGCACATAGCGCCATGGATAAAGCACTCCAGCTCCAGTTCGGGGAGTTCCTCTTTGATCTGGCGGATGTCTTTTAGCTTCATCTCACGCGCCAATACGATGCGCTTTGCCCCTTGCCGGTACCAAAAACGCGCCGCTTCCAGGTTATTTACATTTGCCTGTGTGCTGATGTGGATGGCTATATCGCTATGCTCTTTTACTATGCTCAATACGCCAGGATCGGACACGATGACGGCATCAAGCTCTGTAGTGTTCAGCCAGCTTACAAAGTCCTTCAGCGCTGGGAAGTCATCGTTTTCTAAGTAGGCATTTAGAGTAAGGTATAGCTTTGCACCATGCTTGTGTACAAAGCGGATAGCCTCTTTGATCTCATCCCGGCTAAGGTTCGTGGCGCCGGCTCTTAAGCCAAATTCCTTGAAGCCGGTATAAACGGCATCTGCACCGTACATTACGGCGTATTTGATCTTTTCCAGGTCTCCACCGGGAGCGGCTATTTCCATGGGCTAATTACTCATCGAATTAAGCAGACTCAGGTTATCCGGCGAGGCTTTCATCTGCTTGCGCAGGGTCTCGATTCCCTGTATCGGGCTAATTGTCTTAAGGTATTTGCGCATTACATACATGCGATGAATCTCGTTTTGAGTAAGCAGCAATTCTTCGCGACGGGTTCCGCTGCGCACCAGATCGATAGCGGGATACAGGCGCATATCGGAGATGCTGCGATCCAATACCAGTTCCATATTACCGGTGCCTTTGAACTCCTCAAAGATAACCTGATCCATCTTGGAGCCGGTATCGATCAGGGCAGTGGCGATAATGGTGAGGCTGCCAGCTTCTTCGGTTTTACGCGCCGAGCCAAAGAACTTCTTGGGGCGGATCAGCCCATTGGCATCAATACCGCCGGAAAGCACTTTACCGCTGGAGGGGGTGATGTTGTTGTAAGCGCGCGCCAAGCGGGTAATACTATCCAATACGATTACAACATCCTGCCCCAGCTCCACCATGCGCTTGGATTTTTCCAAGATGATTTCTGCTACACTGGTATGGTTTTTTGGCGATTCATCGAAGGTAGAGGAGATTACCTCGCTATTGCCGGGTTTTAGCACCTTTTTCATCTCTGTTACCTCTTCCGGACGCTCATCTACCAAAAGCACTATGAGGTATACTTCGGGGTGATTACTGAGTATAGCATTGGCAATATCTTGCAAAAGCGTGGTCTTACCCGTTCTGGGCGCTGCTACTATTAGCCCGCGCTGTCCTTTGCCCACGGGGGTAAAGAGATTGATAATACGGGTGCTGTAATTATCTGGATCGAATTCCAGATTTAACCGCTCAGTAGGGTAATAGGGGGTAAGTTCATCAAAAGTGCGCAAATCCTGCAGACTGCTGGGAGACATATAGTTTACGGCTTCCACCCGCAAGAGAGCATAATACTTTTCCCCTTCTTTGGGGGAACGCACCGGTCCGGAAACCATGTGCCCGTGCTTTAGCCCAAAACGCCGCACCTGCGTAAGCGATACATACACGTCATCCCGTCCCGGCAAATAGCTGTTATTGGGAAAGCGCAAAAAGCCAAAACCATCTTCCATAATCTCCAGGCAGCCGGTAACGAAGGCCAAACCTTCCTGCGCTGCCTGAAACTCCAGCATTTTAAAGATGAGTTCCGTGCCCTTAAACTGGGTATAGTTTTGAATTGCCATCTTTTTGGCAAGTCGCGTAAGCTGAGTTTGTGTCAACTTAAACAGATCTTCTTCAATAAGCATATCAATGTACTCCTTATATTCAATTTAGTTTTACCAGGCATTGCCCTGCTTTTTGGTAAATAGTATCAGGCAGGGGCGTATAGCCTCCGGCTCTGGGGATGATGTAATAGAGATTTCACGATGGTTCCTCACCTGTGCAATACGCATGGCAAATAATGCCTTATGCTTGGTATTTATATTCTGTCCAATGATGTTGTTATGTTTTTATACTTTGCTTTTTCGTCAAGAAAAAAATCATGAAGCGGCGAGTTTGGGAGCTTTGGTGTATGTACCACCCTCACTTATTATGTTCAGAGTTTAAGCGAACAACCGAATCCCACTTGATATTGCCTTTGGAGTCACAAAACTCCTGAATGAATTGACTGCTAAGCACATTTAGCACGCCATCATACAGTTTTTGATATGCTTCATTGCGTTTCTTTGTTTTCTTTCCCAAAGGCTCGATGATCTCCAGATAGAGGTCGTTATTGCCAGAGATAAACTCCCAAAAGCGTTGTCCGCAATACTTGTAATAACCTTCCTTTTTCATCTCGGTAGAGCTTTTCCCATAGCAGCAACCATTTACACACTCTATTCTTTGTTTAGCACCGGAAGTACTGAGGGTTCTTTTTGCAGCCTGAAAGTTCGCTACCATCTTGCGGATTTGATCTGAATTGCCCCAATTTGGTCCAGATTTAATCGCTACCAAATAGCGTATATCATCTCGTGTGAACTCCAAGTCTATACCCAATATGCCAGACTTTTGCCCACCATATACTTTGCTATTTATAAATATCGCAAGCGCTTCCAGCCAATTGCCAAAGATTGCTTCATCACTGGAACTGATATGCGCATCCAAGATACCTTTTACGAGGTCATGAGCCACATTATTATGCTTTACCCGAAACAAGTATGGGTTCTTGCGCTTGAGAATCTCTTTCAGATTAAGCCTTTCCAAACCTTCTAAGCGTTTGCGGTAAAACTCCGGCAACTGCTTCTCAATATAATCCTCTATCTCTTTATTGCTGATAGTTTCCATATTTGTTTTCCTTAAGATTGTAAATATAGCCCATTTGTTCAAAGCCCTTTTTGATCATATCCACATATTCTGGCATCAAGTCTATTCCAATAGCACTACGATTCAGGCTTTCGGCGGCAAATAAAGTGGTGCCAGACCCGGCAAAAGGATCCAGAACCAGGTCTTGCTCCTGGGTAAATAGTTTGATAAACCACTCAGGTAATTCCCGCGGGAAAGCTGCACTATGAGATTTGTTATAACACTCGGTAGCCAAGGTAAGCACATTGGTGGGATATACGTATTCTCTATCCAGCCAATTTGATACATTCTTGCCAAAACCGCTATTGTTCTTTGCATTATCGCGGCGTTTATCAGTCTCGGAGAGATTCTTCAATCTGTTTCGTGCCCAATCTCCAATTGGTACCATTACTGCTTCCTGATACATGGCAAAATCTCTAAGCTTATTAAACTGAAGCAGTCTTTCCCAGCTATCCCGAAAACGGTTTGGCCATTTCCCGGGATATGAGTTCTTTTTGTTCCAGATAAATTCTTCCGTCCAAAGCCAGCCTTGTGCTCTTAATGCCATTATTAGCTCTAATACATAAGTACTACGTTCACCATTTATCACCTTCTCTTTGATATTCAGGATAAAAGTGCCACGAGGCTTGAGCACCCTTTTAAGCTCAGCGGCAATGGGCAAAAACCACTCTACATATTCCTCCGCCTTCACCCCTCCGTAGTTGTTTTTGCGCTGATCTGAATAAGGAGGTGAGGTGACGATCAAATCTATTTGTTCACTGGGCAGGCTTTTTAGAACCTGCGCCGAATCACCTAAAAGTATCTGAAACTTGTTCTTTGAGAATAAACCAAGATCCAGAATAAGCTGTTGATACGCTGTGGACATTTCTCGCTCCTTTATTTCAGTATCTCATTTACTATCGACAAGTTCTGGCTTTGCAATAATCTTGTCAAGCACAAAAAACGGCATTAAGCATAATATACTATTATGATTCAATTCTTTGTGCTGATTCCTGCCAGCAGAGAACACTTCTTACCAACTCTTAGCATTCCATAATCAATCGATGCCCATGATGCCCCGCAGCAGCTTGATCTTCTGCGAAGCCAGTTCCCGCGCTTTCAGCGAGCCTTCTTGCAGTACGCTGTTGATATAGGCGGAATCCTGAATCAAAGCATTATACTTTTCCCGATATGGGCTTAGCTGTGCATTCATCACCTCAAAAAGCTCTTGTTTGGCGTGTCCCCAGCCCATGCCGCCAGCAAGGTAGCGCTGGCGCAAAGCCTTGATCTGCTCATCCGTAGCAAAGCACTTATACAGGGCAAAAACGCTGCAAGTATCCGGGTCTTTGGGTTCCTCTATGGTTTGGGAATTAGTCACAATCTTCATGATCAATTTGCGCAGCTCTTTTTCCGCTGCAAAGAGCGGGATGATATTGCCATAGCTTTTGCTCATCTTGCGTCCATCCAGTCCTACCACGGTTTTGCTTTGTTCATGCGCCAAAGCCTGCGGCAGCTTGAAAGCCTCGCAGCTGTGGATAAAGTTGAAGCTTTGGGCTATATCCACCGCCATTTCCACATGTTGAAACTGGTCATTCCCCACCGGAACATAATCCGTATCAAAAAGCAGGATATCCGCCGCCATTAGAATGGGATAGGTAAAAAGTCCCATATTTACGCCATCATCCGGGTCTTTGCCACTTTCGGCATTGCTTTGCAGGATGGCCTTATAGGCATGGGCGCGGTTCATAAGTCCCTTGGGGGTATATGCCATCAGAATGGTAGAAAGCTCAAAGGTTTCCGGTACAGAGCTTTGCTTATAGAAAAGCACCTGCTCGGGATCAAGCCCGCAAGCCAGCCAGGCGGCGGCCACTTTCACGCTCATTTGGCGGATTACATTACTTTTTTTAACTGTATTGATCGCATGATAATCTGCAATAAAATAGCGCGCTTCGCAAGTTTCGCTCAGTTTTAGCGCCGGCTGGATGGCACCCAGGAAATTACCAATATGCGGGATGCCCGTAGGCTTGATACCGGTTAATGCTACTTTCTTCATTTCAAGATGCTCCCTATATAAAACGACCAATAAAGTAATCTGGCAGAGCGTGGACTATTTCCACTTTTACCTGCGTGTTTTCACTTTTCGGTTTGCCTTCAAAGATAAGTATTCCATCCACTTCGGGTGCCTGAAACCACAGGCGACCATAGAGCCAGCCATGATCGTGGTCATAGCCTTCCACGATGGCGTCAAAGGTTTTGCCAATCATCTTTTCTACCTTCTTTTCTTTCAAGGTAAAGACTTTTTTGGCATATTTTACTTCCAGAGTTTGGCGTGAAGCCCAATCAAATCTATAGCCTTCATCGTCATAGCCCACCAGCTCTTTTTCCGGAGAGTAGGCAAATACGCCGGTGTGCAGGATCTCCACCTCTTGCATAAACTTATCTAAAAGCAGCAGATCCTCCTTAGTTTCAGAAGGATAGCCCACCATGAGGGTGGTACGAAATACGGCATTGGGCAGCTCATTTATGATACCCTCAAATAGCTTTGTCAATAAAACGTAAGACTTTTTACGGTTCATTTCATGGATGATGTGCGGCGATACATGCTGGATGGGTATCTCGAAATAGGGCAAGAGCTTAGGATTCTCTTTCCAGAGCTTTAGCCAAGACATTTCAAAGTGATCCGGGTGCATATATAGCACCCGAATCCATTTGTATTCTTCTATTTTAAGCAGTTCTTCGATGAGGCGGGGCAGCGCTTTTTCACCATAGATATCCATGCCATACATACTCGTATCCTGGGCAATAAGGCAGAGTTCTTGCCCAGCATGCGTCATGGCCTTGGCTTCTTTTACCAGCTCTTCGATGGGCACAGACCGCATGGGTCCACGGATGGAAGGGATCATGCAATATGAACAGTGATTGTCGCAGCCATCCGCAATGCGCAGATACACATATTGACCATCAGAAAGATCATGGCGAATAGGAACCGGCTTGCGCACGGCGTTTTTGGGAAATACATAGCGCTTCAAATACTGTTCGAACCCCTCAAAATCCTTGAGCATCACCCATTTATTTACCTCAGGAAAAAACTCTTTGAAGGTTTTGAGTGCGCGCTTGGTGACGCAACCGGTAACGATGAGCTTGTATTTTTTCCCTTCCATTATGTCCATGATTTCGCACAAAGCATCATCCAGCTCGCCCAAGGCTTTCAGCAAAAAGGCACAGCTATTTACCAAAACGATATCCGCTTCGGTAATCTCGTGAGTTTCTTTTATGTGATAGGAATCCAGGATGGCGGCAAAACGCTCGCTATCCACGGTATTTTTGGCGCAGCCCAAGCTTTCAATATAGTACTTCATTACTGTAAGAGATGGATAAATAATCCGCTACGCAATTTAGGCTCAAACCAGGTGGATTTGGGCGGCATAATCTTGCCGGCATCGGCAATCCCGATCAGCTCGTCCATCGAGGTGGGATACATGGCAAAAGCCACTACTTCGCGTCCGCTATCCACGCGGCGCACCAGCTCTTCCAAACCGCGGATACCGCCTACAAAGTCGATGCGGTTATCCCTACGCGGGTCTTCAATACCCAAAATGGGCTGCAAGAGGTTATTTTGCAGAATGGAAACGTCCAGATTATCCACCTCGTCCTGTGCATTCCAAGTGCCGGCTTTGGGGCTGATAAAGTACCATTTGCCATCCATATACATGCTTACCTGATGCAGACGTGCGGGGCGATAGCTGGCGCCGGCAGGCACTTCCTCTACATTCCATTTCTCTTTTACTTCTGCCATAAATTGTGCTTGCGTGCGCCCATTAAAATCCTGCACTACGCGGTTGTAATCAAAGATTTTAAGCTGGTTATCCGGGAAGATTACCGTCATTACATAGTTAAATTCCTCATCTCCCTTGTAATCCGGATACTTCTCACGGCGCATGGTGCCTACTCTTACGGCGCTGGCGGTGCGATGGTGACCATCCGCTACATACAAATGCGGCAGGCGGGCAAAGGCATTGGTGATGCCCTGAATATCCTCATTATTATCCATCAGCCAGAGGGTGTGCCCTATTCCATCGTCCGACACAAAGTCATACACCGGAGCGGTTTGGGTGCTTACCTTTTCCACAATGGCGTCAATATCTGCCTGATGGCGATAGGTGAAAAACACGGGGGAGGGGTGGGCATCGCAGGTATCAACGTGGCGAATGCGGTCTGCCTCTTTATCGGCGCGGGTAAGCTCGTGTTTTTTGATGCGTCCTTCTAGATATTCATCAATGGCGCTAAGCCCCACCAATCCATATTGGTAGCGCCCGTCCATCTCCTGACGGTAAATGTAAAACAGGGGCTTGGCATCTTGGATCATGTGCCCATCTTTGATGTAGTTATACAGGTTTTCTTTCGCTTTGGCATACACGGCGGGATCGTAAAGATCGGTGCCCAAAGGCAAGTCCACTTCGGGTTTTTCCACGTGGATAAAACTGAGTGGGTTCTTTGCCACTTCGTCACGGGCTTCGTCGGAATCCATTACGTCGTATGGCATGGAAGCGATGGCTTTAGCTTTTTCGGGTACGGGACGTACGGCTTTAAAAGGCTTGAATACGGACATTTTTTACCTCATTATATCTTATTTTTATGAATAGTAGTGTGAAAGCAGCTTGATTAGGCTTTTGTGGTCTTCGAT
>JAQVIX010000092.1 GCA_028695495.1 Candidatus Cloacimonadota bacterium | reverse complement strand
ATATCTTCGTCGAACCACACCACAAGGTAGCCATTGGGCGGGATGGTGGTTATTTCCGGAAAGCCACTGGGAATCTGCGTCCAGGCGCTAATCCCATTGGAATAATGATTGTCCGTCATATACATTCCGGCAATATCCACCGGGTAATTATTGGGATTGTAAAGCTCTACCCAGTCGTCTGCTTCGCCAAAGGGGTCCAGAAAACTGGCGTTCTTCGCCATAATTTCATTTATTACAATCTCGCCGGTGGTAGCGGCTACAGGAATGCTAAAGAATTCATGCTCTGCCCGCGGCGGAGAAAACATCCCTTGCTGCGTATTTTCCGCCCAAAAGAAATACTGGATATTTCCGGTGCTAATGGGAACGCTAATGCCCCATACGCCGTCTCCGGCTGCTCCATCGCCATGCTGCCCGTCGTCATACATCTCGTAGTAATTGAACTTATGTGCTTGGTTTTGCCGAATGCCAAGCTGTACATAACTGGCATTTGCCACACTTACCGTAAAGGATACATCCTCGCCGGGGCTGGGATTTGCACTATATGAGCTTTCCGTAAATGAAGGCACGGTGCCGGAAAATTCGCTGTTATTCAGTAAATATTGCGCCCGAGTATCCATTAGTTGAGTAATGCCGGGAATGCTTCCACCCGGCATGCCACCACCTGCCGAAACGGAATTATTCAGGTTTGATATAAATTGATTATAAGTGAATAAATAATTGGGATCGGCTTGTACCATAGGCGCACAGATATTCTGCAATTCCTGTGCCCTGGTGGAGTACCAGCCATTACTAAAGTTTTCCTCGATCATCGTACGCATGTGCGCAATATACATCTTTTTGTAGCGAGCATTACTTAGCACGTTTTTCAGCAGCAAAAAGGTATTGCTATTGGCGTTGCGCAAGGGGTTTAGCTGTTGCATCTGACTCAGGCTGGAGCCCATAAAGCCGCCGAAAGACATATTCAAATCCCACAAAAGGGGGTTGATCCTGCCCTCTGCATCGCTAAAGAGATAGAAATTGTGGAACATATTGATGGGCGAATCCAGGTTTACCAAGAGGTTTTGAAACGCGGTAAACCAGAGATTCTGATCCACATTCATCACCTGTGCAATATTTTGCGGGTTATTTTGTAATACATTGGTAAAATTGATGAGGGTATCCCAGCCTTGAGATGATTGCAGTTTGTAATAGCTCTCATAAGCGCTGGAATTCTCGCCCAAATAGCCCCAAACCGTTACCGGATTCATGGTATTGGTGTTGCACTTGAAGCGTGGCATACCGGCGCAATAAAAATGCTCGTTCATAAAGTAAGAATCCACATCCTGCACCGAGGTATATACACCGATAAGCTGGTCATTTACATAGAGATTGGCATAATTTGCTTTACACGCCGGCATATACTTGCGGGCAATCTCGTAAGAGAGGATTTCCCGCACTAAAGAGGGGTCATAATAACCATTTGCCAGCTTGATAGTGCCATAAGGACCCAGTAATTGATCCGATATTATATGGTCCAGCTTGATATTAAAGGGATTTTTGGTGCGGTTATCATTATAGGAACTATGCCCTTTGTAGCGCACACCCACGCTATCGTAAACCGTGCCGTTGATAATAGCATTTCCGGTAAGCCGCTCTGTACCCTGATGGTAAAGATTTTTGAGGATTTGATTCCAATTTGCCTCAGAGAAATACAAGCGGATTTCATTTACCGTATTGATGTCGTAAAAATCCTGAGCATAAAGCGTGAGAGCACAGCTTATTAGCACAAAGATCGCGGCAATGCGTTTGAACATTTCTTATTCCTTCAAGAGCTTTTTGCAGTGGCTTCCATCAAACGATGCCTTGCCCGCTGGCTAATAATCAGGCTTAAAGGCGTTTATATCTCCAAAAGTCATTTGATTTTGACCGCCACCTTTTCATAAGATTTTTACTCTTACTTTTTCGTCAAGCATTATTTTACATTCTTTTGTTTTGACTCCTGAAAACTGGTGGCAAACTCGTTTCTCTCCCTCGCAATGCCCTCGCCTCTCCCCGTAAAATGTGGGTCGAGGCGAGGGCATTGTGAGGGCAACAGACGGGGTGAGAGCAAGCTCGCAAATGTAGAATGCAGAGTGTAAAATGTAGAATTAAGCTGCGCTCGTAGCGGGGTTATCGATTTTGGGTTATGGGTTACCTGTAAGTGAAAACAAAGCACCGCTATTTTGCGCGAATACGCCACAAATAAAAGTCTTAAGCCTAACAAGTTACTCTCGAAACGAGCGTAGCACCTAAAACCTATCACCTAACACCTGCTAAAGGATTTACAGCCGCCCTGGACTCCTGGATTCAAACACGATAACCCTGCCCTGAGCGTCAGCTATTAAATAAACCTGCGCTTGCGCAGCCGCCATTATTCATTATTCATCATTCATTGTTCATTTGCGAGCTTGCGAGCGTTTCCGCCACTTGAAGTCAATGTCGCTTGTGAAAGGCGTTGATCGGGTAAAAGGCGGGTAAGCGCCATTAACTCCAAGGGCTTGGCTGCCGAGCGGAACCCCGTTAAGGGTGGCATTTTAGATAGCAATCGCGTTATGTAGCAATATGATAAATAAAACCCCAGCCCTCCCCTTAGATTTACTCCCCAAAAACGCGTTTTTGGGGAGTAAATCTAAGGGGAGGGCTGGCGGATAAAAGACAACCATCAAAACGCATCAATTACCCAGGGTGATCGTGCCCAAAACTCGCAAGCTCATTTTTGGGCACTAAGGCCCTGGGCTTGCTAAACCACTGTCCCTGACGGGACAAGACCTTTATTCTGCTTGAATTCGATGCCATCTTAGGCTACATTTTCTCTGTATTAGCTCATTGTGTTTTTTTTACCCACCAATGAAAATAAACATTAAAAAGGTGGCTCACCCTGCACACACCTGGCTCAGTTTTAAGCGGAAAGGTGGCTCTACTTATATGGATACTATGCTCTTTTTAATCGGAATAATCAATCTTAAATATTATGAATCCAGCTCATCATTTTGGCAATGCCTTAGCATACAAATTATCCCTTAAATCAATGCCGCTTTTTCTGCAAAAGAGCCAAGCTATTTCATTACAAAACGTCACAAATACCAAAGCAAATAAGCTCCCGAACCCGATGTGTATTGCAGTATCGCAATTATTCCACTTCACAGGGGCTAATCGCTTATTGCCTCATGATAAAAGAGTTATGGCTTCATATTCCATTTTTCAATAATATTAAATAATCGTGTATCTCTTTATTTTTCAAACCCTATATGATTTTACTTGACAGATTTTTATCATTCTACATTATGGGATTTATTATGTGAAATGAGATTTTGAGGTTAAGATGCAAAGATTATTGTACGTGGATGCACCTTTTTGTGGAATCCCTGGTGGGGACACAAATCGTAGCAACTTCATCTGGGAGCAGCTTTCCCGTGCTTATGCTGCCGACCTCCTCATTATCAAGACGGAGCCTTATCGCTATAAGGAAATCCCCCCGCATCGCGGTTATCAAAATCTCTATACCATTGCTGCCCAAAAGTGCAATAGCTGCCAACCTCAAGCCATCTACTCATTTCACCCGCAGCATCTGAACAAACTAAAAGAGCTCCTCAGGCGAGAGCAATACGAGCTTGTGGTATTCCGCTTTTTAAGCACCTTTCGTCTGGCAGAGCTTGCCGCGCGCAGTCTGCCCTTTGCCCAAATAGTCATCGATGTGGATATGCTTTTTTCGCGTATTGCCAGTCTTTCCTGGAACCGCCACCGCAATATTCATAACCGCTTTCACCTTCTTGAATATCACAAATTGCGTTTCTTTGAACGCCGCGCTTTCCAGCGAGATTTCCGGTTCTTTTTTACGAACCCCATCGAGCTACAAATGGCGGTAAATGAATATGATTTAAAAGCCGTTAATGCCCTGCATTTCCCGAATATGATGCCGGACAAGGAAAAATGCCAGAGCAGCCAGGCGCCCCATGCGCCTTATATCCTCTTTTTTGGAACCCTGAATTCCATGGCAAATTCAGACGCTATCGACCACTTTATGCGGGATATCTACCCCAGCGTAAAAGAGCATCTTACAAGCTCTGGGATTGAGATTCGCATTGTGGGCAAAAACCCCTTGCCGCGTTATCAGGAATATGCGGATAAGGTGGTAAAAATCATTGGTCCCGTAGAAGATATCGGCTGCCAGATAGCACAGGCACTCTTTGTAATTTTACCTCTACAAGTAGCTTCCGGCACCCGCACCCGCATCCTGGAAGCGGCGGAATATGGCAAAGCGGTAATCAGTAGCAGTATTGGTGCCGAAGGCTTTGAGTTTAGCAATTCTGAAATCCTCTTTGCTGATAAGGCGCCGGATTTTGCCAATGCCATCTTGCAATTGGTAGCAGAGCCGGGAACTGCCTTTGAACTGGGCAAAGCTTTGCATGATAGTGCAATTGCCAAATATTCTGCACAGGTAGTAAGCGATAATTTCTTGAACGCACTAAGAAGCTGGAACCAGAGAGATAGCAGAAAACTGAAACTGGCGATTATTACGAACCGCTTTTATCCGGAAGTGGGCGGTGCCGAGACCAATATCTATTTTCAGGCGCAAGCTTTGGCAAAAGAACACGAGGTGACGATCTTTTGCCCCAAACGCATCGATGCCCCCTCTAATATGGAAATGGATGGCTTCAAAGTAAAGCGGCTTAAGGACTTGTTAAATACCCCTGTCCGCTATCCAAACCTGAAAAGCAAAACCTTCTGCCCCAGCCTGGCATGGCATCTACTAAAGGGAGATTACGATCTCATTCAATGCTTTCCGGCATTAAACTACAATAACATGCTCGCCTTCTGGATTTCGCGCATCAGGAAGACGCCTTTTATTCAGGTCTTTTTCGATTTTATCGACTATGCGGCGGAGATTGCCAGAGACCCGGATTTTGATCCCGATATCCTGAAAAAGATTAAGCCAAAGTTTTATCAGATACCCATTTTACGTGGCATGGAACAAGCTTTTGCCATTGCGGATAAGGAAATTGCTTTCCTGAAGCAATATAACGAGCAGGTGCTTTACTCTCCCGTTCCCGTTTTAAGCGAAGAATACGAACAGAATTACCCCCGTCCGGCACTATTGGAAAGCTGGGGAGACCAGAGCTTTAAGCTGCTCTGCTTAGGGCGCATTAGCCGCATCAAGGGGCAAGATATAGCGCTAAAAGCCTTTTGCAAAGTGGCTGCCCAAATGCCGGAAGCACGCCTGATCTTCGTGGGGAGAACGGACTATGAACCGGAGCTTTTTGAGCAGATGCAGGAGATTGTAAAGGAGCATGGCTTAGAGACACGCGTATTCTTTACCGGTATGCTGGAGCGCCCGGAAGTGCTTGCCTGGCTTAAGCATTGCGATATCCATGTAATCCCAGTGCGCTTTATGAATTCCGGCGCCGTGGTAGTGGAAAGCTTCTTTAGCCTTACACCGGTAATTCAAAGCGATGTGGTGGATCCGAACCTGGTAATTGAGGGAGAAAATGGCTATCTTTTCCCGCGCACATCCGTGGAAGGCTGTGCCGATAAGATGCTGGTAGCATATCAGGAACGCGAGCGTTTAGCCGAGATGGGCAAAGGTGCCAAAGCCAAGGTTAAAGACATCTATACATATAGTTATCTTACCAAACTGTATAACGATACTTATTATAGCTTGCTTAAAAGAGATATAAAGAATGACTAAGAGTGCCAATAGTGCAAAGCGCATTTTGATGATCAATAGCCATTGCGGCTGGTTTGGCGGCGTGGAATCACTTTTGGCAGATATGGTAAGAAGCTTAAACGAACATGGCTGGCAGGTTTACGGTTTATTTGAAAAAGGAGATAAGGACGACGCAAGCTTTAGCTCTCTTTTCTGTGGGGTAATAATCCATGAAGAGCAAGACTTTAACAGCCTATTAGATTATTATCTCGAACTGGGCATTAGCGCTGTAATGATTCACAAAACTACCCGTACAGAGTGGATCCGCCCCCTAAGCAAGCATTTACCCACTTTCCTGATCGTTCATGACCACGATTATTATTGCCTTCGCCGGCATAAGTATTTCCCCTATAAACGCAAGAACTGCTATCTGCCGTTTTGCATTCCCTCCTGTAGCGTTTGCAGCATGCTTATCCAGAAAAAAGACAATAGGATTAATAGAATAAACCCTTTTAAGCACAAGGAATTATTAACTCTTATGCGCAATTCCACTTGTAGCTTTGTGCTCTCGGAAGCAATGCGGGAAAACCTGCTGAAAAACGGGTGGGAAAAAGAGCGTATAAGAAAGCTGATCCCTTACAAAGTGCCGCGGGAAGCGGAATATAAGCCCGTAGCGGAAAAACCGCTTATCCTCTATGTGGGGCAATTGATTCGCGGAAAGGGAATAGAGCTCCTGCTCAAAGCGGCAGCGCTCTTGGATATGGAGTATCAATTACTGATCTATGGTAAAGGTAATGATGATGCTTACTTAAAAGAGCTGGCAAAGAATCTTGAAATAGCAGATAAGGTAATATTCAAGGGTTTTAGCCTGGATCTTGAGGAGGCTTACAAAGAGGCGAGCCTTTTGGTGGTGCCGTCCCGCTGGCAGGAACCTTTTGCGCTGGTGGGGCTGGAAGCTTTTGCCCACAAAGTTCCCGTGGTGGGCTTTGATGTAGGCGGCATTTCCGAATGGCTAAAGCACAAGATAAATGGATTGCTGGTAAAAGAAGGGGATACCCAGAAACTGGCAAAGGCTATCAGTACTCTTTTGCAAAACCCTTTATTGGCGCAGGAATATGGCGAAAATGGCTATCAAATGCTTAAAGATAAATACAATAAAGCAGCCTTTGAAGCTTCCTTTCTCAAGCCGCTTGAAAGCTTAATAAAAGAAAAAGATAAAGAGAGCCAGATTTCTTACACCCTTGTTCAAAAGACCTTACTTAAGTGCATCCAAATCTTTTTGGGCATCACTGTAAGCTTGCCTGTTGCAATTACCCAAATCTTAAGTGCAGGCACCGCTTTTGATATAGAGCTAAAGAGCTATCGGGATTTGGCAGGCAAAACCCAGAGCCTGCCGCTTATAAAGAGTAAAAACTGGCTGCTGAGAAATGCCCTGCTTTTCCCCTTGAGCCTTTTGGGCAAGCTTGAATTGGTGGGAACCAGCCTGCCGGAATCCGCAGAGGATAGAATCCACAGTCCGGGTATCTTTAGCTTGCATTTCATTTGCAATAGCAGCAAGATGGCAAATAGCAGCCGCGGGCAAAGCGACCGGGAATACCTTGCCAATCGCTCTTTTCTCTACGATTTGGGCATTATCTTAAAGAGCTTTATTGCCGGATTCTATCATCAATCCGAGCCTGACAATCAGGATGTTATCGAGCTTTTTAAGCTAAATATCACAAATAGCAGCATGCAGGAAGCGCTGGCAGATTTGGGAAAACGCCTTGAAGCTAAAGAGAAAACAGAAGTGTTTTTCATCAATGCAGATTGCATAAATAAAATATTTATTGACAAGGACTATTATCAGATATTACTGGGAACCGCTTTGCTCTATCCCGATGGTAGCGGGATGAATCTCGCCGCCAGAATCTTGGGCAAGAGCTTGAAAGAGAATCTGAATGGAACCGACCTCTTGCCGCAGCTATGTGAGCTGGCGGTGGCAGGCGGCTACAAGATCTATCTTTTGGGCGCTGCCGAAGGAGTAGCCGATGCGGCAAGGGAAAAACTGATTAAGCGCTTTGCCGGCTTGCAAATAGTGGGCGCTGCCCACGGTTATTTTGATTGGGAGAGCGAGGCAGATAGTGTGATAGAGCGAATCAACGCTTCCGGTGCCGATATTTTGCTGGTAGCCTTTGGGGCGCCTTTGCAGGAGAAATTTATCCGGCGCTATGGAAATAGGATAAACGCCAGCCTTTTAATGGGCGTGGGCGGTCTTTTCGATTTTTACTCTGGACAAATACCCCGTGCGCCACTTTGGCTGCGCGAGATCGGCATGGAATGGACATATCGCCTGTATCAGGAGCCGCGCCGGATGTGGAAACGTTATATTTTGGGAAACCCCTTATTTTTGTACCGGGTTTTCCGTTGGAGAAAGAAAACGCCAAAGCTTTTGGAGATAGATGAAAACTTATCTGGGACACAGTAAGAGCAGCCGGGCTCAGGAAATCAAACGCCTGATGCAGATGGATAAGCCGCGCAGCCGCTTTCGGATGCAGCTAAAGCTGGCGATTTGGCGCGCAACCATCGGCGCCGCAAAAGCGCTAAAAACGCTTTCCGATACCCTTGGCTCTTTCATCCTGCTCATCCTGCTCTCCCCCATCTTTATCATCACCGCTTTGGCAATCTATATCTCCGATCCGGGACCCATCTTTTACGTGGCAAATCGCGTGGGGCTAAATGGTAAACACTTTGGCTTCATCAAGTTTCGCTCCATGTATGTAGATGCGGATAAGCGTAAAGATGAGCTACTGGAGCTAAATGAATCTGCCGATGGCGTTATCTTTAAAATGAAAAATGACCCGCGGGTGACCACAGTGGGACGCTTTATCCGCCGCTTTAGCATTGATGAATTGCCGCAATTGGTAAACGTGCTAAAGGGGGATATGAGCCTGGTGGGGCCACGTCCGCCCTTGCCCCGCGAAGTAAAGGAATATACTTTGGAAGACCGCAAGCGTCTGCATGTAAAGCCGGGTATTACCGGGCTTTGGCAGGTAAAAGGGCGCAGCGATATCCCCTTTCAGCAGCAAGTTCAGCTCGATTTGGAATACATCCGTAGCCAAGGGCTGAAAAACGACCTGATCATTTTACTTAAAACCATACCTGCCGTGATCAGCGGTAAGGGTGCCTATTGAACATAAAAGGAAGTGAAATAATGACTTTGGAATACCGTCAAGAAAACATGGTGGGCATCATTGAGATCAATGGGCGCCTGGATGCCTACAATTCGCCTAAGCTGCGCGAGCTATTTGATTCTGTGGCAGATAAAACGGTGAACTTTGTCTTTGATATGAAAGCCTGCGAGTTTGTGGATAGCACCGGATTGGGCACCATCGTTGCCTGCCTCAAATCCGCCTCACAAGGTGGCGGAGATATCCATATCGCCAATCTGCAGGATAAGCCGCGCATGGTTTTTGACATCACGCGGGCACACAAAATCTTTGATATTTTTGACGACCTGGAAACAGCTATCAATAGCTTTGACGAAGATTTTGGGGATTAGAACAAAGGATATATCATGAAGTGCCTTATTTACGCAAATAGTCAGGAAGCAGATTGGCTAAAGAACTTCTTTCCGGATATCGAGCCATTCCTGCTAATAATAGCCAATAAACCGCTTTTGGAATATGTCTTGGATTTGGTTATTCTGATGGGCGTAGATGAGGTGCGCATTGTATCCGATGGCAGTATCAAACAAATCGAACAGCTTATCGGCACGGGCAGCAAATGGGGTTGCAGCATCAGCTATTCCTTTGCCAGACCTCAAGATAGCATCAATAAGGTATATGCCAAAAATATGTCGTTTTGCCAACAGGATGATCTCATCATCTGGAATGGCTTTTTCTTTGCCTTTTACCATCGGGACAAGATCAAGAGCTGTTTCAAGCTTGAAAATGCCTGCTACTTTGGCGCAAACAAACGCTTGATCCTCTTGCCGCAAAGCAGCCATCTGAAGGATATAGCGCCCTTAAATTGTAGCATTACA
>JAQVIX010000091.1 GCA_028695495.1 Candidatus Cloacimonadota bacterium | reverse complement strand
TGAGAGAGGCGGGTGTAATTCCCACGCTGCTTCCGGCTACGCTATTTTCACTAAGGGCAAAGAGCTATGCCCGCGGCAGATATATGATCGATAGCGGCTTGCCGGTAGCCATTGCTACGGATTACAATCCGGGTAGCTGCAATTGCGATAGCATGGCGTTTACCATGAGCCTGGCGTGTTTACAGATGGGTTTTAGCCCGGCAGAGGCTTTGGCGGCTGCTACCATCAACGCTGCTTTTGCACTGGATTTGGGAGATAAAGTAGGCTCGCTGGAGCCTGGCAAAGAGGCGGATCTCATCTTGTGGGATATTGCTGGGATCAATTTCATCCCTTACCATTTGGGTTCTTCCCATATAAGCCGCGTAATCAAAAGCGGGAAAAGCATTTACAAGGAAAATTGATGGTTCAGGATTTTAATAGCTTCCACATCCTGGAAACTTTGCAGGAAAATCACCGCTTTCTCATCTACAAAGCGGAAAATGCCATAAGCAAACAGCGGGTAATTATCAAAGCGCTGGCGCCCGCAGCAAAACGGGACATTGCGCTACGTAAAAGCCTGATTTCTGAAGCTGAAGCCAGTATGCAGCTGGAACACCCCGCCATTCGCAGAAGCCTGAATCTGCTTAGCGATGGGGAAGATGCCTATCTGATAGCCGAATATGCCGAAGGGATAGCTTTGGGCAGGTACCTGCTGGAATATCCCAATGGTGTGGCGCCGGATTTGGCATTGATTTGGGCGAAAGAGCTGGCAGAAGCGCTAACTTATGCCATGAAACAGGGCATGGCGCATCTGAACCTGAATCCCTACAATGTGATAATCGATCCGGCAGAAAAGCTAAAGGTGATTGGCTTTGGCAAAGAGCGGGCGGCATGGAAGCATTCCGAAGGCAATATCAAGTATCATTTTCCCATTCTCTATACCGCACCGGAAGTATTTAAGGGGCTTAGTATCCAGCCGAATAGCGATGTATATTCCTGGGCTGTAGTGGTGTATCAAATCTTTACCGGAAATCTGCCTTGGCGTATTGGCAGCTTCCTTAGCCCCGAAGAGCAGAAAGAACAGTGCCTTACCCGTGCCGTAATTCAGCCAGATGAAAAGCAGATCCCCTCCTGGCTATTTAGCATCCTTCTGGATTGCCTAAAGCTGGACCCCGCAGAGCGCATTCCCAATCCGCAAATCCTGAATCTGGCGCTAAAGCTGGAAGGCAATTATGTGGATTATCTGGAATTAGAAGAGCTGGCGGAAAAAGAAAGATTGGAAGAAGAGCAGGCGAAAGCACTGGCAGCAAAGCCGGAACCAGAACCAGAACCGGAGCCTGTGGTAGAGCCTGAACCTGAACCAGTAGTGCCAGAAATAGCCATTGAGGAGATAGAGGAAGAATATATCGAAGCGGAGCCGCTTTATACTCCTGAGCCTGAGTATATCCCGGAACCCGAACCTGTATTTGAGCCTGATCCGGAGCCTGAACCAGAGCCGGTTATAGAGCCGGTTATAGAGCCGGAGATTGCGCCGATAGCTCCCCGCCCCCAGCCAAGTCCTGCTCCCGTTCCCAGCAAGCCGGCACCAGAATCCATCGCGATCAAATCCATTGAGGAACTCAAAGAGCGGCGGCAAAGAGAGCAGATAAAACCCGCAAAGCAATCCGAAGACCTTAGCCATATACAAGGTTCATTCAAGGTTTTAATGTATGTAAGCTTGGTGATTATCGCCTTTTTGGGGGGTCGCTACTTTTTGACCAGTCCCAAAGAGGAAGCCAAACCCATTAAGGTAGAAAAGACACAAGATATTACGGATGATGTGGATAGACTACTGACAGAAAATGTGCAGATTCCCATGGTAATGGTAGCGGCAGATACCCTGGTAATGGGCAGCATAGCGCCGGAAGCGGATGACGATGAATTCCCGCTGCTTAGCGTATCCATCAAGGCTTTTTATATGGGGGTTACGGAGGTTACGCAGGCGGAATGGCAAATGGTGTATCCCAGCAATCCTTCGCAATTTAGGGGAGACGACCTGCCCGTAGAAAATGTTTCCTTTTACGATGTGATCGATTATTGCAATGCCAAGAGCCTGAAAGATGGCTTTACGCCTGCTTATGATATCTATGGCAGCGAGATAGTATGCAATTTTGAGGCAGATGGCTACCGTTTGCCCACCGAGGCGGAATGGGAACTGGCAGCCAAAGCTGGAAAAGGCAGGGCAGAGGGGCTGTATAGCGGTTCGGAAAACGCCATCGATGTAGCCTGGTATATCGAAAACTCCGGCGCCCGCAGCAAACCCGTGGGCAGCAAAAAGGCGAATAAACTTGGCATCTTCGATCTCTCTGGCAATGTGTATGAATGGGTATGGAATTGGTATGCACCCTATAGCTACCGCGTGCCAAATCTCAGCAGCGGTCCCAATAGCGGTACGGATAGGGTAATCCGCGGCGGCAGCTGGTTTCACGATAGCCACGAATTGCGCATTAGCAACCGCAATTATATGAAACCCTTTAATAAGAATGGATATACCGGATTTCGGGTGGTAAGAAGCGAAGTATCAATGTAGAACGCAGAGTGTAAAATGTAATAATTAAGCTGCGCTCGGTTCGTAGTTGTCAGTTACGAGTTGTCAGTTGTCAGTAGCGACAGGCTAAAGCTCTTTTGTCCACAGATTAACGCAAATTATCACAGATTATTGTGGCAGCTGCGTAGTCGTGGAGCTCAGGGCGGCAAAATATGTATGCCAATATCAGGATTTATTGCCGCTATGGACTTCACGAACTTGTTTCAGGCAGGTTTCCGCCACCTGAAATCAATGTAGCTTAATTGTGGATGAAACTGTCCCGAAATAACAAAATCAAGCACGATATCTAAGGAAACGAGAATGTAGGGGCGCAATGCTTTGCGCCCGCTTTTAACAAAGCGTGTGCGCAGCGCACACCGTAATAAACTGATACTGAGTTCGTAATGATTACCTGTTGCGTGTAATTCTCGGCGGGTTCAATGCCTTGAACCCCTACATTTCAGGGGTGAACATTCTTTTTTGAGTTGTTCATTCCGTATTTCGGGACAGCCTCGGTAGTTTTGGTATAAAATGTGTTAGGTAACAATACCGACAAAAAAGCTCCACCCCTTCTCCCTATTTTAGCCCAAAATCCGCCGGATTCTGGGCTTAAAATAGGGAGAAGGGGTAGGGGATAAAACACATTCATCAAAAGGCAACCGTTACCCAGGGTGTGCTTGCCCAAAACTCGCAAGCTCGTTTTTGGCAAGCACACCCTGGGCTATCTAAACCACTGTCCCTGAAGGGACAAGACCTTTGTTGAGCTTGATAATGAAGCCATCTTAGGCTTCATATTCTCTGTATTAGTTCATTGTTTTTACCCACTAAGTTTGAAAGTGAGCCTATTTTTTTGGGATTAGCTAAAATAAATCCGGATTTGTCCACACCTTGTCCACTATAGAGATATTGGATACCTTGCTGGTATTTTCCTGATAAATATCTGGTGTTTGGTATCTGCGTGAGGCGTGGCGTGCCTAAGTCACGGGGCGAAGCTGGCTCCACGCTGTGCGCGGGAATGTAGAATGTAGAGTGTAAAATTATCAAGGATTTATCGCTTCGCTTCAAAATCCTTGAACGGTATTGCTCGCAAGCTCGCAATGGGTAATTAGAAGCTGACGCATGGTGTATGTAATCTGGGAAAGCCTTTTGAACTCCTGCTCGCTTGTATAAAGCGTTGGCGGTAATAGAAGGCGGATAAGCGGCAGAAGTCCAAAAGGCTGGCACGCTGCGCTCGCATTTTGAACTAAACAACTAAGCAATCAAGTAACTAATCAACTAATCAACCAATCAACCAATCAACCAATCAACTAAACAACCAAGTAACCAAGCAACTAAGCAACTAAACAACAAAACAACCAATCTACCAAACAACAAAGTAGCTGATTCACGAGCGTCAGCCCTGGCACCTGAGACCTGACACCTCAAAAAAAAGGATTCCCGACCGGGGGGTGTGTCGGAGAATCCTTTTTGTAGAGAGATTATCTGAGTGTGTTGCTTAAAACTAATCCAAAGCTTTCAAAAAGCTGGGTGGTTCGGTTTTGATCTGGTTTATTCTGTTATTATCATCCGTTCCGGTTTGGGCTTTAGCGCCCTCGGATACGCTATCATTTACGTTTAGGCGGCTGAGGATGTCTTTGATCTCATCTTTTTGGCTAAAAGCAGGTTCCACACTTTCTTTTTTGGCAACTGCTGCTGTGGGGAAATCCATAATCTTTTGCGGCTCTTCCTCTTCGCGTCCGGTTAAACCGGTGGCGATGATGGTAACGGAAATCTTGCCGATCATTTCTTCATCCAGGATTACGCCCATGATGATATTTGCACCCATTCCGGTTTCATTTACTATTACGTTTGAGATTTGTTCATATTCTTCCATCAGGATGTCTGGACCAGCGGTAACGTTTAGCAGCAGAGCTTGGCAGCCAGCCAGGCTGATATCTGCCAAAAGCGGGTTGTCGATAGCGGCTCGGGCGGCATTGATGGCGCGGTCTTCACCACCCGCCATGCCGCTGCCCATTAGCGCATAACCCATGTTTTGCATTACGGCTCTTACGTCTGCAAAGTCCACATTGATCAGGCCGGTGATATTGATGATATCGCTTACGGCTTTGGCAGCCTGATACAATACGTCGTCTCCATGATTGAAGGCATCTGTAAGCGGTGCTTTACCATATATTTCGGTAAGCTTTTCATTGGGAATCGCGATCAGGGTATCTACAAACTCTTTGAGATGGCGGATGCCATGACCGGCATTTTCCTTGCGTTTGCGTCCTTCAAAATTGAAAGGTATGGTTACTATGCCCAGGGTCAAAATACCCATCTCCCGGGCAATCTTGGCGATGATAGGCGCTGCTCCGGTGCCGGTGCCGCCGCCCATGCCGGCAGCGATAAATACCATATCGGCGCCTTCTAAATTAGCTTTGATATCGTCCTTGGATTCTTCGGCACTGCGAGAACCCAATTCCGGATTGGCTCCGGTGCCGAGGCCGCGGGTGAGCTTTTTGCCCAGTTGCAGCTTCATATTTGCTAAAGACTTTGTAAGGTCGTCTGCATCGGTATTGGCTGCGATAAACTCTACGCCTTGCAGCCCGTTTTTGATCATTGTGTTTATGGCGTTGCCACCTGCTCCGCCCACTCCTATCACTTTGATATTGGTGCCAATCTGCGAAGGTCTGTCGTCAAATTCAATCATTGTTTCCCCCTGTTTCTTAAGTGAAATCCTTTAATATACTTTTTATTTTTTCCATTATTTTGCTGGTGTCCAGCTTTTTGCTTATCTTGCCCAGTTTCATGCTCTTGCTGGGCGGCTCGTGTTCAAACCCCATGGCATAATACAGAATGCCGATTGCCGTGGCAAAAGCGGGGTCGTTTAGATGTTCCTGATAATCGGTAAAGCGGCTTTGGTCTGGACGCGCCAGCTTTACCTGTAGGTTAAAAGCGTTTGTAACGGCGCTATCGATGTGTTCCAGATTTGCCGAACCTCCGCAAATGATTACACCGGCGGTAACGGTGCCTGGATTGTAAAAATCCCGGCTGCGGTTGTAGCAAATTGAGAGCATTTCTTCTACGCGGTGTTGAATTACATGGCTTACCAAATACTTTGTGCGGCAGGTAGAGCTGCGGCCGCTAATGCCTTCCACCTCTATTTCGATGCTCTGATCCGCTTCATCTGTAATGGCAGAACCATACTGCGTTTTGATGTATTCGGCGCTGGAAAGGGTGGTTTTTAGCCCAATAGCGAGGTCTTCGGTAATGGCTTTGCCTGCCATGGGTATTACCAATATCTTTTCCAAAATGCTGTTGTAATAGATTGAGATATCGCAGGTGCCGCCACCCATATCGATCAGGATGCTGCCCAGGCGGCGCTCATCATCCGAAAGCACGCTGTAGCTATTGGCAATGTGGTTCAATACAAAGTTTGCCGGGTCTATCTCGTAGCCAGCAAGCTCGATGCACTTTGCCAGATTGCGCAGGGGCGTTACTTCAAAGAGGATGGTAAGCACCTTGGCGGTAAGGTGAAATCCGTTCATCTTGATGGGATTGGTGATATCGTCTTGGGTATCGATGATAAAATCGTGGGGAATGCCGTGCAATATCTTGTGGCGTTCAAAGCCTTTTTGAATCTTTACGCTGTTTTTGGCATCGGCAATTACCTGATCCACGTGTTCCTGACCTATCTCGCCCGGTTCGTGGGGAATCTCGGTGGGGATGGAGATTCTGCCATCGCCTATCTGGGTGCGAAGCTGCTCGCCGGTAATATTGGCGTAGATATTTTGGGCTTTGGTACCCGCAGCATTTTCTGCCATATTCAGGGATTTGGCTATCGCCGCACTAAGCGCCTGAATATCTTTTACCACGCCTTTTTCTATGCCTTCGCTGGGGCAGACGCCCGTGCCCAATACGCTCAGTTTATTCTTGGGCTCCAAGGCTGCGATAATGCTGCGCACAGTGGTGGAGCCTATATCCAATGCGGTAATTATCGTTTTACTCATTTTTCACCTGCCTTAACTACTACCTGGTTTTCAAAGCGCAAATCCACGGTGCTGCGGCGCCCGATATTGCCATTATCCTGCACAAACTGATAGCGCTTAAATTGCTTTGCCAAATCATTTTCGCTGGGTATGATGCAGGTGCCAAAACGCGCATCGATGATATGGATGGTATTATCCACCATATAATATTCGGAGATAATATTCAGATACTCCGTCGCTTCCTTCACAATACGCTTGTGCAGCTTGCAGATACGGGCGATATCCTCCTTATCCAACTTGCTGCCTGCTTTGAAGCTGGCATCTGGATAGTAGGAGCTAAAGATGGGCAAATCCTCTTTATACACTTTTCCGTATTTGCTAAGCACGATGCCATCTTCATCGATGGGGAAGAGGTTGCCTTCAAAGCTTTTTACATAAAGCATGCCGGAGCGCTCGATGATCTGGATGCTGAGCTTATCCAAAAGGTGTTTCTTGATCTTGGCATCTTTAACGCGGGAAAAGCTTTGCAAATCCTGCCTGATGCTTTTCTTGGAGATTTGAAAGAGGTTTTGCCCCAGATATTTCTGGGTTTTTTGCAATAATAAGGAATCTGGCACGGCGGTATTGCCGTGGACGCTTATACTTTGCAGCTCGAATATGCTAAGATGACGAAAGGCGTAGAAAATGCCGCCTATCACGCCCAGGCAGGCGAAAAGGCTAAAGGCGAAAAAGAGGTAATACCTGCTATTTCCGCGGCGCTTTCTCTGTCTCAAATCTCTACTTGTATGCATATTATGCAGTTACCTCGCTGTAAGCGGTTTTCCCAATTCATTAGTCAAGTTCATAAGTTGCTACTTTTTTTAGCTTTACTGTTTGTGTCAATAGTTTTTTTTAGTTCGGCTAAAATCCGCTCGCCATATTGCCAAATATTACCGGCGCCAATGGTGATCAGGATGTCTTCTGGCTCCAGTAATGCCATGGTATCTTCCACTATACGCTCGTTAGCTTCTATTACATGCACCTGGCGGTGTCCGCTCTGAATCGCCACATCGGCAATCAGCCGGGAATCAATGCCGGGGATGGGCTTTTCGCGAGCAGGGTAGATGGGCGCCAAAAGTAGGCAATCGCAGCTATAAAAGGCTTTGCCAAACTTCTCATAAAGATCGCGGGTGCGGGAATACAGATGCGGCTGGAAAAGCGCTACGATGCGGCGGGAAGCGCTATCCTTAAAGCCTTCGAGGGTGGCGATAATCTCGGTGGGGTGGTGTGCATAATCATCGTATAGCATGATGTCTGCCGCTTCGCCTTTGTATTCAAAACGGCGATACACTCCGCTAAAGGCTGCCATGCCATCTTGAATGCTTTTGAAGGGCAAATCCAGCTCCAAGCCGATACTTACCGCCAAAAGCGAGTTTTGCACGTTGTGTTTACCGGCTACATTCATCGATATTTGTCCCAATCTGTAGCCTTTGTAAGATACGTCGTAGCTGGTTTTGAAGTCTTTCATCTGGATATTACTGGCTTGCACATCTGCCTGGCGGCTTAAGCCATAGCTTACTATCCGCTTATTGATGTGGGGCAGGATGGCTTGCACGCCGGGATCGTCCAAACAGGCGATTACGCTACCAAAGAAGGGCACTTTATTTGCATATTCAATGAAGGCACCTTTGATATCGTCCAGATTCCGATAGCAATCTAAATGGTCTTCATCTACATTTGTAATGCCTGCAATGCAAGGGCTAAGCGAGAGGAAAGAGTGATCAAACTCATCGGCTTCTACCACGATGTATTTGCCGGAACCCATTACATTGTTTGAACCAAAGTTCTTTACCTTGCCGCCTACGATGATGGTGGGTTCCAAGCCCGCAGCTTCCAATACCAAGCCCGCCATGGAGGTGCTGGTGGTTTTGCCATGGGTGCCGGAGATGCCAATGGAAAAGCTCATGCGGGTGATCTCTGCCAGCATTTCGGCGCGGCGGATAACGGGGATTTTCATGGCTTTGGCGGCTACTATTTCGGGGTTGTCGTCCATTACGGCAGAAGATTTTACCACCACGTCCGCATCCTGGATTAGCGCGGGATCGTGCCCTTCGGTAACGGCAATGCCCAAGCTTTCCAGATGGTCTGTAAGCTCGGTCTTCTTCATATCCGAACCGCTTATCTCCAAACCTTGATTGTGCAGGAACTCGGCAATGCCGCTCATGCCGATGCCGCCAATGCCGATGAAATGTATCTTTTTGGTTCTGCCAAGCATTTTCCTATCTCCTTTGGTAAGTATTTAGTATGTCTTGCGCGATGTCTCTGGCGGCAGTGTTTTCGCCCAAAGCATTTAGCTTGCTGGTATCCAGCCAGTTTGCCACGCTATCTAATGTGTTAAGAAGCCTTTGGGGGCTAAAGTCCTTTTGCTCTATCAGGGTGGCGATGCCTTTCTGCTTTTGCGCCAGAGCGTTATAGTATTGATGGTTTGCCGCAGCAGTGGGCAGCGGAATGTGGATTGCCGGCAGCTTTGCCGCTTCCAATTCGGCAATAGTGAGAGCGCCGGCGCGGGTAATGGCAAGCTTTGCCGCCTTCATCATCTCTGCCAAAAGCGGGGAGAAATCAAAGAGGTAAAGCCCGGGGGTATCTTTATGCAAGGCTTGATATTCCTGGTAGCTATTGGCGCCCGTTTGCCAGATTATCTGCCAGCCGCGGGCTAAAAGCTCCGGCATTGCTTGCGAGATTACTTTATTCAACGCTACCGAGCCTTGCGATCCACCGCTTATCAAGAGCGTATCCTTAGCCTCTTGCAAGCCGATATCGGGTAGCTTGAATTCCACTATTTCCCGCTTGATAATGGGGATGCCAAGATTTATCGCCTTTACCTTGGGCAGGTATTTGGCAGTTTCATCAAAAGAGATATAAAAGCGTGTTAAATGCTTTGCCAGATGCCGGGTGGTAAGCCCCGGATAGGAATTGCTTTCATGCAGAAAGCAGGGAATCCTGAGCCTAAGCGCTGCCAGAGCAACGGGACCTGCTACAAAGCCTCCGGTGGTAATCACGCCCTGGCAAGCCCTTATCAGCTTCTGGCAATCAAGGACGCTCTTAAACAGGTAATAAGGGAAAAGCAGATTGCTCAGGCTCAGCTTGCGGTAGAGTTTTTGCACTTTGATGGTGCGGAACCCGAAGCCGGCG
>JAQVIX010000090.1 GCA_028695495.1 Candidatus Cloacimonadota bacterium | reverse complement strand
GGGGTCTTTGAATTGTAGAGATAGCTCATTAGCGGAACCGTAATAATCCAAATCAAAGCGGTCGCGCACAATGCGGTTATTGATCTTTAGCAGCTCATCGCCAGCTTTGATGCCCGCCTTGGCAGCCGGACTATTGGGTTCTACACTTATTATCTTGTGTCCCATCAGATTACCAGCACCGGAACCTGAAAATAAAAACAGCTTCCCTTATCCGGAGTGGAAGCCGCACCCAAAGCGCCATCCAAAATCTCTACCAGCCGTGTAGTCAGGCTCAAACCCAGCCCCAAGCCCTGGTATTTGCGGCTATAGCTGCTATCCACCATTTCAAAGAGATCAAATATTTTTGCCAGATATTCTGCTTCGATGCCGCAGCCGCTATCCTCTACCTCAAAGCACAACACGCCTTGATCATCCTCTATGCGTTCAAGCGCCATTTTCAGCCGGATATAGCCTTTTTCTGTGAACTTTAAGGCATTGGATAGCAGGAAGCCCAATACCCTAGCAATCTTTTCCATATCTCCTTTTAAGGGTGGCAGATGCGGCGGCTTTTCCAAGCTCATTATTAGGTTCTTGGCTTCCCCCTGCGGGCGATAGCTCGCCCATAAGCGGTTGATAAAGAGTTCCGGATCAAAATTAACCGGATTCAGATCCATTTTACCTTCGTGTAGGCTGGCGATATCCAAAAGTCCGCTTATCAAGCCCAAAAGGTTCTTGGCACTTTGGTAGATTACATCCACATATTCTGTCTGAATCGCATCCAGATTTGTGCTTTGCAGCATCTGGGCAAAACCCATAATGGCGTTCATAGGCGTGCGCATTTCGTGGCTTACATTACCCAAAAAGTCTCTTTTAAAGTCTGGCTCTTGATGGCACTTTTTGCAAGGAAGCGTTTTGCTATAGGAAACGCAGCTGGCGTAGCGGCTTTGGAGGTAGTCCCATCCGTATATTTTCATGTATTGCGAATCCTATCGTAGCGGTATTTGAAGCGCTTGATACCCTCAAAGATGGTGCGCGCCAAACGCTGTTGATATTCCTGATTTATCAGAAGTTTCTCTTCTTCGGCATTGGAAATAAAGCCCAGCTCTACCAAAACTGCCGGCATAAAGGCGCCGCGTAACACATAGAAATTAGCCTGTTTTACCCCGCGATCGTAGCGTCCCGAGCCGGCAATCAGGTTCATCTGGATATTTCCCGCCAGGTCGTTGCTGCTTTCCAGGTGTTCGGTTTGGCTCAGATCGCTTAAAATAAAGCCCAAATCGTCATATTTAGCCTTGGCAGATACCCCGCCCTCATACAGCTCTACTACTTGGTTTTCCAGGGCTTCCACTGCGCGGGCATCCGATGTTACTGCCGTGGAGAGGTAATAGGTCTCGGTGCCTTTGGCTTTGGAATCCTTGGAAGCATTGGTATGAATGCTGATAAAGAGGTCTGCCTTATTGTCATTTGCAAAGCGGGTGCGCTCGCCCAGAGATACGAATCTATCGTCGCTGCGGGTCATCAGCACCGTAATCCCCATCTCTTTTTCCAAGAGTTGCTTTAGCTTTAGCGCCACGCTCAGGTTTACGTCTTTTTCCTGCGCTTTGATTACCTTGCCCACGGCGCCGGGGTCTTTTCCGCCATGCCCCGGATCCAATACTATCACCTGCACATTGCGGTTAAAGGGTTTATCCAGCTCCATGCGGTTGCCTTTGCAGATGATATTGCCAGGGAAATGTAAGGGGAGGTTTTCTTTGATAAAGATGCTGGGGATATAGTATTCAGCGCCGCTGCGCTTGAGCGGGAAGTGCATATTAAATGAATTAAGTTTGAAATTGTAATAGCTGCTCCCTTCCAAAAAGATGAAGCTTTCACCATTGAAATGCAGATACAGCCTTTGGTCTTCGCGGTCTTGCCGCGGGATGCACTTTAGTACCGTGCCAAGCTGGGATACGCCCACATACGCCACGCCATCCATCTGGATTTCCTGCAAAGTGGCAGGTGTGGCGTTTTTGCGCACGCGTATCTCGATATCGGCAAATACCGACACCACACAAAATGTGATTAGAACTGCGATTAAGCATCTTTTCATTTATCTTTCTCCTGGGCTTCGGTTCACGAGCCGGGATGGCACTTATCTGCGCACAAAACGGGGCGTCCAAAAATCACTGCAAGAGAGTTCTTGTGCGTAGATGCTTGTAAATCCAAGATCGAGTGCTGTGTCAAGCACTTTTTTATATTCAGCCTGCGTAATGCCGCGGCTTAGCTCTGGATAGCGCCCCGCTTCACCCGCCGGATAGTATTGACCCATAATGGATAAGCTAATCTCTGAGCTTAGCTCGTACGCAATTTTGCGTAAAGCATTTTCTGTGCCGCTCAAGCCTTCGGGAAGCACCAGTAAACGTAGCAATACACCCTTCAGGGCAATGCCATTTTCGTCTAATTCCAGGCGCCCTTGTTGGTGAAACATCTCTTTCAGGCTCTCAAAGGCATAGTGCGGATAATCCGGCGCATGGGAATACTTTTTGGCATGCACACCGTGAAAGTATTTAAAATCTGGCAGATAGATATCTACCAAACCCTTTAGTAGCCTCAGCGTTTCCGGCTTTTCATAAGCGCTGCTATTCCATACGATGGGGATAGTTAGCCCTTCAGTTTTGGCTCTTTGTAGCGCAGAGATGAGCTGTATAGTATAGTGAGTGGGGGTAACCAAATTGATGTTGTGAGCGCCTTTTTGCTGTAGATTCAGCATTGTTTGGACGATATCCTCTTCCGAGATCTCTCTGCCATAGCCCTCCACGCTGATCATATAATTCTGGCAGAAAACACACTTTAGATTGCAGTGGCTAAAGAAGATAGTGCCGCTGCCCCGGCTGCCGCTAAGGCAAGGCTCTTCTCCATAATGCAATTGGGCAATATTGATTTTTATGTATTGATTTGCCCCGCAAAAACCGCGCTGTAAATAGCGATTGATTCCGCAATCCCGCGGACAGATGCGGCAATTTGACAATTCACTATGCATCAAAGGCTAAAGGCGCCCGGCAGAAGCTCGCGCATCGTGCTTTGGGCAGTTTCTTTCTTATTTCCCCAAATTACCGGTATTTCCGGCGCAAATTCATGTATCACCTGACGACAGGCACCGCAGGGCGGAAAGCTCTCTTCGCTATCCACATAAATGGCGATGGCGCTGAAATCGCGTTTGCCCTCGCTTATTGCCTTAAACACCGCCGTGCGCTCGGCACACAGAGTAAGCGAGTAGGATGCGTTTTCCACATTGCAGCCGCTGTAAATACTGCCATCGGCGCACTTTAGGGCGCTGCCCACCTTGTATCCGGAATATGGCGCATAAGCTTTTTCGGCTGCCTTTTTGGCTATCTCCAAAAGTTCATAAAGTTCGCTATCAGGCATAATTACCTCAGGCTAAAAGCGCCAAAATAATACCACCGGCTATTACCGAAGCAATCTGTCCGCCCACGTTTATGCTTACTGCTGGCATAAGGAGGAAATTGAAGGGGTCTTCTTTTTGCCCCATCTGGTGCACCACTCGCGCACTCATGGGGAAGGCGGAAATGCCACAAGCGCCGATCATGGGATTGATTTTTTCTTTTCTAAAGAGGTTCAAAAACTTCGCAAACAGCACTCCCCCCACGGTATCAAATACAAAGGCGAGCAAGCCCAAAAGCATGATAAATAAAGTCTCTTTGCGCAGGAAATACTGCCCTTCCATGCGGGTAGCAATGGCAATTCCCAAAAGGATGGTAACGATATTGCCCAGCTCGTTTTGCGCAGATTTGGAAAGGCTTTGCAATACTCCGCATTCGCGCAGGAGATTGCCAAACATCAAAAAGCCAATCAAAGGCAGCGCTGCCGGTACCAATATGCCCGCTACCAATGTGATAGCGATGGGGAAGATGATGAGTACGGTGCGGGATACCTCGCCGTGTTGGTAATCCATGCGGATTTTACGCTCCTTTGGCGTGGTTAAAAGGCGAATTACCGGCGGTTGGATGATGGGCACCAGCGCCATATAGGAATATGCCGCTACAGAGATGGGTCCCAAAAGATTGGGAGCAAAGCGGTTTGCCACATAAATCGAAGTGGGTCCATCCGCAGCACCGATAATGCCAATAGCGGCGGCTTCTTTGATGGGAAAACCCAAAGCGGCGGCTAAAAGGATGGTGGCAAATATGCCAAACTGCGCCGCAGCCCCAAAAAGCAGCATAAATGGAGATTGTAAAAGGGGGCTAAAATCGATCATCGCTCCAATCGCGATAAAGATAAGCAGGGGAAAGAGTTCCGTTTGAATGCCAAAATTGAAGATGATGGTAAGCGGGCCCTGTTCGCCAATCGCCGCCGAAAGCGGAATATTGGTCATAATCGTGCCAAAACCAATAGGCAAAAGCAGCGCCGGCTCGTATCTTTTGGCAATTGCCAGCCAGATCAATATTATCCCAATCAGGATCATTATTGCCTGCGATAGCTGGAACTGCATCAGGGCAGAAAACATAGTTTCCATCAGGTTAAAACTCCATTTACATTATATGCCGGCAGCGAATCAGGAGGGGGATTTTTTGTCAAGGAAAAGCGGCGTCATTTCCCAATATCTCTCATCAAAAAACCCGCTAAAATCCAAAATAGTTTTATTCCCCACTTTTTGAGAACTAAAGATATCTTCCGCTCCTGCATCCAGATATACCGTGCGAATCAGCTCCGTGCAATACAATTTATCATGCGTATTTAGATCATATTCCATGTCAAATGGTGTCTTTTGCTGAAGATAATACTTTGCCCTGGCTGTTAATTCTCTTCTATCCACATCAAAACGTGGGCTTAAATGCAACACCACTCCGCCTGATGCTTTATCCAGAAAGCGCTCCAAAGGCTCGCTGCGAATGCCATCTATATTAGATATCTGCCCGGAGATCGTATGAATCACCAGCCATTTACCCTCGCTTTTCACCAATATACCGCCATGCGAGATTTTATAGGGGTTAGGCAGGGCGCGGGCAATAAAACCAGAGAGCCAGGAATCGCCTTTGCGCAAGATAATATCTCCTTCCCGAAAGCTCTCAAAACAGCTTTCTGCCAATACCCTTACCTCTATTTGCGCAGTATCATAAAACCCTCTTGAACTGCGTGCATTTCCCAAAATGAGCAGCAGGATTGCCAAAAGAGTAAGGCTATTTCTCGATATCACCCTTTTCAAGGCTTATTTTCCAGGTGCCATCTATTTTCTTTAGTGCCAGCTTTTGCTCTTCCTTGTCGCTTAAGTCTTTGGAAGTCCAGATCTCATAAATCACGGTAGCCGTATTACCATCTAGTTCAAAACCCAGTATTTTGTGCTCATAATGACCCATCCCCTCCTCATCCATGCTGCCTACAAAGGATTGCAAGAGATCAAATGCACCTTGTGATTCCTCGGTTATCAGCTTATTCGCAGTTTCAAAATCCCGCTTTTCCATGGCTTTCAAAAAGGCGTCTGCTACAGCTTCCGGGCTATTCTGCTTCGTCTTGCAGGCAAAAGCACCAAAGAGCATAGCAATTAACAGCATTACAATCAGACTATTCTTCATCATACATCCTTAGAAAGATATTTTTACCAAGTATAAGACGCTTAATAAAAAGTCAAGCAGATTTTGCCGGATTGAATTTTGGTGCTCCTTTCTGAAGGGAAAAATATGCTATATTGATGGGCAGAAAAAGCTGCCTACCATTATTCTCATTGACAGATTTGGAGTGATTTTGAAGAGTGCAGTAAGATAAATAAACCGAGGAGACCAAATGACTGCCTTGAAAGAATTGCGCTTCCCTTTTATGGGAATCATCGGTCAGGAAGAGCTGAGCCTGGCGCTGATCTTGAATCTGGTAAATCCACGCATTGGCGGGCTATTGATCCGCGGCACCAAAGGAACAGGTAAAAGCACAGCGGTTTATGGACTTCCGCAGATTGCTCCGCAGATTTTGGTGCACGAAAATTGCCAATATAATTGCTCGCCAGATGAACCCCAAAGCTGGTGTTCAGAGTGTAAAACCCGTTTGACCAATAGCAGCATCCTCAAAGAGGTGGAAGTAGTAAGCCTGCCTATGCACATTTCTGAGGAAAACCTGGTGGGTAGAATCGATGTGGAGCGGCTGCTTAAAAGCGGAGAAAAGGTTTTTAGCCCCGGTCTGCTTGCCCGTGCGCACCGGCAGATCCTCTATATAGACGAGGTAAATCTCATTCCGGATCACATTACGGATAGCCTCTTGGATGTAGTAGCCTCCGGTATCAATAGCGTGGAGCGCGAAGGTTTTTCCGTTATCCATCCGGCGAGGTTTCTCATCGTGGGCACCATGAATAGCGAAGAAGGTGAATTAAGACCGCAAATCCTGGATCGTTTCCCTCTTTCGGTAAGCATTGGCACCCAGCAAAACGTGGCTGACAGGCAAGAAATCATCCGGCGCAATCTGGCTTTTGAGAATAGTCCGGCGGAGTTTATTCAGGATTTTGTTGCGGTAAGCGAAATGATGAAACAAACTATTGTATCTGCCCGCGAAATGCTGCCCCAGGTAAGCGCTTCCGAGAGAGTGGTGCATACTCTTATCGATTTTTGCGTGCAATATCAAATCGATGGGCATCGACCGGATATCGTAATTCTAAAAACGGCAATGGCTTATGCCGCCTTGGAGCAAAAGCCGGAGGTGGAACATAAGCATCTCAAGCTGGCAATGAAGCTGAGTTTGCTCCACCGCACGCGGGATGGCGGGCTTAAAAAAGCCGTTGCAGCTGAAGATATTGAAGAATATTTTGCCAGGCTAACGCAAGAAACTGAATTAGCAGAACGCTTTTCATTTCAATACGATCCGCACGATTTAAGTATCTTAAAAGGAGGCTTTGTTTCCCCATCAAAAAAATCCGTGAAAGTCTCGCAAGATTGAGCTTAATGCTCGGTTGCGAGGCTAACGAGGATTTTGCGGTCAAGCGTGATCTGGTAAGAATCATTTATAAGCGGGTGCAAAATAAAGAATTGAGTCCTGCAGAACTGGCACTACTCAAGTATTGGGATGCAATCTGGCAGGAACATGAAAAGGATGCAGAAACCCAGCAAGGTTTGGAAGGGATTCTTTGGTTGCTGGCAAATCCCGAACTAAAGAATATCGAATTCCAATTCGAGCCTGGTTTTGGTGCACCGCTACAATCGTCTTTTGTCCGGCTCTTTGCAGACCCCATGAGCCTAAAAGAGATTACTCAGATCTTGTTCAAAATGATAAAGGTGCGCCTTCAAGAAGCGCCCGCACTAAAATCCATTATCAAGGGCATTACGAACGAAGAAAATAAGGCAGAAACCCAGACCTTTCAGGTAAAGCTGGCAGAAGGTGCGCTGGGCAATATCGGGTTCAAGCGCAAAAGGGTAAGCAGCATTGACCGCTCTGCCCGGCATAGCATTCCCAGTGGGCACGTAGTTGCCTGGACCTCAAATGCTTATGGCAGCGATATGCCAAATATCTATCAAAGCGTAAAAGCCGCCATTTGCGAAGGCTCTTTTAGCAGGAATCCGCTTCAGATTCGGGTGTCCGCCCCGAACTTCCGCTATCCTGTGTATCAAAGTAAACAGAGCTTCAATATCATGCTGGTGCTGGATGTAAGCAATTCTGTAAAATGGATTTTGCAATTTATGGGCAAAATCATTTCGCTTTTAACCGCACAAGCCAGCGCTGCCAAGGATAAACTCGGTCTCGTTATCTTTCAGCATGATCAGGCGCAGATAATCCACTATCCTACCATCAATGTGCGCCACGTAGTGGGAACCATCAATACACTTTCCCCCAAGGGCAAAACGCCGCTGGCAGAAGGGCTTAAAATGGCGCTGCAAACCCTGGAGCAGAGCAGGTTTCAGCTTGCGGGCATGGAAAATGCCATCGTCCTGCTTTCCGATTGCTTTCCGGAACCGATTACGGGAGAATATGAAGACCAATTAGAGGAACCCGCCAGCCAGGCTATCCTGCAAATCTGCGATAAAATAGCGGAGGCGAAAATAAAGTTTTTGGTGATCAATCCCAGCCTGAACAGCACCAAAAACTATGAAAAACACTTGGGGTACAGGCTGGGTAATCTGGCTGCAAAGCGCGCCAAAGGACGCTTCTTGAATCTGCGGGCAAACCTGCAGGATTCATATAAAGAAAATGAAAAGAATTATGTTTTATCCGAGCAAACGCTAAAGAAGTTTGCCCAGGAAATTGGAGAATTTAGGATGGATGGGAGTTTTTAAGGGATTTGATTGTTTTTTTGATCGGGCAGGGCAGCGTCTTGGTTGATTAGTTTCTTATCTGCCATGTTTTGCGTTTATTGCCGCGTTTGTGTTATTGATTTCGGTCCTTGGGTTATTGTCTTTTTCATCGTCAGCCCGTTTCTCTCTCTCGCAATGCCCTCGCCTCTACCGGCAAATTCTGGGTAGAGGCGAGGGCATTGTGAGGGCGGCTAACGAGGAAGAGTGTCCCATATTGAAATCGGGTTGACCAGAAATCGGATCAATTTGAGGCGATTTATGTTTGGTAAAAAACTAAGAAATATGTCGTTTATAAATAATCTTACAAACTCAAAGCTTTTACAGATTTGAAAGCTCATAAAAGATGGAAGCTAACACAGAGAATATCATGCTTGGCTGCCGAGCGGAGAGGCTGTCCAGAAATGCCAAAAGCAAGCACGATATCTGTTACATTGGAAATGTAGGGGCGCAATGCTTTGCGCCCGTTTTTAACAAAGCGTGCTTGAGAGCGCACACCGTAATAAATTGATATTGAGTCCGTAATGATTACCGGTTGCGTGCTAATTTCGGCGGGTTTGGGTGCCTTGAACCCCTACATTTTAGGGGTGGACATTTCTTGATGTTGTGTTGTTTGCGTATTACTGGACAGCCTCGGCATTTTAGATAGCAATCGCGTTATGTAGCAATATGATAAATAAAATCCCAGCCCTAATACCCAATAATCAATGATAATTCTATTGCAGAAAAGAATTAAGCTACTTCATTAACATGATAATCCCTGATTCTTGATGCTCAATGTTGCGATATTTTGTGAATACCTAAGCTTGAACTTCCTCCAAAACCCCAATTCCAGGCTTCAGTTTCCCTAATTTCCAATTTATTTTTCATCTTTGTATCATCTTGCTTTGCAGTTTATTACACATCTATTCAGATACTATTTTCTAAAAAACTGAAAAGATTTATATTGACAAAAAAAGCCCCTCATAGATAGTGGCAAAACCCTTGCCGCGGAGCCTTGCTTCCGGCGCAATAGGGTTTAGTTCTTTGAAAGTTTATAGAGTGCCATAGACGAATGTGAGAGAAAGAAGCTCTTGTCAGTTCTAATCATTTAATTATGATGGAGAGTTTGATCCTGGCTCAGGACGAACGCTGGCGGCGTGGATTAGGCATGCAAGTCGAACGGTATGGTTCCTTCGGGAGCCAGAGAGTGGCGAACGGGTGAGTAACACGTAGGTAATCTACCCTCAAGTCGGGGACAACCCAGGGAAACTTGGGCTAATACCGGATGTGTGCAGCACCTTGAGTATCATTTTTGGATTGAGAATGGAAAATACAGAATTGGATATTTTTGATTTTAGCTTGGTATTTAAGGTGCTGCATGAAAGGTGGCTTTTAGCTGCCGTTTGAGGATGAGCCTGCGCTCTATTAGTTTGTTGGTGAGGTAAAAGCTTACCAAGGCGATGATAGATAGGCGGCCTTAACGGGTGGTCGCCCACACTGGGATTGAGATACGGCCCAGACTCCTACGGGAGGCAGCAGTCGAGAATAGTCTACAATGGACGAAAGTCTGATAGTG
>JAQVIX010000089.1 GCA_028695495.1 Candidatus Cloacimonadota bacterium | reverse complement strand
CTCTTGGAGCCATCCGCAGCCCGCTGGCGCTTACTTTGGTGGGAGACCTCAAAGGCTATAATATCGCCGTGGCAAACCGCCTTATCGTGCAAGGCTCTCTCACGGATTGCAGCGTATTCTGCGAGAAAGACCTCGTAGTAGAGGGCGAGATTATCGATTGCAAGCATGCCGGCATCCAGGTATTGGGTTCCTTGCAGCTTAGGGGCGCATCTGGCTCCCGCCTTTTGGTGCGGCAGAATCTGGAGTTTAGCGGCAATATCCAGGATAGCGAGCTTTATGTAGATGGAGATATCCGCGGCACTACCGGGGAATCTGCCATCCTTGGCGGCATTACCCAAGCTTCTGGCAATATCGATATCGCCATCGCCGGCGGTAAAGACCAAACCGAGCTTGAGATTGCCATCAGCCCCTTTTACCGCGCACTATTGATGCAGATGACCAAGGAGATGGTGCGCTTGAGGCAAGAAGATGATGAAGACGCTATCAATAACCTGCAAGAGCGCATTAAACGCACCGAGGCGGAATTGGACAGCCAGCTTAATCTCTTCCTGAAGCGCAGTCCGGAAGAGAAGCGCAGCATCACCATCCGCGAGCAGGTGCAAGCCAATACCGTATTTAGAATCTTAAAGCAGTTTTATCATATAAAGAACCCACAGAAAGGCATTAGCCTCTTGGAAAAAGAATAATTTTGGAGTATAAATGAAGTTCCGAGCCATTCTATTGCTGTGTGCTGTAGCGCTTATCTCCCTACCCCTGCAAGCTCAGATACCGGGCTTTGCCAAAGATCCCGCCATCTCACCCGATGGCAATACAGTATGCTTTGTATTTGATAACGACCTCTGGCTGGTGCCCTTTAGCGGCGGCAAGGCGCTGCGCCTTACCTCTACCATTGCCAGCGAGTGGGGACCGCAATGGTCGCCAGATGGCAAGTGGATTGCCTTTAATTCCAACCGCGAAGGGCAAAGCTATCCTTACATCATCTCCAGTAGCGGCGGCGAAGCAAGAGTAATCATCCGCGAAAACTACTCCATCAACGACTGGTTTAGCGATAGCAAACACCTCTTGGTAGTGCGCAGCGGCTTTGAATGGGGCTCCTCCTTTTACAAGCTTCCCATCATGGGCGAGCGCGCCACCCTATTGGGCGAGATTGGCGCCCAATTTGCCAGCCTTTCACCGGATAATAGATCAATAGTATTTGCCCGCTTTGGCGATGCCCACCGCGAGCGCTATACCGGCAGCCTGAATGGCGACCTCTGGAAACTGGATATCGCCAGCAAGAAATACACCCAGCTTACCAAGACCAAATACACCGAGCGCTATCCCCGCTTTTCGCATAGCTCGGATGCGCTTTACTACTGCTATTCGGATTCCGAGCGCTACCAGCTTTACAAGGTGAATAGATTGAACTTTTCCCGCCCCGAAAAGCTGAGCAATCTCCCCTTCTTTAGCGCACGCGATATTTCCATTGCCCGCAAAAACGACCGCATTGTATTTGAACACTTTGACGAGATATATAAATACGATCCCGCCCTCAAAGGCGCCAACAAGGTGCAAAAGCTGGATGTACGCATTGCCGAAGATATGTGGCAACACAGCCTGGAAAGCCGGATAATCAAAGACCAGCTAAGGGATTACAACCTTTCAGACGACGAGCTTTTGGTCTCCTTTACCAGCCAATACGATAACTTCCTGATGCCCCGAAAAGGCGGCAAGGTAAAGCAAATTACCAGCAACCACAACGGCTGGGCATCCATCCACTTTCTGGATACCAAAAAGCTGATACTAAGCTATATGGATAGTGGCAAAAGCCGGCTCTTCAGTGCGGATATAGATAATGACTATCGGCTTTCGCCTTACCCCTGGTTTGGCGGCGATAGCCTAAGCGTTGACCGCATTTACAAGGATTCCAAAGGGCGCTGGCAGCTTCACTATAGCGATTTTTCCCGCAGCGGCAGGATCGCCCTTGCGGATTCTGGCTTTGTAAACCTGCGCCCCATAAACAACCCCTGGGTAGCGCGCGGAGCCATGAAGCTGAACAAGGCGGGCAGCCACGGCATCTATAGCATCTTTCGCGATGATAACTATATGAACGAGCTGTATCTATACGATCTTGAGGCAGATAGCCACCGCAAGCTGCTTACCGAAACCCGCTATATGCAGGAGATAGTATTTACTAATGATGAAAACTCCCTGCTGCTTACTATGGCAGGCAAGATTTACCGTTTAGACCTCAACGTACGCGATGAACGGGAATATGAAAAAGACCACTGGGCAGAGATTTACGCTTTGGATACCGCAAAGGATGAGGAGCTTGATGAACCCGAAACAAGCGATGAACCCGCGATTGAGGAAGCCAAGACGGAATTCCGCATCACCTGGGACGGCATTGAAAAGCGGCTCTATGAGCTATACGCGGCGGAAAATGCCTACCTTTGGGTGCTTACCACCAGCAGCGACAGCACTTTTTACTATATCGAGCAAGTTTATAGCGGCGATACTTCCATCAAAAGCGGCAATATCTACGGCAAGGGCGGCAAACAGGAGCATAACCTGGGGCGCGGCTGTGCAAACTTCAAACTGATAGGCTCAAACCTCTATTACCTGCAAAATGGCGCTTTAAAACAGACAAATATTTATAGCGGCAAAAAGCAGGATATCCCCATTGAAATAGAATATGAATATAATACCAAGAACCTGAATAAACGCGTATTTGAAGAAGCCTGGGGCGCCTTTGGCGAAAACTTTTACGACCCCAATATGCACGGACAGGATTGGAACAAGCTTTACAAAATCTATAGCCCCTATACGGATAAAGCTCGCAGCATCTCGGATATCGCCACCATTGTAGACGAAATGATAGGCGATGTAAACGCCTCGCATACCGGCTTTTATCCTCGCAGCGAAGGCGAAAATATTCCGTATAAAGCCAAAGCCTATTTAGGATTGGAATTGGATTATACCCAGCCCTTAAAAGAAGGCATCAAAATAACCCGGATATACCCCAATACCCGCCTGGCAAGCTTTTATCAGATACAGGAAGGCGACATCTTGCTGGAATTGGAAGGCAGCAAAATAGATGCCCAAACCCCCATCGATAGCTTGCTACTAAACAAAACCGGCAAAAGCATTAGCCTAAAAATCCAAAGCGGCGGCGAATTGAAAGACATCCAGATGACCGCCTTTAGCGGACGCGAAGCTTACAACATGTATTACAGCTTTAAAGTAAAGCGCTCTGAAAGCCTGGTGGAGCAGCTTTCGCAAGGCAAGCTGGGCTATATCCACGTTCCATCAATGGGCGAAAGCGATTACGATAAGTTTTGGGTAGATGTATTTCGCGATAACTACGATAAACAGGGGCTGGTATTGGATTTTAGAGGCAATAGCGGCGGCAGAATCCACGATAAGATTATTTCGCTGCTTACCAAGGAAACATACGCCTATTCCACCAGCCGGCGCTATTCTCTGGAAAAACGCCCCGAACCCCTGCGCGGCATCAAGGTGCCCACCATCGTTTTGGTAGATGAGCGCTCCTTTTCCGACGGCGAAATCTTCCCCATTGTATATAAAGAGCTAAAGCTGGGCAAAGTAGTGGGCTTCCCCTCCAGTGGTGCAGTAATCGGCACCTGGGAATACCGGCTTTTGGATGGCTCCCGCATGCGCCTGCCCGGCAGCGGCTGGTACAAGATGGATGGCACAAATATGGAAGGCAGCGGCGCTATGCCAGATATCCTGGTGGAAAACACTCCAAACGACCTCTTGCAAGGCAGGGATAAACAGCTTGAGCGCGCCATTCACGAGCTATTAAAAGAGGTGAAATAGGTGAGCGACAATGTAGAGCGTGCCATACGCCGCGCCGGCGAGATTTTCCAAAGCAATTGGATACACGCAGTGCACCTCCTGCAGGAAACGGCGCAGGAATATGACCAAGACCCCCGTCCGCAAAGTGCTTTGGGAGATATATTCTTCCAAAAACAGCAGTTTGATAAAGCGGTGCAGTTCTATCTCGTGGCGCTCTCGCTCGATCCCCTCAATCAGGATTTACCTGCCATTATCGCCAATTGCTATCTTGCCCAATTTGAATACCGTTTGGCGCTGGCATATTACAATCGCATTGTAAGCCCCAGCGACGAAGTGCTTTACAATAAAGCACTTACCTTAGCCTTTTTGGGCAAAAATCAGGAGAGCATGGAAATCCTCGAAGCAATCATGCCCCGCTATTCAAATCACCCGCTACTCTACTACCTTTTGGTAGAGCAGAGCTACTATGCCGGCGATCGCAACAAAGCCCTGAAATATGCCCTGATTGCAGATAAAAAAAGCAGCGCACACTTCCAGCGTTATATCCTTACGGGGATTATCTACCACGATTTGGGCAATATGTTTCTGTCTTTCAATTACTTCAAAAAGGCAGACGAACTAAGCCCCATCACGCGCTCCGAACACCTGCTTGCCTACGCCAAGACGGCGCTGGCTACAGGTCTCTGGCGCAATGCCCTAAACATATTGGAGCGCACGATAAAGCTTCATCCCGATCAAAGCGAAGCCTGGGAAATGATTATCCGCATCTATATAGACCAGGATAATTTTCTGATGGCGCAGCGCTATTGGGATAAAGCCTTTAAACAGTTCAAGCGCCTCAGCCCGGTATTTCGCCTGCTCAAAAAATACCTGGATAGCTACAAATAGCGCCTTTTACCTGCCTTTGCGCGAATGGCTGATGAGATCGTAAAGCAGATAGCCATTTAGCATATAAAGCACGGTATCAAAATCCTTATCGCCGGGGATGATCAAATCCGCATTTTTCTTGCTGGGTTCGATAAAGGCAGCGTGTGAAGGCTTTACGGTATTTAAATACTGGTCTAATACGCTCTCCACCTCGCGCCCGCGCTCCATTATGTCCCTCGCCAGCCTACGTGCCAAACGCGTATCCGCATCCGTATCTACATAGATTTTAAGGTCTGATAGCTCCAGCAATTCCGGGTAATACAGCGCAAAGATCCCTTCCAAAATAACCAAATCCGCATCGGCAATGCACAGCTTTCCTTCGCCCCGGCTGTGAGTGCTAAAGTCATATTCCGGTACATTTACCGCCTCGCCTTCCAGCATTAGCGTCAAATCCTGTAAAAGATAAGCCTTGTCTATCGAATCCGGATGGTCAAAATTTACCTTTGCCCGCTCTGCCAGAGAGAGATGCACCAAATCCTTGTAATAGTTATCGTGCGAAACAATTACGGTTTTCAAGCTTTCCACCCGGCGTCCAATAGCGCGGGCAATGGTAGTTTTACCCGAGCAAGTACCGCCGGCGATCAAGATTAGTTTGGCTTTGCTTACCATATTTGCTTGTATCCTTTATTCATCAGCCTTTGGCAGATATTTACTAATCATTTCATACAATAAATCCAAATTCACAGGTTTTTTGATACATTCATCTATTCCATTTGCCTTCAGGTACATGATCTCCTCTTCCGTTTCGGATTCCACGCCCGCGATAATGGGGGTTTTGCGCTGTAATACTCGTTCAATATGGCGGATTTCATGGCAAATCCCCACTGCATTTATTACCGGCAATTGGCTACTTACCAAAATGAGGTCATAAAGCTTTTCTTTGTGCATCCTTATCACCTCTTCCCCATCCCCTGCAATATCTAGCTTCAAGCCCCACATTTGCAGCATTTTGCTGGCAAAGAGCTGCAACATTTTTTGGTTATCGCCCAAAAGTACCCTGCCCCGTAAAAGACTGCGCTTTTGGATTTTGGGCACCTGAATAAAGGCGTCTGGCTCCTTACCTGGTTCCTTGATAGCAAAGGGGATGATGAAATAGAAGCAGCTACCCTTCCCCGGCTCGCTTTCCACCCAGATAAAGCCCTGCATTAGCTCCACCAGCCGTTTTACAATCGCCAGCCCCAGTCCGGTACCACCATATTTCAGCCCAATGGCGTCTTCTGCCTGCGCGTAATTCTCAAAAATATCCTTAAGCCGCTGCTGCTGGATACCTATTCCGCTATCTTCCACCTTAAAGAGGATGCGGATCTCGTTTTCAGTTTTGGTATAAAGCTCCGCTGCAAACTCTATTTTGCCGCTCTCCGTAAACTTCTGAGCATTTTGCAGGAGATTCGTAAATATCTGTTTTAGTCTCAACTGATCGCCAAAAAGGATTTGCGGCAGCTCTTCGCTAATCTTGTATTCCAGCTTTACTGCCTTCTGTATTATCTGCGCTTCATTGGCTTTTACGGTCTCGGTTATCAGGCGTTTGAGATCAAAATTGCTCAAGAACAGGTTCATCTTACCAGAATCTATCTTGCTATAATCCAGCATATTATCCAGGGTTTTTAGCATTGCCAGCTCGGAACAATACAAATAACCCAAAAGCTCTTCTATTTCGGGGTCTTTATTCATCTGCCTCAAAACCTGGATAAAGCCAAAAGAACCGTTTACGGCATTGCGGATTTCATGGCTCATTACAGAGCAGAAGTGGTTTTTGGCATTCACCTCGGATTCTGCTCTTTCGCGAGCATTATAAAGCTGCACCTCCCGCACTTTATGATCCGTAATATCAATCAAATAGCCCAGCATCAGAGTTTCCTCGCCTGTATCCGAAAGATAAAGCTTGGCATAATCCATTACCCAGCGCAATTCTCCGCTTCTGGTTAAGATGCGGTATTGAACCATCGAATGTGCCCTTGCATTCAGGCTATCAAAAAAGGCACTGTAGCGGGGCTGGTCTTCAATGTAAACGATGTCGTTTTTTTGCATGTACAGCATTTCTTCCCGGTTATAACCCCATTCTTGGACGCTGTCGCTAATGTTCAAGAGCCGCTGGTTGGAGTAATCCAAACGGTAGATTATTATCCGCCCTTTTTCAAACAGGTCTTTATATACCTCGCCATAAAACTGCCGCCTTGTAATGAGCAGCCGGCAATTTGTGAGTTCCTTTCGCCAGCGCCGTAGCCGCAGATAGTAATGAATTAAAAGCCCCAATGCCGCAATAAAGGCAGAGAATAGTGCCCACATTGCCCAGGAAGGCACATAGTTTTGTCTATCCGCAGTCCATTCATCATCATCCAAACCACCCAGCCACTTGCTTTGCAGCTTCGGCAATTCGCCATTATTATCCAAATCCTGCAGTACTCTATTGATACTTTGGATAAGCTCTTTATCCAGCGAGGCATAGCAGTAGTCCCGCTGATGAATGCGCTGTGGCATGGCTTTTACATTTTTCAATCCCTCTTCTTTGATAATGTAAAGCGCCGTCATATAATTCGTTACCATTGCATCAAAAATACCTTCGTCCAAAAGCTTTAGCGCTTCTTCTGGGTTTGGAATCTTGATTACTGTCCCCTTAAAACCAATTTGCTTCAGATAATCCGCGGCTATATCATCCTCTTGCACTGCTACTTGCAAATCCGGATTGTTTCTTAAGTTTCTCAGGTCTGCTCTTTTGTGTCTGAAAACACCTCGCCAGGTGCGGGTATGCGCATTGGAAAATTCCAGCTCACTGGCGCGTTGTAGCGAATATGCCATGCCTTGCACGAGGTCGATACTGCCATCAGCCAGCCGGTCTCGCACCAAAGACCATTTGCTCAAACGAAATACCGGTTTATAGCCCAATTCTTTACATATCAAGCGGCTAAGCTCCACATTGTAGCCATCCGCTTGCCTCTGGCTATTAATAAACTCATAAGGGGGGTAATTTTGATCCCCGCCAATGATCAGCGTGGGCATTTGCCCCGCATTTTCCGCTCCTAATGCGAAGCAGAATATGATGATACAAAATAACAAAGTTCTTCGTTTCATTTACACATCTCCATATATGTAGCTAAAAAACATTGCTGATAAATGTCAAGACTAAAATTGTTTGTTCTGTTGTTTTTCTACAATAATGTGGATACATTTCCACAGTGCGGGTCGATGGGCTTGCTTTTTTGGCTCTCTTTCAAATATAGTGGGTAAAGAAAAAAACAATGAGCTTATACGGAGAAAATGAAGCCTAAGATGGCTGCATATTCAAGCTGTGTAAAGGCTTGAGGCTGTCCAGTAATACGAAAAACAACATAACAACAAGAAATGTCCACCCCTGAAATGTAGGGGTTCAATGCCTTGAACCCGCCGAAATTAACACCAAACAGGTAATCATTACGGACTCAGTATCAATTTATTACGGTGTTCGCTGCGCGCACGCTTTGTTAAAAGCGGACGCAAAACATTGCGCCCCTACATTTCCAATGTGACAGATATCGTGCTTGGTTTTGGCATTTCGGGACAGCCTCAAGACAGGTAGGATGCCATCATTTCGGGAAATAATCGCATCCAATATATTCGATGGCTACCCACCAGGTTTGAAAGTGAGCCGAAAAAATATTTGGTTTATTACCCCTGCAATATCGCTGCTAACTCTTTATATTTGAGCTGTATAGCTGCATCTGCGGTGCTTCCCCGTCCCTTCCCCGTCCATCGTGCGTGCAAGCAACGGGTAATTAACGAGTTACAAACGAGTTTCATGTTCCATAATGTGATTGCCCAATAATTGCGCCAAATGAGGTGATTTATATTTGGTAATAGGTAAGAACCTATCCCTCTACGATATGTGTGGCAATGTAACAGAATGGTGCTGGGATTGGTTTGATATGAATTATTACAGCGAAAGCCTCACAGATAACCCCACTGGTCCTGAAACAGGGAGAAGGCGCGTCACGCGCGGAGGTTCTTGGGATGATATGGCCTATCGGACGCAGGTAAAATTCCGCAACTACAATGTGCCTGAATCCCAAAACCTTAGAACTGGTTTCAGGCTTTGTAGAAACGCATCTTAGATCTGATTGCCATCCAAAACCGGAAACAGGAGATTATTTTCTTGACGTAAATTGCCTATCTGTAAATCTTAGTTTTTACTGAATAAATAAATAAGAAATAGACACTGGAGATTTACATGAAAGCGATTCCGAACATGATGGACGCGGATCTCACCGGCAAAATCGTGCTGGTGAGAATGGATCACAACGTGGTAAAAAAGGGGAAAATCAAAGACCCCATGCGCATAGACGCCACCATACCCACCTTGCTTCATATCTTCAAAAAAGGCGGATTGCCCATCCTGATGAGCCATGTAGGGCGTCCACTGGACAAGAAAACCGGTAAGATCGAGATTAGCGAACACGATTCTGCCACTCCCATCGTGGAATACTTGAATCAAAAGCTAATGCTAAACGGGCTGGCGGTGGAGCTTCCGGCAGATGGTAATGACGGCATCAAAGACCTCAAACCCTTAAAAGCTGCCACAAAAGAACTTAAAGCCGGCAAATGGGATTATCTGTATCTGCCCAATACACGTTGGTTCCGCGGCGAAGAGGCTAAAGACGGTGCGGCGGATGACTTTGCCAAAGCCCTGGCAAGCTATGCGGAACTGTATATCAATGACGCTTTTGGCAGCTGGCAGCCCCATGCCAGCACCTATCACATCACCCAATATCTGCCTTCCTTTGCCGGGCTTTTGATGCAAAAAGAATTGCAAAACCTGGTAAAGGTGTTTGAACCGCAGCGTCCCTTGGTGGCGGTGGTAGCAGGCAGCAAATTTGATACCAAGATAGGTCCTTTGAGCGCTTTGATCGAGATTGCCGATCACCTCGTTTTGGGCGGTGTGATCTACAACGCCTATTTAGCTGCCAAATATGGCTTTAAGATAAGCGGCTTGAGTGAGGAAGATATCGAGCTTGCGCGCAAATTCATATGACCGTTGATTGTAAGAGTTCCATTTCCGTTTTCAAGCCATACTTTAGCTACAGCTGTTTTTCTTCTACCGGTTG
>JAQVIX010000088.1 GCA_028695495.1 Candidatus Cloacimonadota bacterium | reverse complement strand
CTACCGCGACTTTGTAAAACTCAATAGCTTTGACCAAAAGCAACACTTAAAGAAAATCTTAAGAGGAAACCTGCTTACCCTCTCCAAAGGCTTTGATTACCGCATCCCCGATTTTGAACAAATCGCCCTGGATGGCTGGTTCAAACCCGTTTCCCGCAATTTCCACAATATCCCCATGAATTGCTTTTTGGGGGAATTCACCGTAAACTTTAAAATACCGGATTTCTTAGCTTTGGGCAAGCAAATTGCCCGCGGCTTTGGGGTAGTAAAACATGAAAAGGAGGATAGATGATTATCAATTATCAGCAAATTGGCAGGATCAAGATGAAACAAGACGGCTTTGATGGGCTGAACAAAACCGGACAGAGGCTATATTTCATCCGCCAATTTTGTGAGGATGATAGCAGTTTTGCCTATAAGCCCAAAGGCTCTGAAGAGACTCATTATGGCAGAATTATCCAGATGAATCTAAATACACAGGAAAAAAGCATCTGTTTCCAGGCTGGTCCGGAGCTGGGCACCGGTGCAGCAGAGAAATATCTGGTTTTTAGGAATTTCGCACCCAGCGATTCCAATTTTTATGCTACGCACATCGGTTATAAGTCCATATTTTCTTTTGGCTTGGGCAAGTACATGGAAAAAGAACAAAAGAAGATCGATTGGATAGAGCCGGACAAGCTAAAAGCAACCTTGGAATCTTTGCAAAGGCTAAAAAACGATTTCTTTCTTGAAGAACCCGCATTGCATCCCAAATATGATTTCATTTGTAATGAGCAACAGACGGATTACCCAGGCGCAGAAGAGGCTGATAAATCTGACAGCAAAACTTTTGATAAGGCAATCGAGAAGTATTTCAAGAACCAGATTTACGGGCTTAGCGAAGAGAGACGGGCTTTTGCACTTTGCATTGATGGTAAGTTTGTGCATGAGATCGAAGAATTGGCGCCTTTTTATATTGATGTGCTGTTTTATCACATTTTGGATAAGCAATTTACAGATTCCAAAAACAAAGGATTTTGCCATCTGTGTGGCAAAGAAGCTCTTTTGAGCAAGACCGTAGCTTTGAATCAAAAGTTTTACGGCGCTACCAATCCTTATTTCTTCGATAGTGTAAGTGCTCCCAATAATAAAAACGCTTTTGCCATGTGCAAAGAGTGCTATATGGAAGTAGCTGTGGGAAGCAAACACGCTGCGAAATACTTTGGTAGCAGGTTTTTGGGACTGGATCTCATTACCTTACCAGAGCCCAGTCTTGCCCACGTAAACGAGGCAGAGCTTATTCAAAGCTCCAATATGCAGATTATCCCGCGGCTTTTAAGATTTGGCAGGAAAAGCGTAATGAAGGATAATTGGGAGCTTATCCAAAGAATGAGAAAGCATTTGAATAAATTCAGCTTTTTCTTTTGGAACAAACCCAGCGCTACCAGCCAGATATTTATCATCAACCAAATGATCAAAGGCATTAGCTTTAATTCCTTGGTGCAAAAGAGTGAAAACCTGGATGAACTTGCAGAGCAGGCGTGTTTGGAGCGAGTCTTGAGCGAAAATTACAATCTTTCTTTTGAAGGTTTGCGTTTCATGCTACTACCCAGCAAAGATTCGCATCCCAATCTCAAAATCAGTGAATACCAAAAAATAAACCGGGAAATCTTGGCATTACTTTCGTCATATCTGTATTCCCAAAAAATCCCATATAAGAATCTAATCAAAATGTATGTGGATATACATGCCCGCAAACGTAATAACTTGGGCGAGAGATCGGATTATGAGCTAAATCTCTCTGCCTTCATCATGAGTTTGTATATCAAACACTATATCGCATTTAACCTAATAAGCGGCATAAAAACCGAGGAGGAAAAAAACATGACCACTACCCTGGAAAAAGCAGAATTAAAGGAGTACTTTGCAAACAACGCTGCCATGTACGAAAATAACTACCCCGCACAAGGACTCTTTATTCTGGGCACCTATATCTCAGACATCGAACGAGAACAAAAAGGATATGGCTCTTCTGATGGCAAGACTCCTATCAATAAAACCGCCATTACCAAGCTAAATCTAAGAGGTATCCCTTTGCCAAAAGTAATGTCTGTAATGGCAACTATCGACGACCTGCGCGGCATTTGGGTGAAATACCAAGACCCGGTATTGGATGCCTATTACCGAGAATGTATGACGCATTTGCCGCAAAGTTCGCTAAGCCCGGAAGAGATTGTATTTCACATCCTCGCCGGAAGGTCTTACCAAAGCTATCTTGCAATAATGCACAAAAAAAATCAAGAAATTAACAAGCAAAATCAGGAGGTTCAAAATGATTAAGAGCAATTCCGAAATCCTATTCCTTTACGATGCCCAAATGTGTAATCCCAATGGCGACATGGACAATGAAAATAAACCCCGCATGGATTACGATACTTCTACCAATCTCGTTTCAGATGTGCGGCTAAAACGCTATATCCGCGACTATTTAGAAAGCATTATGGGTCAGGAAATCTTCATTACTGCCAATGCAAAAGACGCCAAAGAGCGCAATGAGCAGATTAAAAAACAAAAGCTGGAACATACGGATTTGATAGATGTGCGCTTTTTTGGTGCGGTAACAGCAGAAACTGACCGTGCGGGTGGGCACTATACCGGACCTATCCAATTTAACTGGGGCTATTCTCTACATCCTGTGGAATTGGTGGATAGCAGCACTATTACTTCCAGTTTCTCTTCCGGGCAAGGCATAGGCAAAGACTACCGTCTATACTATTCTCTTTTAGCATTTTCTGGAAGCATCAATGCAAACGCTGCGGCAAAAACCAAACTTACAGATGCCGACATAAACTCTTTTGATGAAGCCCTGCTCAAGGCTATCCCTCTGGCACGCACCCGCACCAAGATTGGTCAATACCCCCGGCTATATCTGCGCTTAGAGCTAAATGGCAGCAGCAGCTTCATGAAAGACTTGCGTCCCATGTTGCAGATGAAATCCAAAGACCCTGTAATTCAGGAAAACCTGCGTTTGATCCGCAAGCCGGAGGACTATTACCTGGATATCAGCACTCTTATAAAATACCTAAAAGCAAATAAGGAAATCATCAGCAAAATCTATTACTTTAAAGATGCACAGCTTGAAATCCCTGGTTTTGACGAAATCTTTGTAAAAGAGGGCATTGCACAAGAGCTATCCCTCCTAAAATGAGGGGGATATCATGCTGGAAAACTTGAATATAGATTGCATCCTGGAGCTAAAACTCCATGGGGCAGCGGCGCATTTTAGGAAGTTTTATACCAATGCTTCCTCCTTAAGCTATGGTTTGCCTCCACGCACGGCAGTAGCGGGGCTTTTAGCTTCCATCCTGCAGCGACCCCGGGACTCATATTATGAAGACCTGGCGTCCAGCAAGCTACATATAGCCCTTGCTATTGCCGAAGATTGCAATTGGCGAAAGCAATTCTTTACCATGAACTATATGAATAGCTCTGAAGGCATAAACAATGCGGCAGCACATGTGCAATGCCGCTTGGAATTGCTGCTCCCAGCCGGAAGCAACAAAGAACTATCCTGGATTCTATATGTGGGATACAATAGTACCGCAGAAGGCTATTTGAAGCTTCTGGCAGAGAAAATAGCCAAACAGGATTTGGGCTATGATATATATCTGGGGCAACGGCAATTCCGAGCCGGAATCGAACTGCTGAACCTATATAAAACAGGCGATTTTAAGCCTTTAGAAAGCTCAGATTATCTGGATACTGCCATTGACCGCAAGCAAGTAGTTGCCTTGGAAAATAATGAATACGATATCGCAATCGAACGCATGCCATTGGAACAGCGTAATGAAGACATTCCTTTGAAAGCTGCAAAAAAAGCTGCATGCGAGCGAATGGCATGGGAACCGCCGCAAGAAGAGGAAATAAGTAGTGGTTTGCGCCGCAGCATTCGATTTGCAGACATATTGTACGAGGTTAATGGCAAGCGTCTGAAAGGAGGTTTCCAGAGCTTAGTAGAGCTTAATAATTCGCAGCAGAGCAGGATTTCCTTTTTATGAGAATACTCTCTCATCCTGCCGATGCCAGGCATTTAGAGAAGCCTTTGACTAGCCATTTGCTCAATGTAGCAAATGGAGCCGAAGCTCGTATTCAAAGGCTTTCTCTAAATTGCCAATATCTAAGCAAAACAGAAATAGCTACGCTGGCTTTCCGAATTGGCTTGTATCACGACCTGGGCAAAGCCAGCTCCTATTTTCAACAATACCTCAAGGATGCAAAACCAAGCGCCCTTACCAAACATAGCCTAATCTCCGCTATTTTGCTATATTATGATTTGATAGATGGCGGATACAGTGAAGAAACAGCCGCGATCTGCTTCAAAGCAGTGCAAAGGCATCATGGAAACCTGCAAACCTTTGGTGAAGAAAACCTGGATAGCGCCACTATTCGCAACACCTTAACTATTTATGAGGATATTCAGAACCAGTTGCGTGAGCATGATGAGCTTGCCAGCTTTGCAGCTGATTATCAAGTAAAGCTGCCACGGCTTAGCAAAGCTATAAGAGAGGATATGCAGGAAGCTCTGCAGTCTATACCCGAAGCGCCAAATTGGGAAACGGCAATGGAGCGTTTCCTAATCCAAAACCTGTTATTCTCGGTATTGGTAGATGCAGATAAAAGCGATGCTGCACGCTGGGACATAGAGCCGGATGCTGCGTTAAAACAAAAGCTTTTGTATTCCCCCGATTCATACTTAGAAGGTTTTGCACATCAAGAAAGTGAGCTAAACCAAATCCGCACGCAACTCAGGCAAGCCGCCGCAAATTGCGATATGGAAGCAGGCTTGTATGCCATGAGTGCACCCACCGGCAGCGGAAAAACCCTGGCATGTATGGCTTTTGCCCAAAATATGCAAGCTCAATCTGATAGACAACGCCGGTTAATATATTGCCTGCCCTACACATCCATAATAGATCAAAATCATGAGGAATTCAGGCGAGTTTTGAACGCCAATAGCATTGATGTGGAAAATCCGGATATCTTATTAAAACACCATCATTTAGTGGATTACAGCCGCCCTGAAGGCAGAGGAGATGATTATAACTATCAGGATTTCCTGGCGGATAATATGTGGGCAGATTCCTGGAATGCTGCCTGCATTGTATCCACTTTTGTTCAGCTCTTTCATACACTTATTGGTTCTCGTAATAGTATGCTGCGCAAGCTGCACAATATCTTCAATTCCATAATTCTACTGGATGAGGTGCAAAGTCTGCCACCCAAATACTATTTGGTGCTACGGCAGCTATTCTCTGTGCTTGCCACGCGCTTTGATACGCATATCCTAAGCTGCACCGCCACCCAACCGGCGCTATTTAATGCGGGTAGCTTTTGCGAAATCTCTCCTACCGGACTGTTTGATCACGAGATATTTAACCGCGTAAAATTAAAAGTAAATCTGGAAAACCAAAGCGTGGAAACTTTTGCCGAAAACCTGGATTTACAAGCCGCCGATAATGCACTCTTGGTGATGAATACCAAACGCAGTGCGATAACTCTATATCAATTATTGCATGAGCGATTTGGACATGAATACCAGTTGTATTGCCTTACCACCTTGCATACGCCATTTTGCCGTAAATGCATTTTAAATCTGGTAAAAAGGGCATTAAAAAGAAACGAAAGAATAATCCTTATCTCCACTCAACTCATCGAAGCAGGGGTAGATATCAGCTTCAAAAAAGTATATCGCGATCTTGGTCCCCTGGATAGCATCGTACAAGTAGCAGGCAGATGTAATCGTAATACTGAATTAGGAGTTTTGGGCGGTGAAATGGAAGTGATATGCCTGGAAGATGACAGAGGTGAATATTGCAAAAGAGTATATGACAATTACATCCTTGAACAAGGTAAGACTCTTCTTCGCAAAAAACAAAACTGGGAAAGCAAAGACTTTGCGGAATTGATCTCCAATTACTATCAAAGTATAGATTTTGAAGCTGCTTCCCGGGCTTTGCTAAGCGCCATCAAAAACCTGAATTACGATGCCGAGATCCAGGGTGAGCTGGCTATAGACAGATTTAAACTGATCGAAGATACTTATGCAACGAATACACTGTATATCTTGCACACAAAATCTGCAGAACGGAACATGGAAAAGCTTTTATCAGCAAGAGACAAGCTCAAAGAAGAATGGCAAAACAAAGAGGAAAGTTCCAAACTAAGGCTTCAAATGGCACAGGCTTATCAAAAACTCAGCGCGCATCAGATAAACCTTAGTGATTCCGAGATCAAAAACTACTCTCAGCAAATGGCGTATTTTCAAAAAATGGCAGACGGGATGTATTACATCCAAAAAGATGATGTTGCCAAAGCTTATAGCAGCGAAACAGGTTTTTTGTATGAGCCATTGGATCAAGGCTCGGTAACCGCTTTATAATAATGGAACTACACTTAAATACCTACGGCTCCGCACTGCGCAAAAAAGATGAGATGTTTGAAATCTGGGTGGATCGCAAGAAGGTAAAGATATCCCCCCAAAAAGTAAGTAGCATCATTATCTCAAACGCCGTGCAAATCTCTTCGGATGCCATCCAGCTTGCTTTGGAGCACAATATCGATGTGGTATTTTTGGATCAATACGGCTCTCCTTATGCCCGGGTATGGTTTCCCAAGATAGGCAGCACCGTGCTCATCCGCCGCCGGCAATTGGAAATGCTTTCCGACGCAGTAGGGCTGGATTTTATCAAAAGCTGGGCATGCATCAAGATTATGAATCAGTACAAGCTTTGCAAATTACTCATTTCCAAGCGGGATTGGGTAAGCGAAGAAAGCAAAACCAAGCTGGAATCCTTGCGCAGCTATGCTATCTCGCTGTACAATGCCGAGGGCACTTTGAGCGAAATCTCCCCCACCATCATGGGCTTGGAAGGCAGCGCTTCCCGCATCTATTTTGGCACCCTTAGCGAACTAATTCCAAGCGCATATACCTTCAAAGGGCGTAGCTCCCGCCCTGCGCACGACGCCTTCAATGCCTTTTTGAATTATGCTTATGGCATCCTGTATTCCAAAACGGAGCGTGCCCTGATCATTGCCGGTTTAGACCCCTATATCGGGCTTTTGCACACGGATAATTACAATAAGAAAAGCTTTGTTTTCGACTTTATAGAAGCTTACCGCAGCCTGGCAGATGAACCCGTTTTTTACCTCTTTTCCCGCCAAAAAGTGAAGCCGGAATATCTGGAAGCTGTGCACAAGGGACTCAAACTAAGCACGGAAGGAAAAAAGTTTTTTGCCCCTTACTTCTTGGAATATCTGGATACCATCATCCGCTATCGAAATAAAAATCGCAAACGTATAGATAAAATCCAAACCGATGCTCACGCCTTTGCAAATTATATTATTGGCAGAAATGAACGCTATTTAGAAAGCTCTATTGAAACTCAGCTTGCAAACTTTTTGAACCCCAAAGAAAGCTTTGAAGCAGAGGAGGAAGAATGCTCACCTGGGTAATGTACGACATTGTAAAAGATAAAGCCCGAAACAAAGTGGCAAAAGCCTGTCAAAAAGCGGGCATCTACCGAGTGCAATACTCCGTATGGCTGGGAGATATCAACAAAACTAAAGTAAAAGAATTGCGCACTATCATCGAAGACCTTATCGATCTAAGCGTGGATAGAGTATATATCTTTCCTATGTGCCGGGAAGATTTTCATAGTTGTGTGCTCTTGGGGCAAGCCTTTGATCCAAAGCTCGTTACAGACGAAGTAAAAGCACTCCTTCTGTAAGGTGGAAATATGCAATTTGACTTTGTAACCCCTTCCGACGTGGTGGAATATATGTATTGCCCCAGATTCGTGTACTTTATGAATGTATTGGGCATAGAACAACACGAACACAAGCGAACTTTGGTAAATAAAGGGCGGGATATCCACGAAAAGAAATTGGTGGAAAATAAAGACTATCTGCGCAAACGCTTAAATGCCATAGATAAATACCTGGATGTGTACCTCAGTTCGGAAAAATTGCACTTGGTAGGAAAAGTAGATGAAGTGCTAGTTTTGGGTAATGGCAATGCCATGCCCCTGGATTACAAATATGCCTACTGGGAAAATAAACTCTATAAAACGCACAAAATGCAACAAAGCCTATATGCGCTTTTGATCGAAGAAAACTTTGAACGACCCGTAAACCAGGCTGCCATCGTATATATACGCAGCAAAAACCACCTGGAAATATTTGAGATAACCGATGCCATGAAGAAAAAAGCGCTTGACGTAGTAAACAAGATTTTTAAAATTACCAGAGATGGGATATTTCCTAATACAAAAGCAGTAAAAAGGAAATGCGAAGATTGCTGCTACCGGAATATCTGCATCGCCTGAGCGAAACTTATTGACAGATTTCGATATTATTTGTTCTTTGCCCTTGTATAGAGTGTTTTTTAAGTGTCTGAGAAGATAAATTGATGCTTATTTGAAGCGAATAGCAGCAATATGCCTGAATTTTCGCATTCTGGGATAATAAGCTAACTTGCTATAAAAGCGATGGATACAAAGAGGGGACTCTTTGTAATCATCTATCCAATAAATCAAGGATTGAAACAGGGGTTTCATTATTCACCTCGCACTATTTCCAACCCTTTGTAATCATCTATCCAATAAATCAAGGATTGAAACTTTAACTCCGCCAATCCAAAAAGTCAAATAACGCTCTTTGTAATCATCTATCCAATAAATCAAGGATTGAAACTCTTATTGTCTTTCAATAGCTTACGTTATGCCGCTTCTTTGTAATCATCTATCCAATAAATCAAGGATTGAAACTGATGTGGCGATTACATTGGCTTCCGCTCTTGTGAAACTTTGTAATCATCTATCCAATAAATCAAGGATTGAAACATTCTTACAATATCTATGTGTCCGGGACAAAGAAGCTTTGTAATCATCTATCCAATAAATCAAGGATTGAAACTCAAACTGCTCAGCTTTCTTTTTTAGCTCCTCTAATCCGCTTTGTAATCATCTATCCAATAAATCAAGGATTGAAACCCACACAAGCCAATACACAAGCCAAAAGCCTGCATCTTTGTAATCATCTATCCAATAAATCAAGGATTGAAACAACCCCCCCGAGCTTGAGAAGCTCGGATATGAGGAGCTTTGTAATCATCTATCCAATAAATCAAGGATTGAAACCTCCTTTTATGTTGGTTTGGTAGTATTCTGTGGTGATCTTTGTAATCATCTATCCAATAAATCAAGGATTGAAACGATTAGGTCTTGGTTTGGCGCGGCAGAGAAGGGTTACTTTGTAATCATCTATCCAATAAATCAAGGATTGAAACAAACAAGCGCTTCTGTGGTAGTTGGCGAGAAGCTATCTTTGTAATCATCTATCCAATAAATCAAGGATTGAAACGCGAGAAGCTATATCATATGCGTGTGGATATTAACCTTTGTAATCATCTATCCAATAAATCAAGGATTGAAACAACCTGATTTCAGTAATGCCAAGGTGGGAGATGAGCTTTGTAATCATCTATCCAATAAATCAAGGATTGAAACGTGTTGGGCTCAACGTAAATAGTAGTGGGGGAATGACTTTGTAATCATCTATCCAATAAATCAAGGATTGAAACTTTTGGCACTTCAACCCCAAATAAAGATGGCGCTGGGCTTTATAATCATCTATCCAATAAATCAAGGATTGAAACATATATCAGAGAAGGAGATCAACAATGATTAACCACTTTGTAATCATCTATCCAATAAATCAAGGATTGAAACTATTGGGGGCGGTATCTGCCTATTACACGGGGCACCTTTGTAATCATCTATCCAATAAATCAAGGAGTGAAACTATTGGGGGCGGTATCTGCCTATTACACGGGGCACCTTTGTAATCATCTATCCAATAAAT